>JADJQS010000001.1:460000-679392 GCA_016712635.1 Gammaproteobacteria bacterium | reverse complement strand
GAGATCGAGGATGAGTTCGAGCACCGCGGAGGTGATGTCGCAGGGACTGAAGCTGTCCCTGGGCGTGCAGGAGTTTCCCCGCTGATGACCGGCACGTCTATCTGGGGCTTCGTCGATCTCCTGATCGAGTACCTGATGTACTTCGAAACCCTTTCCCGCGTGAACGAGACGAAACAATGTAGTCATGCATGTCAAAGAACTCCTGAGCGCCATTGCCATAGCCCTCACGCTGGCGGTATTTCTGCCCTACATCCGTTCGATCGTCAAGGGCGAGATCAGGCCGCATGTGTTCTCCTGGATCATCTGGGGGTCGACGACCTTCGTGGTGTTCCTGGCGCAGCTCGCGGACGGCGGCGGCGTCGGCGCCTGGCCGATCGGGATCTCGGGCGGCATCACCATCGTGATCGCCGTGCTGGCCTATATAAAGAGGGCGGACACCACCATCACGAAGCTCGACTGGCTGTTCTTCACCCTCGCGCTGTGGTCGCTTAAGCTGTGGTACGCGACCCTGATCCGGCCGCTGTGGGCCGTGGTCATCCTCACCTTCGTCGACGTGCTCGGCTTCGGGCCGACGGTGCGCAAGGCCTATCACTTCCCGCGCACGGAGTCGCCGCTGTTCTTCGGCCTGTTCGCCGCGCGCAATCTCCTCGTCATCCTGGCGCTGGAGCACTACTCGCTGACGACCGTGCTCTTCCCGGCGGCCATTGCCATCGCCTGCGTGCTGCTGATCGGGCTGATCTTCCATCGCCGGCGCGCGGTGGCGGTGTGAGCGGGCGCTGTTGGGGCACGGCTGCCGGCGGCGTATACTGGAGGCGCGCCGGGGTCATGTAACACAGGCATCATCCGGCGCGTCTATGATGGACCCTCTCGCAGGAGATCATCCTCGTCTATCACCGGAGCCGTCATCATGGGAAAGCCCCACCTCGTATTGGGTCTTCTGATATTCCTGACCGCATGCGCGGGCATGCAGCCGCAGCGCCCGGCCGGTTTCGAGGCGTACGGCAACGCCGTGATCCGCGTGACCTCGGACGTGGCGAAGGCCCAGGAACACCTTGAGACCCTGCAGTTCATCCTGGTCGATGAGCTGAACGGGGAACAGGTCTTCCAGTCGGTCGCGGCCGCCGGAGAGTCGGGCGACACCGGCAGCCTGGTCATAGAGATCCACGTAAAGCGCTTCGTCGAGGTGCACAACCCGCTGCGCATCGCCGTGGGCGAGATGGCCGGCAGCAATGAGGTGGGCGCGGACGTAACGGTGATCGACGGTTCGAGCGATCAGGTGCTGAGCAGGTTTTACCTGGAGGCGGAGTCCCCGGAATATCCCCCCACCTTCGACTGGCCCTGGGGCAGCATCGATATCGCCATGGAACGCTTCGCCGGCGCGCTGATCGAGGTCCTGCTGGACTGGAAGCAGGCCGGAGCCCCGGGGGGCTGAGCACCTTAATTGACTGCGACAGTTGGGATCGGCGTGGGAATTCCATTAAGATAGACGGAATTTTTCACCCCGATGTCGGGTATTTTTCTCTGAGGAAGGCATGAGCGAAACCAAAACGATCCCCCCGCGCAATATGCTCCACGTCGGCCTGTCCGAGGTCATCTTCTGGAGCCGCTGGCTGCAGGCGCCACTCTACCTGGGCCTGATCGTCGCACAGGCCGTCTACGTCTATCTGTTCGGCGTCGAGCTCTACCATCTGGTGCACGAGGCGCACAAGATCGGCGAGACCGAGATCATGCTGATCGTGCTCGGCCTGATCGACGTGGTGATGATCGCCAACCTCCTCATCATGGTCATCATCGGCGGCTACGAGACCTTCGTGTCCCGCCTCAACCTGCGCGAGCACCCGGACCAGCCCGAGTGGCTGGCGCACGTCAACGCGGCGACGATGAAGATCAAGCTGTCGATGGCGCTGATCGGCATCTCGTCGATCCACCTGCTGAAGACCTTCATCAACGCCGAGCAGATGACCGAGCATGCCATCAAGTGGCAGGTCATCATCCATATCACGTTCATCGTCTCGTCGGTCGCGATCGCGCTCACCGACCGCATCATGACCAAGACGCTGATGGACGCCCATCGCGACATCGAGCGCGAATAGCCGGCGGGCGGCTCGCCCGGGGACCGACCTGTCTCCGCCAGAAGCTCCGGGACCTCAAGAACCGCTGCCCGCACGTCGCTAAGAACCGCAAGTACCTGCGGCAGGTGCGCGATTGACGGGGCTGGAACCACGATTTTTTCCCGGCCCGGCAATGCCCTAGGTGCGCGCGGGACCGGGTGAAAGCGGCGCGGTCCGGCCCGCCGGCTGGACAATTCCGGCGTTTTTCGCTATATTTTGCCGGTATTTTTCAATATCTTACCGATACTTAGTCTCGATACCATACAAACTCTCAGGGGGGTTTCCATGTCAGGTTCCCAGGGCGACAAGAAGGGCGGCGAATGGGGTTGGGACATGCCGGAAGGCATGGATCCGATGAAGGTGATGCAGGTGGCGTCCGCGTACTGGGACTCCTGCGTCCTGCACGCCGCCAACCGGTTGAACATCTTCAGCATCCTGGATGACAAGAGCAAGGACCTCGACACCCTCGCCCGCGAGACCGAGTCCGACCGCCGCTGCCTGGGCGCGCTGCTGAGCGCGCTGGTCTCGATCGGCTTCCTCGACCGCGACGGCGACGTCTTCCGCAACAATCAGTTCAGCAAGATGTTCCTCGCCGAGTCCAGCAAGTACTACCAGGGCGGCATCGTCTACATGTTCGAAAACTGGTACCAGGCCTGGGGCGGCCTCTACAACACGGTCAAGACCGGCAAGCCCTCGGCGCTGATGCACCAGGCCTACTCCGACGAAGAGACGCGCAACTACATGATGGGCATGCACAACCGCGCCCTGTCGCAGTCCGACGTGCTGACCTCGATGTTCAACCTCACCGGCAAGAAGCAACTGATGGACGTCGGCTGCGGCCCCGCGACCTTCGCGGTCAAGTTCTGCGAGCGCTACCCTGGCCTGAACGCCGTGGCGATGGACCGCGATCAGAACCTGAAGATCGCGAAAGAGGTTGTCGACATGTACAACATGCACAACCGCGTGAAGCTGCTGCCCGGCGACTACAACACCGACAGCCTCGGCACCGGCAACGACGCCATGCTGCTGTCCTCGATGACCAACCAGGAATCGCCGGAAAACATCAAGAAGCTGCTGAAGAAGTGCTACGACTCCATGAACAAGGACGGCGTCATCATGATCCAGGAGCAGTTGCTGTGGGGCGACAAGAAGGGCCCCAAGCTCGCCGCCCTGATCGGCGTCAACCAGATCATCAACACCGTGCTGGGCTCGTCCTACTCCACCACCGAGATGGAAGACATCCTGCGCGCGGTCGGCTTCAAGGACATCAAGTCCGAACAGATGGCCCCGCCCAGCCCCTTCATCATGGTCAGCGGCTACAAGCGCTGACGTCACCGCAATACTGAAACACCAGGGCCGCCACCGTTATCGGGGCGGCCTTTTGTTTTTGTGTCGTTTCACACTCAGGCGAGCATGGTTGGCCGCCGTCACAGCGATCCCCAGGATGACGGTCACCGTTGTTAATGGCAGGGCAAGACTGTATGCACGTCATTCCCGCGCAGGCGGGAATCCACTTTGTCTGTAGCCGGTTACCCGCCCGTTGTTGTGAAGGATGCTCCGATCACTTATCCATTTGTCCGCGGTCTCGCTAAATTCCGTTCGTATAATCAATGAAATAGTCTGAGCGGATGTGTGTTATGAATAAAACTGATACGTTATAACGGAGTATTTTAATATCTACTCACTGTTAGGATTTCGCGGCATTCTGGTAGAGGATTCATGAATACGTGTATGACAATTACCTGTGGTACTTGTGAGTTAGATACTGACTGCAGGATTGGATATTCGAATCGACTCATCCAGCCGATCCAGTTTTCATGCCCACATTGTCATTCGCAACTGGAAATCGTGTTAGACATCACCGAGGCCCCTCACTCCAATTTTAGTTTTAAGGGATGCGAACCATCGGAGCAGCAAGCCAATGGCCCTTTCTCCGGAATAAATCCTTTTGTCGACCTTCACTTGGATTTTCCGGTTAAATTCGGCGAGTATGTGCCAGGCGTCACTCCATGGTTTGCTTCACTCGCTCAAGTGGAGGAAGCGACGGGCGGGGACCGAAGGAAAGCTTTTGAGATATCCCAGTTTCATGCCGCTAGGTTGCATGCTCTGAACCAGATCTATCCAAGGGCCGAAGAACTGAAGCGGATAATCAACCTATACCACGGAAAGAACAAGCAGCTCTTTCCAGCGAAGGGCGGCGGAATACCTGGAGGAAAATCAAGAGCAATCCCTTCTTCCGCAAGACCTGAACGCTACCTTTACCGGGTTATAGCAAAAGCCTTCTTCCCTTTGTCGTACATGAACACGGGAGGGAGATTTCTGAAAAATTGCCGAGGATGCTGTTCGCATTCGACAGAGCGACCTTGGATTCATTTATTGATGAGATATTTAGAGCAGGATTCATGGATGCCCTACAGAGAGATTGCTTGATAATATACCCAAAGATATTTGATGCCGAGCTGCCGTTGCGGCCCGCGCTATTTCTCGATCTTATCAAGGGGGATATGTCGAAAATTGTCGCCGGGCGCGTCTCCTCAAGCGATTTTTTTAGCTTTAAAGACCTCTACAAAGACATTCTGAAATTATTGGCAGGCAACTCGTGCTGGTTGCCGGGATAAATAATCTCTTGCATAGAGGAGATGCAAACTCGTTTAGGACTATTGATGGCGGCTCACTGAGTGGTTTGCGAAAGTTGTCCGAAAAGACTCTTTCCGACAAGTTCAAGTACCTAGACGACTGTTGGTACAACCACTCCCAAGACGTTTTTAACCTTGGGTTGCGCAATGCCATCGCTCACAATAACGTTCAGTATGATCAAGCAACACAGGTTGTTACCCATTTTCCAGACGGTGGCCGGATCGATAATGCTCAAGGGGAAGACCTTGCGTTTCTTGATTTCATGCATTTGCTGCTCATCGCATTCCGCGAAATGCATAATCTCCATCACGTCATCAAGTCTCTTTACTATTACAAGTTTCTAATCTACGACCAGCATCATGCTCATGAACAATCCTAACAATCGCGTGAACTAGGACGGCCAAAATCGGCGCCGCTTCGCTCTGCCGCTTTCGACCGCCGGTTACGCGAAACGTTAGATTAATCGAGCTAGTTTCACTAAGGAGGCAGGTATGGTTAAGAAAGCTGCAGCAAGGAAGGTTTCTCAAAAGCAAGAGGCCACACAGAAAAGAGCGCGCAGAACCACTCTCTTCCCGGCTGCATCCTTTGAAGAAGCCCTGACTCTTGCAAATGCGATTCAAAAGCACGCTGCCGGGCAAAAGGTGCGCAGATTGACCCTGTTCGATCAAATTGGAAAATCGCCCGACAGCAGCTCAAGTCGCATGCTTATTGTCAATTCGAATAAGTATGGCTTGACGAAAGGAAGCTATACAGCCGAACACCTTGAGCTTACTGCGGATGGGAAAGTGGTTACAGGTTCCGAGATCGCTCCACGCGACAAACTAAAGGCACGTTTCCAGCTGGCCATCGACAAGATTCCTCCATTTAAGGCTCTCTATGATTCGCTGAAAGGGAATAGGCTTCCAGCAACATCTGTGCTAGAGGATTTGGCAAAGGAGCAAAACATACCGGAGGACGATGTAAAGGAATGCGTTTAGATGTTTATCGTTAACTCTAAGTTCCTTGGTGTACTGAAGCCCATAGCTGGACCCGAAAGGATAGTGCCAATCGAGCAAATTCTGGAAGAGTTGCCTGCATCGAGCTCATCGGCAACTTCATTAGAAAATCCCGTTGATCAACCGCGAGACGAGAATCGGGGCAAAGCCCCGAAGGCCGAACCTCATGAATGGGAAAAGATTTGTTTCTACATTTCTCCTATTGGTGATGAAGGCACAGAGCATAGGCGCAGCAGACTTGTTTTTAGGATCTATTGTAGAACCAACTCTTGAAGAGTTTGGGCTAGCCGTTGTCAGGGCGGATAAGATCGGCAAGCCTGGAATGATAACTTCCCAAATTATTGAACATATCTTAAAAGCAAAACTTGTTATTGCGGACCTCTCTTATCACAATCCAAACGTATTCTACGAGTTGTGCCTGCGGCATGTATGTCGCCTTCCAACGGTTCAAATAATTAGGAAGGCCGACAAGATACCTTTCGACTTAGAACAATTCAGAACCATCCAAATTGATACTACGAATATCTTCACAATGGTGCCAAATCTTCAAA
Organism: Gammaproteobacteria bacterium; assembly: GCA_016712635.1. Classification (NCBI taxonomy): domain Bacteria; kingdom Pseudomonadati; phylum Pseudomonadota; class Gammaproteobacteria; species Gammaproteobacteria bacterium. The sequence continues at coordinate 673,098 of JADJQS010000001.1, read as the reverse complement.
CGTATAAAGCTGAGATCGCAACACAAGTAAGGATGGCGCTCAAGGATCCAGATTCTGCGGATAATCCAGTGAGTACGTTTCATCCAAATTTGAAAGTAACGTATTAAGATTTGATAAGCGCCTAACAAGGCGCTTGTTCGGGCGCAAACTCCGCTGTGCTTCGTTTGCGCCTCACAGCTTGTGCGTTGGCCTTACAAAGGGACTCACTATGATTCAAGCACCAAATTTGGAAATTGTTCGATGGGCAACAGGGGACAGACCACGTTATTTTAGGTGGGGGAAAGGGGTCAAAGCCCATTACGACTGAAGATCCTAGGGGATCGATATAGGCGATGAGAGTGTTTCTCGCAAACGTGAGATCATGAGAAGGATAGAAGCAAATAACAATTTGCAGTCGTGCCAGCCTAGGAGTTAAATGTCACCGGAAATTGTCATTGGAGTTCTTATCGCAATGGTCGTTGTGTTGACCATTGTGAGTAAGCTTTTTCCAATGAGCCAACCCAAAGTGAAACAATTCAAGTGCTCACGTTGCGGGTATCAAGGGGTCAGAGTTGTTGATATAACCATCGCTGACCTCGATACCTCCGATAAAAAATCTGCCATGCACATTCGGGCAAGGCGATCGGGTGTAGATCTCTGACCCTCTCGGTTCTCTCTAATTAAAGAAGGAACAGATGCGGAAACTGAACTACATGATGATGTTCTTCTATTTGGCATGCGCGGTAAAGCCGGCACCGGCAGATGATGTCAATGTTGAGTCGTCTTGGTTTAAGCCCGCGTTGATTGAAAATCATGATCCAGCCTGTGAAGACTTATTGAAAGATGCATATAAAAAGTATTTTTCCGATTCCTCCTATGATGAAGCTTATGCGAGGCAACGAAGCATAATACCCAATATCAGAAAATGATTCGCTGGCTTCTCGATGCATATACGGAGACCCAGGAGCAATCTCTGACAAGTCGCTCAACCGGACATGCAAAAAGCGCTGCACCGGTTAGCGACTCGTTATGCCGCGCGATTGACATACCATATAGGATATACTAATTCAGGTATGTGGGAGATATACGAGCACAGGAAGGCCATAAAGCAACTGGAGGCGCTTCCTATGGATATCCTCAAGCGTTACGAGAAATGGAAGGATATCGTTTTAATCAGCGGCCCAGAGGGGTTAAGGGCAATCTCAGGATTCAGAGACGAAGCTCTAAGAGGTGAATGGCAGGGGCACCGATCTTCCCGTCTCAATATTCAGTATCGTGTGATTTACCGGGTGGTGAGAGAAAAGGTTCTGTGCAGGTAGTCAGCGTGACTCCACACATGATTATCGGAGCAAGTGAAATGAAAGATTATCGTAAAGCGAAGAAAATGGTGGAAGTGTCGGTAGGCGAGTCGGTGAAAATCCTTCGAGAGTTGCAGGGTTAAGTCAGAATGAACTTGCTGGAAATTACCAGCATTCCACAGTCTACTATCTCGGCTATTGAAAATGATCGAGTTAGCCTTGGGGTGGAGCGAGCCAAGGTTCTTGCCAGAGCGCTCAAATGTCATCCCGCGGTCCTGGTATTCCCAGGATGGGATGTGCAGCAGGAATCCGCGGCGTAATTATCGGCTCCATGGGACATGCGGCCCGTGAGCCGAACGTTATCAGCGGATCAGGGGGCCAGAGCTGGTGAAAATTCTATGACTGAGATGTTCATTCACTCCGAGCCCTTGATGCGCACGCACCTGATGATTAGCGAAGGTCCTCCGCCCTTGTCACGAACCTGACATACTTGAAGCCAGGTGCGGACTCGTTTTATCACCGCCGCTTCGGTTAGAATCTCGGCTCGCCCAGCCCCGGGCGCTCTCACTTAAGTGAGCCATCGCTATGAACGCCAGCCGCCCGGTCTATCACCATCCGTTCTTCTCCGAACTGCCGCGCCACCTCAAGGTGCTCTACAGCATGATTCTGCTGATCCTGGGCCTCGGCTACCTGTTTGCCGTGATCCAGATCTTCGAGGTGCACGCGGGCGCGGACGGCAAACCCGGCCTGTCGGTGCGTGACATTCAGATCGCCTATGCCGGTACGCCGGACAACAGCCGGCTGGAGACGGCGCTGCGCGGCCCGATGTCCGCCATGGCGAGCCCCGAGCAGGTCCAGCAGATCATCGCCTGGGTGCGCACGGGGGCGGACGAAGCGGAATTCAATCGGGATATCCAGCCGATCCTGCAGGCGAAGTGCCAGCTCTGCCATGCCAGCAGGGATCCCTCGCTGGGGAGCTATGCCGAGGTCAGGCCGCTCACGGCGACCGACGGCGGGGTGTCCATCGGCGCGCTGGTGCGCGTGTCGCACGTGCACCTGTTCGGCATGACCTTCATCTTCGCATTCCTCGGCCTGATCTTCAGCCATGCCTATGTACGGCAGCGCCACCTGAAGTCGATCCTGATCGCGCTGCCCTTCCTCGCGATCTTCGTCGACATCGGTTCCTGGTGGCTGACCAAGGTGTCGGTGGTGTTCGCCTACACGGTGTTCGCCGGCGGCGCGGTGATGGGGACCGCCTTCGCGCTGCAATGGCTGATCTGCGCCCACCAGCTCTGGTTCCTGCGCGCGCCGCCGGAAGGCGCGCGGCCGGACTGAAATAAAATTGGGGACAGATTTATTTAACATCGGGTACAGATTTCATATCTGTCCCCGTCAGCGGCTACCAGTGAGCTCCCATCGATGACTTTTTGATTTGGGCGTTCTGTCTCGTCATAGGCCACATTAATGCTTGACAGCTGTATCCTATAGGATACGATCTAATGTCATGTGCGTCAGCATGTTTGTATGGATCGACTATGGCAAAGACATCTACCAAAACCAGAGTAAAGACAAAGACCGTTCCCTACGATGTTGCGGATCAATTGCGCACGCCCGAGGAAATGGCCGCCTACCTGGATGCATGGCTGACCGAGGCGCCGGATGATGCCGCCGGTATCGCCCGGGCGCTGGGGGATATTGCGCGCGCCAAGGGGATGTCGAAGGTGGCGCGGGAATCGGGGCTCAGTCGCGAGAGCTTATACAAGGCTTTGAGCGAGGATGGAAACCCCAGTCTGGCGACAGTGTTGAAGGTGGCGAAGGCGCTCGGCCTTCAATTGCACGCCAGGGCGGCATAGTACTGATCAATAGAACATCGGGGACAGATTTCAAATCTGTCCCCATCCGCAGCATAGTGCAATCTATGTCCGCATCACGCCGGACTACGGGCGAACGACAGGCCGGCTCAGCGATCCGCCGACATTCCCTTCCACATCCACCCAAAGATGGCGCAATCCCAGGCTTTCCAGCCAGGCCGGGCCGTCCTGTTGCTTCAGCATCGCGATGGTGGAGGCGCTGCCGGCCACGACGCAGAAATCTCCCACCACGGTGACGGCGGCCATGTGCCGCACGGGCCAGCCGGTTTTCGGATTCAGGATATGGCCATAGCGGATGCCGTCGACGATGATGCAGCGCTCGTAATCGCCGCTGCTCGCGACGCCGCCCTGGTGCAGGGCGATGGTCTCGATCGGTTCGATGCCCGGCTTGCGCGGGTGTTGTATGCCGATGCGCCAGGGACTCCCGTCCGGGTGCGGACCGATGACGCGGATGTCGCCGCCGAGATTCACCAGGCCGTGGCGCGCGCCCGCGTTCCGGCACAGCGTCGCGAGGTGATCGGCCGCGTATTCCTTGACGATGCCGCCGAGGTCGAGCTCCATGCCGGGTTCGAACCCGATCGTCGGCGGCGACCAGCGCACCTTGTGCCAGCCGATCCGGTCGAGCAGTTGCCGGATCTGCCTGTCCTCGGGCAGGGTGCCGGACTTGAAGTTCCAGGCCTGGCGCAGCAGGCCGGAGGTGATGTCGAACAGGCCGTCGCTCTCGCGGTGGCAGGTGTCGGCGTAGTTCAGCAGGCTGGCGGTTTCATCGTCGACGTTAATGCTGCCGCCCGCGGCCGCGACGCGGTTGATGGCGGACAGCAGGCTGTCGTCGCGGTAACGTGAGTAGCGCGCCTCCAGCCGTTCGGCATCGGCGATGGCCAGGTTCGCGATGCGGCGGGCGGCGGAGTCGTCGCGCGCGTAGAGCTGGATCTCGCACGGCGAGCCCATCGCCCTGAACGGGAATTTGAACAGTCGCGATTCGCCGGAAGACTTCATGACTTCCCAAACGATGCGGCTCCGGGTGACGGGGTGTCAAGTCGGCCCGGTCGTCAGATATGGATGCCCCAGTTGAAGACCAGTGTCCCTTCGCGGTCGAGCTGGTGGCCGTTGAAATCGTTCTGCACCGGCAGCAGCCATTCGAGGCTCAGGCGGTTGCCCGCGAAGGTCCCGCTCCGGATGCTGGCGGACAGGCCGAGGCCGAGGTCGATGAAGGTGCCGCCGTAGTTGTGCGGGTAGTCCACCGGGCCAATCCGGATGTGGGTGTCGTTGTATGCGCCCTCGATCTCACCCTGCAAGGTATAAATGCCGCGCAGCGAGGTCGACCAGACGTCGCCCAGGTCATAGCTGCCCCAGGCCGTAGCCTGGAGCACGTCGCCGAGGGCGTAGCCGGAGGCGTTGCGATCCTCGAGGCGCATCGTGCCGTTGAGCTGCACGCCCCAGGACAGAGGCGCGCGCGCGCCGGTGTAGGTCAGGCTCGGCTTGAAGTCCCAGGTGCCGCTGCCGAGTTGCATGCCGTAATCCATCAGGCCCATGTCGACGTGCATCATGTTCCGCATCCCGACTGACACGTCGCCGGTGGGAGCGCTGAGGCCCAGGCCCAGGTGCATCCCGGAGCTGCGGCCGCGGAACAGCCTGAACAGCGCGTGCATCTCGGTGTCGCCGAAGCCCGCCGAGGTGTGGGCATGGCTGCTGTGCGTGATGGCCATGCCGATGGCGTCCATGCCGCCGGTGCGGGGCGACTCATCGAGCAGCCGCATGGACATGTCCATCTCCACGAACTGCGGCATCAGCATCAGGTTCAGCCAGTCGGTGGGGGCGTACATGATGTCGAGCATGTGCATGTGCATGCTCATTTCGGTCGGACGGACATAACAGGGCTTGCCGGCGCAGGCGCGATTGATGATGTTGAAATCGCTGACGCCGCCGGTATTGCTGCCGCCCAGGATATCGCCGCCCTGGCGGCTGAACATGTAGCGGTAGCCCACCATGAGGTCTCCGCTGCCGGCCAGCATGTGGTCGAACATGACGCCGGCCGGCGCGCCGCCCGCGTGGTGCTCGTGCATGTCGTGATGCATGTGCCCCGCGTGGCCAGAGTGATCCTCCATCGCGCCGTCGAAGAGATTGGCCGAGTCGAGGTCGATCGTGACCGCGGCGTTGAACAGGGACGCATCGTAATCGATGTAATCGTCCTCGCCGCCGCCGCCGAGCTTCAGGCTGCCGGCATGTTCGATGTATTCATAACCGAGTTCGAGCCGGATCCCTTTGGCCAGGCGCTTGACCAGCGTGATGCCCGCGCTCAGCGTGCCGTAACCGGCGAGCCGCGAGTCGCTCGAATAGTGTTCGGGGAGTTTCTTGCGGTCGAACGGCACCGTTTCCTGCGTCAGGGCGTCGACCAGTGTCTGGTCGTTGACCGGCTGTCCGGTCTGCTGGTTGATGACGGCGAGGCCGTTGAGGCTGACCACCGGCTGGCCGAAATTGCGCGAGCCCGGGTTGGGATCGATCGGCGGCGTCACCGTTCCCGATTGATCCTCGTAATATTTGATGCCGTCGGTGGGCGACCCGGTATTGATGTAGATCGGCCCGAGGGTCGGATCGGTCACATAGGTGAACAGGCCCTGCTGCGTGGTGAGATAGGGCGTGTAGAAGTCGGCGGCCGATTGCGAGTAATAGCGCAGCCTGGGCGAGAGGGTCCAGCTGTCGCCCACCGGCTGCACCCACTCGGTCTGCAGCGTATGCGCGCGAATCCCCCAGTCGTCCTGGAAGTAGCGGTAATTCAGGTGCAGGGCGGCGTCGGTGGCGGCGATGTGCTGGACGTAGCGCAGGTTGAGCGTGCCCTGGTTTCTCAGGTCCGGGCGCTGTTCCAGCAGCGCGACGATCTGCGCGTCATAGACATAGTCCGCGGACGTATTGCCGCCGGCCTGGCCTTCCTGCAGCAGCGGGTCGATGAATATCGCCTCCACGGCCTTGTACGGGTTGGACAGGTAGCCGGAGCTGCGCGTGTAGCCAAGATTCGCTTCGAGGTAGGCCTTCTTGTTCAGGATCCGGGTCGCGCCGAGGTTCATCGCCCAGTCCGTGCGATCTCCCGTCAGGGTCGGCGCGAACTCGCCGAGCTCCATCCGGCTGGTCGACTGGGTCCGGTTGTATATGTCATCGCCGCGCCGCTCGTAGATGTACATGTACGGCTCATAGACATGGGGCACGACATCATGATCGAGCAGGGCCTCGGTGGTGCTGGCGGTGTAGCTGAGGCCGGCTTCCAGGGTGGTGAGCTTGCGGTTGAAGTCCCAGCGTCCGCCGAGGCTGCCGTACATCGATTCGAAGTCCCGCTCGTGCGAGATCCCTCCGCCGACATTCAGCGCCGACTCATTGAATTCCCGGCTCAGGCCCAGATCGACCTGTTTGCGCACCTCGCGCGATGCGCTGGACATGGTGTGCACCAGTTCCGTGTCCACGCCGCCGATGACCGCGCCTTCCACGTCCGTGAGCAGCGGCCGGTATTGCCCGTCCAGCTTCAGCGTGCTGTAGAGATACGGCGAGGCGCCGGTTACACCATCGGTCTCAGCAGGCGTTTCCTCTTCCGCTTCCTCGTCGTGATTGTGAAGGCCTTCGATGGAGGCGCCCGTCATGACATGGGTCGTGGTGACGCGGTTGCCGTGCGCCGACAGCGGCGCGGTCGCGACCGGCGTTGCGCCGGACCAGGCGTCCTCGGTGAATTTGACCGTGCCCTTCAGGCGATCGCCCGGCGTGAAGTTCACGCCGGTGTGAAAGCTGTCGACCTCGATGGGGTCGAACATGCTGTCGGCACCGGCCAGGTCCCGCTCGCCTTCCTGATAGTGTCCGAACTGAAAACCGGCCGAGTCGCCTTCCTCCGCGCAGACGGGTTGCGCCATGAGGCCGGGCAGGGCCATGGCGGCGAGCGTCAGGGCCCTCAGGGGACTCCGGCGCTCCGGCGCGCGATTGTGTCTGCGGTAATCCGGAACCAGGAGATGTGCGTCCGCGTTCCGGCCCGTCAGTTGCGAAAGACGGCGGCGCCGCATGACGGCCGCGCCCGGTTGCCTAATAACAGCCACAACCGCCGCCGCCGGCGGAATTGCCGCCTGATGCCGCCTCGCGGCTGTTATACACATGCGTGCTCAGCGAGCTTTGCAGCGGATGCGGGTCCGATGCCATCTGCGGCCTGGCCAGGGTGCCCCGTTCCCAGGGCTCGACGGAGGCACAGCCCGACAGCATCAGCACGAAAGCGAGCGTCGATAGCGAATACCGGATCATCGTCTGTCTGCTCATTTTCCCGCCTGGGTATATTCAGAAATCTCGGATTGCCTTGATGTCACTCCCGCGCAAGCGGGATTCCGGGACTTCGCTGCGCTTGGCCCGGAATGACAGATCGATCAGCCTGCCTTCAAAGTTCCGTGGCTGGTTCATTCAGTAATTGCTCGATCTTCGATCTGAGCTGGCCGGCCTCTCCCGGCCGGAATCCGAGATGCACGAACCGGATCCTCCCCTGGCGATCGACGAGATACGATGTCGGCATGCCCTGCACGCCGAAGTCCCTGGGACAGCTCTTGTCGGGATCGATGGCGATGCTGAATCCGGCCGGGTGCCTGGCGAGAAAGGCGGACGCATCCTCCAGGTTCTCATCCAGGTTGATGCCCAGCACTTCCAGCCCCTGTCCCTTGAGGTCGCGATCGAGCGTGTTCAGAAATGGAAATGACTTCACGCAGGGACCGCACCACGAGGCCCAGAAATCGACGTACACGACCTTGCCGTGATACCGGTGCAGATTGAAGGACTCGTCGGAGTCCATCTGTTTCAGATTGCACGGCGGGACGGGCCGTATCTCGTCTGCGTAAATGAACGGGCTGGCGCCCAGTGCGAGCATGGCGGCGCACAGCGCGGAGTTCAGCGCACGCCTGGCGTCGCATCTGCGGATCGTGATCACTGTATATGGCCTCGCCGGTGCGGCAACCCGATGAATTGCTGCGGCTTCGTTTGCATTCACACAGACCGCCAATTGTAGCCTCACTCATCGATGGTGAGGGTGCGGCATTTTGCCGCATGTTCATCGCGTGGAAGATCGAATACATTCTTTCGGCGATGTAGATCCGTCCTTGTGCGGCTGGCGCCGGACCGAGGCGCGGCGGCTGTTTATACCTATATTTAATGGGAGAATCGGTAATGAAAAAATCGGCATATGCAGTACTCGTAACCGGCCTGCTGGGCGCCGGCAGCGCCATGGCCCACGTGGGTATTTTCAACAACACCCTGCCCCTTTCCGCCAGCGGACAGACCACCTTCGGCGTCGCCAACGGCACCAGCGACATCCAGTTCCTGGTTCCGCACGGCTGCAACGACGAAGCTGTTCCGGCTGTCGATCCGGCCATGGATACCACCAGGCTCGAGATCACGGTGCCCGCGGCCATTGTCACCGCCACCGGGGCCGGCTCGGTTCGCCCGAGCAACGCCGGGGAATTCGGAGATGTGTCGCGCACCGCGAATGGCGACGGTTCGATCACGTTCACCTGGAACAAGGTTGCGGGCATTGCTGCTGCCGACGACCAGCTCTACAAGGTGAGCATCCGCATGAGGATGCCGGCCGTTGCCTCCGCCGACGATTTCGCCATCAAGAAATACCAGTTCCCGGCGGTGCAGACCTGCAACGATGGTGTTAGCAGCGGTGATATTGTGCTGGACTGGGGTTCGGGTTCGCCCACGATCATTGCTTTCCCGGAGAAGCGCAAGGGATTCAACCAGTACACGCTGGATGCCTCCACTGTCGGTGATTTCGCCACCGCCCCGATCGCCGCCCGGCTGAAGGCCTATTTCGGCGACGCCGCGATCGTCTGGGTAGGGAAGAAGGGCTACAGCCCCAACGCCACCACCTCGGACAAGATCGATGAACTGGTGACTGAAGACCTCACCTACAGCAATCTGGGCACGGATACCGGCACCACGCTGACCGAGTCCGACACGATCTGGGTGAAATACTGATGCGCGCACACAAACTGACTGCATTGTCCGGTGTGGCATTCGTATGCCTGGCGCTGCTGGCAGGCTGTGGCGGTGACAGCGATTCAGATGAGACGCCGGATCCTGATCCCACGGCATCAGCGGAGGAGACCATCCTCGGCGTCGACCTGCTGCCGCCCGACAGCACGATAACGGCGGCCGCCGCTCTGACGGATGCGGATATGCCGCCCGGCGATGCCAGCGCCCCGGAAACCCCGGGCGACGAGGATATGCCACCCGCCTGATTGCGGAGTCGGCCTGATCCGGAACGATATCCGCCCGTGTCCCGTCCGGGGCGCGGGCGGATTCCTTTTTGAGGGGGCTTGTCTATGAAGATGGAACGCGCCGGACTCTATCTGACTGTTTTCACGACAGGCGCCGCGGTGATGGTGATCGAGCTGCTGGGGACGCGGCTGATCGCCCCGTTCTACGGCGCGAGCCTGTATGTCTGGTCCTCACTGATCTCGGTCGCGCTGATCGCGCTCGCCGTGGGCTATTTCGTCGGCGGCTGGTGGGCCGACCGCGCGAAGCGCACGGGTCTTTCCCTGGTCATTGCGCTCGCCGCACTGCTGACGCTCGCGATCCCGTGGATGGTCCGCCCGGTGCTGCTGGCGACCGATCCGCTCGGCCTGCGCGCCGGCGCCTTCGTCAGCGCGCTGATCCTGTTTACGCCGAGCCTGACCCTGCTCGGCGTCGTGGGACCCTTTGCCATCAAGCTCGCGACCACCCAATTGGATCGCGTCGGCAGCAGCGCGGGTTCGATCTATGCCGTGAGCACGCTGGGGAGCGTGGTGGGCACCCTGATGCTGGGTTTCTTCCTGTTTCCGCTGGTGGGCTCGCGTGAAGTGCTGATCGGTCTCAGCATCGTATTGTTCCTGCTGGCGGTGACCCTGTCTGTCTATGAACAAAGGCGAATGGGCCGGAGCCACGCGATACTGCCGTGCGTGCTGCTGGTCGTGGCCGGCATGGCGATGCTGCCGCAGGTCATCGGTGCGGGCCATGTCTACACCGGCGGCGAGAGGTTCCAGGTCCGCTTCGAGCGCGAGAGTCTCTACGGCTGGGTGCGGGTGGTCGACGAGCCGGCCCGCGACCTGCGCCTGCTGATGTCCGACGCCTCGGCGATCGGCGCGGCCCGGATCTCCGACGGCGTCAACCAGCTCACCTACCAGGAGATCGCGAAGCTGATTCCGGCCCTGGTGCCCGGGATCAGTCGTGCACTGCTCGTGGGCCAGGGCGCGGGCCATATGGCGATGACGCTGCGCGACCGCTACGGGATCGTGACCGATACCCTGGAGATCGATCCGGTGGTCGCGGAGGCCGCCGTTGAATACTTCGGCTTTACTCCCACGGGCGATGCCCGGGTCGGGGACGCGCGCTACGAGATCCGTCAGTTAACAGGTCCCTACGACCTGGTCATCCTCGATTGCTTCACCGGCGGAGCGGAGCCGGCGCACCTGCTGACGGTCGAGGCGCTGTCGCAGCTGCGTGCGCTGATGTCGGATCGCGCCATCCTCGCCCTCAATTTCGTGGCGCTGACGGACAAGGGACACGATGCCGCGCTCGCATCCGTCGCGCGCACGCTCGCGCAGGTGTTCGCGCATCGCCAGGTCTTTGTTTCCGAGCCCGGGAGGGACCTGAACGACTTCATCTTCCTCGCCTCGTTCCACCCCCTCGACCTCGATTCACCCGCGCTCGATCGCGGGCAGGCGGCGTGGCTGAAGAACCGGCTCATCGAGGTGGACGCATCCGGGGGCGTGCCGCTGACGGATAACCTCAATCCGCTGGAGCATCTGCAGGTGCGCAAGGCCGAGCATTATCGCGGCCTGCAGGTTGAATGGTTCGGGTCCGATCTGCTGTCACCCTGATCGGGACGCCCGCTCCCGTTACTGCCGCTGCAACAGGATCACCGCTCCGGACACAAGCTGCGGCGTCAGCCGATGCCTGTGCGCCAGCCATTCGAAGGTCTGCCGCGCGTAGAAACACACGTGCGTCGGGTCGTTCTTGTAGTACCAGTCCGCGAAGCTGGGCGCATCGTCGTGAAGGCTGGTCATCACGCCGATCCAGCCGTCGGGCCGGACCAGCGCGCAGATGCGCTGCCATTCCGCGCCGGGATACGCGAAGTGCTCGGCCGCCTCGGTGCAGGTCAGGAAATCGTATTCCCGCTGCAGCGCGCCGGTGTCCGGGGCGTAGTACGGGTCGTACACGCGCATGGAGAACCCGGCGTCCCCGAACATCCGCGCCAGCACCGGGCCCGGCCCGCAGCCGTAGTCGAGTCCCGCCGCGCCCGCCGGCAGGCGCGGCGCGAGCGGCTCGAACAATTGCGCGAGGAAGCGGCGGTAACCGGCATCCTGCGCATCGTTCTGATGATAATCATAGCGTTGCTTTTCCTGGTCGGCTGGCAGATGATGGCGCGCAGGCACATGGATCAGCGCGCACACGGCGCAGCGCAGGTACGCGCGCGCAGCGTCACTGTGATGCAGCACCGCGCCGGGCGTGCCGCACAGCGGACACACGCCGCCGGTCCCGGGGTCGTGCATGTCCGCCAGGATTCCTGTGCCGGTCGTCATGTCAGTCAATGATCACGGAGGTAATCGTTATGCCGTCGTTCGACGTCGTCTCCGAGGTGGACAAGCACGAGCTCGCCAATGCGCTCGACCAGGCCAACCGCGAGGTCGGCAACCGCTTCGATTTTAAGGGCAGCGGCTCCAAGTATGAACAGGAGGGGCAGGTGGTCACGCTGCACTCGCAGTCCGATTTCCAGCTCAAGCAGATGCTGGATATCCTGCAGGACAAGCTGACCCGCCGCAGCATCGACATCTCCTGCCTGAAGACCGACGAGCCGGAGATCTTCGGGCGCGAGGCGCGCCAGCGCGTCACCGTGCGCGAGGGTCTCGAGGCCCCGCTCGCGAAGGAGATCGTCAGGCTGATCAAGGACAGCAAGCTCAAGGTGCAGGCCGCGATCCAGGGCGACAGCGTGCGCGTGACCGGCAAGAAGCGGGACGACCTGCAGGATGCGATCGCGCTGCTGCGCAAGTCGAAGCTGGAGCTGCCGCTGCAGTTCAAGAACTTCAGGGACTGAAGCCGGGGAGAGACGCGGGGCTGGCCTTATCGCACGCCGGCGGAGGTACGCGCAGGCTCAGGGTTTCGTCAGCATCTGATAGTAGTCCCGCGCGTAGTTCGTGCCCTTCCGCTCGTCGAGGTGCTTCAGCAGGTAATAGGACAGATCGGCGTAGTCGTACATGTCGTGCCCGATGATCGCGTACTTGATCAGCTTGTCGTTGGAGAAGACCGAGGGGTCGAGCCAGTTCTTCAGGTACAGCGCGTCGCACCACAGGATGTGGGTGCCCAGGTTGGGGTTCGAATTGACCAGCGTCGGCTTGATGCAGCGGGTTCCGAAACCCACGAACTTGCCGAACATGAAATTCCTGCCGCGCAGGTAGATATCCAGGTCGGCGAACAGGGGCTGATCCTCGTACAGCTGGTGGAATTCGGCCTCGCTGTGGATGAACAGGACCTTTTCCAGCAGCTTCTCCCCGCCCTTGAACACCATCAGCTCGGCGCCCTGGACGTCGATCTTGATGTAATCCACGTCGTCGATCTCGGGGATGTCGTCCAGCCGTTTCGTCTGGATGTTGTGCTGCGCGACCGGCGTGACGAGCTCGTAGAGATTCTGGAATTTTTCCAGCATGGGTTTGTTCGGCTTGAACAGGGAGCCGGTCGCGAACCAGTTCGTCTCCCAGAACACCGCGGGATTCCCGTCACCGATGAAGTAGGGGAAGAACTCGTGCGGTTTGCCGTAGGAATTCCGCAGCTTTTCGCACTGCTCCTCGTTGGGCTCGAAGCCGATCACGCGCACCAGCCCGGATTCGATGAGGTGCGCGTAGGGCGGCTTCTCCGTCAGGCTGGCGCCGACGTCGAGGATCGTGATCCTGGTTTCCGGCTGGATCAGCTCGGACAGGGAGAATTTGAACATGGGTTGCCTGCTTGCACGATTGCGGCCGCCGCTGACCGATCGGTATTGTTCTGGTAATCGCGGCCTGCGGGTATTTGACCACGGAACCGGAACGGCGCTCAAGGCTGAATTTCGGGCCGCCCGCGCACCGGCGCGGCATCATGCCGCAAGCCCCTTGCCGGGCTGGAGATTTTCCGCGCTGCGTCGGGGCGGCCGGATCGCCCCCGGATTCACGGGAACAGCAGGCGCACGGCCACCAGGACCAGCAGGAGGGCGAACAGGCGGCGCAGCCGCGCGACCGGGAGGCTGTGCGTGAGGCGCGCCCCGAGCGGCGCGGTGAAGATGCTCGCCGCGGCGATCGCGATCGCCGCGGGCCAGTGGATATAGCCGCTGCTGCCGGCCGGGAGGCCGGTCGCGTCGAGTCCGGCGATCAGGTAGGCGGCCGTGCCGGTCAGCGCGATGGGCAGGCCGCAGGCGGCGGAGGTGGCGATCGCGCGGCGCAGCTCGACGCGGCACCAGGCGAGAAACGGCGTGGTGAGCGTGCCGCCGCCGATGCCGATCAGCGCGGAGACGGCGCCGATCGTAAAGCCCGCCGCGCCCATGCCCGCCGCGCCGGGCAGCGCGCGCCGACCCGCCGGCATGATGCCGGAGGCCATGTACAGGGAGATCGCCAGCATGAACGCGGCGAAGACGATGCGCAGGGTTTCGCCGCTGACCTGGTCGGCGAAGGCCGCGCCGGCGGCGGTGCCGAGGACGATGCCGGGGGCGAGGCGTCCCGCCAGCGGCCAGGAGATCGCGCCGTGGCGGTGGTGCGCCCGGATCGAGGAGAGCGCGGTCGGGATGATGGTCGCGAGCGAGGTGCCGACCGCAGTGTGCATCAGCGCGCTGCCCGACTGCGCCTCCAGCATGAACGCCAGCGCCGGGACGATGATCAGGCCGCCGCCGATGCCGAACAGGCCCGCGCAAAAGCCGGCCCCGGCGCCCAGCAGGAGATAGGAGATCAGATCGGGCGGAAGTATTTCCACAGGCGCGCCGCGATCGCCGCGCTCAGCGGATCCAGACGCTCTTGGCGTTGACGAATTCGAGCATGCCGAGGCGCGACAGCTCGCGGCCGTAGCCGGAATCCTTCACGCCGCCGAAGGGCAGGCGCGGATCGCTCTTGACCATGCCGTTGACGAACGCGCAGCCGCACTCGAGCCGACGCGCGACATGTTCGCCGCGCGCGGCGTTGCGCGTCCAGACGCTGCCGCCGAGGCCGAAGCGCGAGGCGTTGGCGAGCGCCACGGCCTCTTCCTCGTCGCGCACGCGCAGCACCGCGGCGACCGGACCGAACAGCTCCTCGGCGGCGGCCGGCATGCCGGGCGTGACGCGGTCGAGTATCGAGGCGTGGTAGTACGCGCCCGGGCCGGGGATCGGCTCGCAACCGGTCACCGCGACGGCGCCGAGCGCGCGGCTCGCCTCGACCTGGCGGTGCAGCTCGTCGCGCAGGTCCGGGCGCGCGAGCGGCGCCAGCGTGGTGGCGGGGTCGAGCGGATCGCCCGCGCGCAGCGCCTCCACGCCGATGCGGAAGCGCTCGACGAACTCGTCGGCGACGGCGTCGTCGACGATGAAGCGCTTGGCGGCGATGCAGCTCTGCCCCGCGTTCTGGAAGCGCGCGGTCACGGCGGTCATCGCGGCGAGCTCGAGGTCCGCGTCGGCGAGCACGATGAAGGCGTCCGAGCCGCCGAGTTCGAGCACGCTCTTCTTGAGGGCGCGGCCGGCGGCGGCACCCACCTGGCGTCCCGCCGCCTCGCTGCCGGTCAGGGTCACCGCGTGCACGCGCGGGTCGGCGATCACGGCCTCGACCTGACCGGACTCGATCATCAGCGTGGTGAACACGCCGGGCAGGATGCCGGCGTCCTGGAACAGCTCCTCGATCGCGAGCGCGCACTGGGGGACGTTGGACGCATGCTTGAGCAGGGCGGTGTTGCCCGCGGCGAGCGCCGGCGCGGCGAAGCGGAACACCTGCCAGAACGGGAAGTTCCACGGCATGACGGCGAGCACGGTCCCGAGCGGCTGGTACGCCACGAAGCTGCGCCCGGCGTCGCTGGCGGCGGGTTCGTCGGCGAGGAAGGCCGCCGCATGATCGGCGTAGTATTCGCAGCCGAGGGCGCATTTCTCGACCTCGGCGCGCGCCTCGCCGATCAGCTTGCCCATTTCGCGGGTGATCAGGCGGGCGAGTGGCTCGCGCCGTTCGCGCAGGACCCAGGCGAGCGTGCGCAGCAGCTCGCAGCGCCGCGCGAGCGGCATGTCCGACCACAGCGCGGCCGCGGCGGCCGCTCCGTCGAGGGCGCGGTCGATCTGGGCGCCGGTCCAGGGTTCGATCACCTTCAGCGTGGCGCCGTCGGCCGGATTGATCGATATGAACGCCATGACTGCCTCACGTGTCCGTCCTGGCTGGACTGATTCAGAGTAGCACAGCGCCGACCCGCACTGTAGTTCGTAGCCCGGATGGAGGCGCAGGGCGCCGGAATCCGGGGAGATGAAATCAGCATTCCCGGATTTCGCTGTGCATCATCCGGGCTACAGGGGTGTCAGGCAAATATTTAAGGCTTAATAGCACAGCGCCGACCCGCGCTGCAGGGCGCGACTGACAAAGCGCGCCGGACTCGCGTAAAATCGGCTGGCGTGCCGCGGGTCCGGGCAATGCGGGAGCAATCCAGCATCACAGGCCGCCCGATCGCGAGGCACGGCAACCTCGCCGCCGCGCGTGTTACTAATCGGAGATTTCGCATGCCTTTGAAAATTGAGCCGGCGATCAAGCCGCTCGTCTGTCTGCTGGGCGGCACCGGTTTCGTCGGCGGCCATCTCGCCGCCCTGTTGTCCGCCCACGGCTATCGCGTGCGCATCCCGACGCGTCGCGCCGACCGCCACAAGGCACTGCGCGTGCTGCCGGGCGTCGAGCTGGTCCAGGCCGACGTGCACGACCCGGCCGCGCTGCGCGCTCTGTTGCGGGGCTGCGCGGCGGCGGTGAACCTGGTCGCCATCCTCAACGAGCGGAAGGCCGGCAGGTTCCAGGATGTGCACGTCACACTGCCGCGCAACCTGGTCAAGCTGTGCTCCGAGTCGGGCGTGCGGCGCCTGCTGCACATGAGCGCGCTCAACGCCGACGCCGCGCGCGGACCGAGCCGGTATCTCAAGTCCAAGGGCGAGGGCGAAGACCTGGTGCACAAGGCGGACGACCTGCAGGTGACCAGCTTCCGCCCGTCGGTGATCTTCGGGCCCGATGACCATTTCTTCAACCGCTTTGCCTGCCTGCTCAGGATGCCGATGCCGGTGTTTCCGCTCGCCTGCCCGCAGGCGCGCTTCGCGCCGGTATTCGTCGGCGACGTCGCGCAGGCCATGCTCGTCGCGCTGGAAGAGCCGCGCACGATCGGCCACCGTTACGATCTGTGCGGCCCGCACGCCTACACGCTCAAGGAACTGGTGGAGCTCACCGCGCGGGTCCTCGGACTCCGGCGCAGCGTAATCGGGCTCAGTCCCGGCCTGTCGCGCCTGCAGGCCGCCGTGCTGGGGCACCTGCCGGGCCGGGCCTTCACCCATGACAACTACCTCTCGCTGCAGGTCGATGCGGTATGCGCGGGCGGTTTTCCCGCGCTGTTCGGCATCACTCCGGCGTCGGTGGAGGCGCTGGTGCCGCTGTACCTGCGCCACCGCGACCAGCGCGGGCGGCTGGATGACATACGCCAGCGCGCGCGCCACAATTACTGAGCCTCTATATATAGAGAGCCGGGCAAATCATTCGCTGTCATTCCCGCGCAGGCGGGAATCCAGTAACCTGTGGCATCAACGACAGCACAGGCCGGGCCCGTCATGCCGTTCTCCGATTTATCCGGATCAAGGGAGGCCCGATGAAGGCCTACATCGTCGGCGGCGCGGTGCGCGACAGACTGCTCGGTCTCCCGGTGCAGGACCGCGACTGGGTGGTGGTCGGCGCGACACCGGCGGACGTCGATTCGATGCGCGCGCGCGGCTTCCGCCCCGTAGGCCAGGATTTCCCCGTCTTCCTGCATCCCGAGACCCATGAGGAGTACGCCCTGGCGCGCACCGAGCGCAAGGTGGCGGCGGGCTACAAGGGGTTCGAAGTGCAGGCCTCGCCCGAGGTCACGCTGGAGGAGGACCTGCTTCGGCGCGACCTCACCATCAATGCGATGGCGGAGACCGAGGACGGCATCCTGATCGATCCCTTCGGCGGGCGGCGGGATCTGCATGACCGTGTGCTGCGCCACGTGTCGGAGGCCTTCGCCGAGGATCCGGTACGCATCCTGCGCGTGGCGCGTTTCGCCGCCCGCTTCGCGCCGCTCGGCTTCGCCGTCGCGCCGGAGACCAATGCATTGATGCGGCGCATGGCCGACGCCGGCGAAGTGGACGCGCTGGTGCCGGAGCGCGTGTGGCAGGAACTCCTGCGCGCGCTCGGCGAGGTGCGGCCGTCGGCGTTCTTCGAGGTGCTGCGCGCCTGCGGCGCGCTCGCACGGCTGTTCCCCGAGATCGAGCGCCTGTGGGGTGTACCGCAGCCGCCGCAGCATCATCCCGAGATCGACACCGGCGTGCATACCATGATGGTGCTGGAGAGCGCCGCGCGGCTGACCGCCGACATGCGCGTGCGCTTCGCCGCGCTGGTGCACGACCTCGGCAAGGGTACGACGCCGCCCGAACAGTGGCCGCGCCACATCGCCCACGAGGAGCGCAGCGTGACGCTGGTCGAGGAGTTGTGCCGGCGTTACCGTATCCCCAACGATTACCGCGACCTCGCCGTGCTGGTCGCGCGTTATCACGGCCAGGTCCATCGCGCCGGGGAGCTGCGGCCGGAAACAGTGCTGCACCTGCTGGAGTCGACCGACGCCTTCCGCCGCCCGGACCGCTTCGAGCTGTTCCTGCAGGCATGCGAGGCCGACTCGCGTGGCCGCACCGGCTACGAGGACAGCGTGTTCACGCAGGGGATCTATCTGCGCCGCGCCTTGCAGACAGCGCAGGCGGTGGATGCATCGGCGCTGCCCGCGGAAGGTTTCAGCGGCAAGGCGCTGGGTGATGAACTGGCACGGAGGCGGGTCGAAGCGCTGGCTTTGATCCGGCCGGGTTTGGAAAAGAAGGACTAAGGACTTAGGACTAAGGACTGAGTCAAAATCAAAAATAACAGAACCAATTGTGGACAGGGGACAGATTTTAAAATCTGTCCCCATCCGGGGCGATGATCCGTCACCGCCTGGTGATGCCGCAAGAGTGGAGTCAGGTTTTTCCAGAACCTGTCTCAAAATCGGTTATGAGTGAAAAAAGCAGGTGTCGTCCCCGCGAAAGCGGGGACCCATTGATTTTAATCTGTCGAAAAGCAATAACACTGGATTCCCGCCTGCGCGGGAATGACGACTTGATGTTTCATTGCATGCATATCAAATTTGAGACTGGTTCTACTCAGTCCTGAGTCCTCAGTCCTGTTTTTTACTCCCCCCACCGCGGCACGAGCCGGTGCTCGACACCGAGGTGGTCGAGAATCCGCGCGACGACAAAATCCACAAGGTCTTCGATCTTCTGCGGGCGGTGATAGAAGCCCGGGTTCGCCGGCATGATGACGACGCCGAGGCGCGCGAGTTTCAGCATGTGCTCGAGGTGGATAGCCGACACCGGCATCTCGCGGTGCACGAGGATCAGCTTGCGCTGCTCCTTGATGACGACGTCGGCGGCGCGTTCAAGCAGGTTATCGCTGTTTCCCGTCGCGATCGCGGCCAGCGTGCCGCTGGTGCACGGGCACACCACCATCGCGTCCGGCGCGCCCGAGCCGCTGGCGAGCGGCGCCGTCCACTGGTCCTTGCCGTAGACCTGCAACTGGCCGGGCGCGGCGCCGAAGTGTTCGGACAGCGTGCGTTCGATCTCACGCGGCGTGCCGGGCAGCCTGAGGTCGGTCTCCATCGCGATCACCACCTGGCCCGGCGGCGACAGCATCAGCGGCACGCGCACGCCGGACTGCAGCAGGCATTCCAGCAGGCGCAGGCCGTAGGGGGCGCCGGAGGCGCCGGTCATCGCGAGCGCGACGGTCTTAGCGCCCATGGCCCAGCGCCTCGAGCAGTCGCTTGTGTATGTTCTCGAATCCGCCGTTGCTCATGATCAGGATGTGGTCGCCGCTGCGGCTGTTCGCCTTCAGATGATCGATGATCGATTGTACCCGATCGATCACGCGACAGCGCGGCCCGACCGCGTCGGCCACCTCCTGCAGCGACCAGCCGAGGTCGGGCGGCTGGTAGAGGACGACCTCGTCGGCCTGTGCGAGCGCCGGCGCCAGCAGTTCCTTGTGCACGCCCATCTTCATGGTGTTCGAGCGCAGCTCCAGCACGGCGACGACGCGGCCATGCCCGATGCTGTGGCGAAAGCCCTCCAGCGTGGTGGCGATCGCGGTCGGGTGGTGGGCGAAGTCGTCGTAGACGGCGATGCCGCCGACCGCACCGCGCTTCTCCAGCCGGCGCCGGACGTTGCGGAACTCGCCCAGCGCCGCGATCGCCTCCGCCGGCGGCACGCCGGCGTGGCGCGCGGCGATGATGGCGGCGAGCGCGTTGCTGATGTTGTGCCGTCCGTTCAGCGCCCAGCGCACCGTGCCGGCCTCGCGCGCGCCGTGCATCACGGTGAATTGACTGCCGGCGGCGTCGAGCGGCCGCGCCCACCAGTGGGTCGCGTCGTGCTCGCCGTCGGTACGGAAGTGCTCGGTCGGTGTCCAGCAGCCCATGCCGAGCACGGCGTCGAGTTCGGGGTCGCCGGCGGGCGAGATGATCAGGCCCGAACCGGGCACGGTGCGCACCAGGTGATGGAACTGGCGCCGGATCGCCGCGAGGTCGGGAAAGATGTCGGCGTGGTCGAATTCGAGGTTGTTCATCACCAGCGTGCGCGGACGGTAGTGCACGAACTTCGAGCGCTTGTCGAAAAACGCGGAGTCGTATTCGTCGGCCTCGACCACGAAGAACGGTGCATCGCCGAGGCGGGCGGAGCCGGTGAAGTTGAGCGGCGCGCCGCCGATCAGGAAGCCCGGCTTCAGCTTCGCGTATTCGAGGATCCACGCCAGCATGCTGGAAGTCGTGGTCTTGCCGTGCGTGCCGGCCACCGCCAGCACCCAGCGGTCCTTCAGCACGTGGCGGGTGAGGAATTCCGGCCCGGACATGTAGTCGAGACCGCGGTTGAGCACATGTTCCACCGCGGGATTGCCGCGCGACAGCGCATTGCCGATCACCACCAGGTCCGGCGCCGGTTCGAGGTGCTCCGGCTTGTAACCCTCGAAGAGACGTATGCCGCTGTCGGCGAGCTGGGTGCTCATCGGCGGGTAGACGTTGAGGTCGGAGCCGTCGACCTCGAGTCCCATCTCGCGCGCCAGCAGGGCGATGCCGCCCATGAAGGTGCCGCAGATTCCCAGGATATGCACGCGCATCTCAGTTGGTCTCCGGAAAGAACAGGATTCGGGTCACGCTGTAGGAAATGAACAGGTAGGCCAGGCCAAGCAGCACGCCGATCTGCAGGCGCGTCGCCAGGGTATGGCGCAGGATGTGGCCGATCACCATCAGATCCCACAGCAGCCAGACCCACAGCAGGAGCGAGGCGAGCATCAGCGCGGGGCTGATGGTCTCGTCCGCGAGCCCGGCCTGCTGCCAGGAGAGGATAGGCATGACCGCCGCCTGGAGGATCGCGCCGGTGCCGAGCAGCGCGGTCAGGGTCTGGCGATAGCGCTCGAGCAGGGCGCGGCTCCACAGCAGGGCGAACAGCAGGGCCGCGAGCAGCGCGACGTCGAGCACCACCAGCAGGATCGCGCGCGGGACGTCGAGATTCTGCACCGACATGGCCATGCCGACGGCGAAATAGGCCAGCCCGCTCAGCCAGAGCAGAAAACGGGCGGCCGGCAGATCCTGCGGGCCCGCGCGCAGCAGGCAGATGTCGAAGAAGCGCTGCAGCAGTCTACCCATTCGTTCTCCTCGCGTGTGGTACGTGCTCGTGCGGGCGGTACGCACGGCGGCGGCTACATGGTGAAATACTTGGCCTGCGGATGGTGCGCGACGATCGCGCTGGTGCTCTCCTCCGGCCACAGCTGATCCTCGTCGCCGAGCACCACACCGATGCGGGCGGCGTCGAGCAGCGCGAGGATCTTGTCCTGGTCGGCGAGATTGGGGCAGGCGGGATAGCCGAAGGAATAGCGGGAGCCGCGGTAGCCCTGCTTGAGCACCTCGTGCATGGAGCGCGCCTCCTCGCGGCTGAAGCCGAGCTCGGCGCGGATGCGCTTGTGCACGTACTCCGCCAGGCCTTCGGTCGACTCGACGTTCATGCCGTGCCAGTAGAGGTATTCCTGGTACTGGTCCGCCTTGAACAGCTCGCGCGCGAAGTCGGAGGCGTGCTGCCCGACGGTGACGAGCTGGAAGCCGACCACGTCGATCTCGCCGGAGCCGTGCGGGCGGTAAAAGTCGGCGAGGCAGAGGTGGCGGCCCTTGGACTGGCGCGGGAAGGTGAAGCGGCAGCGTTCGGTCGTGCCCGCGGGGTCTTCATAAACGACCAGGTCGTTGCCGTCGGCGTTGCAGGGGAAGTAGCCGTACACCGCCTGCGGCCGCAGGATGTCTTCCTTCTCGCTGCGCTCCAGCAGGCGGTTCAGGATCGGATCGATCTCCGCGCGCGCGAAGGTCTGGTATTCGTCTTCCGAGCGCCCGGCGGCCTTGTAGCCCCACTGGAATTTGTACAGGGTCTTGCGGTTGATGTAGGGCACCACCGCCCGCAGCGGGATGCGATCAATGCACCGGTTGCCCCAGAAAGGCGGTACGGGGACCGGATTGTCGCGCCGGATCTCCGCCGGCTCGTTTACGGGCGGGTACTGGTCTGTCGTATCGATGTCCGTCACACCGGACATGATACCGTGGCCGGCACCAAGACTTAAGCCTATTTGCGGGTTCCGCGGCGCCGCGTCAGCGCCAGCAGCTGCGGTAGGCGAGGCGGACGGTGTCGAGGCGTTCTTCATCTGCGTCCATGTCGATATCCATATTGAGCTGGAAGCGCGTGAAGTCGAGCCTGACCAGGGGGGTGGTGCCGGACGCGGCGCTGCAGGAGACGCGCTTGCCGGACAGGATCAACCGGGGACCGGCGGCGACCTCCCCGGCGGTGGACCACAGGCTCAGCAGCCAGCGGTTCGTCTGGTCGGTGCGATGGGCGGCGGTGCTGAGGAGGGAGGCGGCGGGGCGGCAGGGCCGGGTCTTGCGCCAGGGGTCGATGCAGACTGCCGTTCCCGGGGCTTCCGCCACCGGCGCGAGGGTGGCGCCCAAAGGGCCCGCCTGCGCCGGCTGCGCCAGGATCGCGACGAGGCAGAACAGGGAGGCTGGAATCAGGGTGGTGCCAAATCGCATCGCCGTACCGAAGGCCGGGTGATCAGTGCGTGACAGGATAGCCTCCTCCGACCGCGCCGGCCGTGACCTGTCTCGCATAAGCTGCGGATTTCACATCAGATCTGATGATGCCATGCTGCTGCGCCACCCGTCTGCAGACGTAGAACGGCCCGTCCGGGGTTCAATGATTTCCACGGGAATGCCGTTAACAAGTCCGTGGTTATCGAAAGCCGGCGCGCTATATCCGGCCGAGAATAATAAATAAGAGTCAGGAGGATATGCGGCATGATCAATAAAGACGAACTTGCCAAGGCCATCGGCGCCCATGGCATGTGGAAGACCCGCCTCAAGCAGACCATCGATACCGGCAAGACCGATATCTCGGTGGACACGATCCGCCAGGACAATCAATGCGCCTTCGGCAAATGGCTGCACGGCGCGGGCATCAGCGCCCAGGACAAGACCTCGAATCATTACCGGACGGTGAAGGACCTGCACGCCGAGTTCCATAAATGCGCCGCCCGCGTGGCGGAACAGGCGCTCGCCGGCAACCGGGCCGAGGCCGACCGGTTGCTTTCACTCGGAGGCGAATTCACGGACGTCTCGGCCAGGCTGACGTCCGCCATGATGGAATGGAAAAAGGTTTAAAATAGTACTACATAACGGGCGCGCCGCGCGCGCCGGAGCCGGGAGAAACCGACACATGAATCCATTACTGCGCTTGAAGACACTGGGACAGAGCATCTGGCTCGACAATATCCACCGCAACCTGCTGGAATCCGGCGAACTGGAGCGCATGATCCGCGAGGACGGCATCTGCGGCATCACCTCCAATCCGACCATCTTCGAGCAGGCCATCAACGGCAGTCCGGACTATGACCGCGCGATGCAGACGCTGGTCGCGCGCTATCCCGGGCAGTCCCACCAGGAGCTGTTCTACACGCTGGCGGTGGAAGACATCCAGGCGGCGGCGGACATCCTGCTGCCGGTCTACGAGTCGAGCGGCCATCGCGACGGCATGGTGAGCCTCGAGGTCTCGCCCGACCTGGCGCACGATACCGCGGGCACCATCGCGGAGGCGCGCGCCCTGCATCGCCGCGTGGACCGGCCGAACCTGATGATCAAGGTGCCGGCGACCCTGGCGGGCCTGCCGGCCGTCGAGCAGCTGATCGCCGACGGCATCAACGTCAACGTCACCCTGCTGTTCTCGGTCGAGCGCTATCGCGCGGTCGCCGAGGCCTATATCAAAGGGCTGGAGGCGCGCCGGAACGGCGGCCACAAGCTGGATCAGGTCGCCTCCGTCGCCAGCTTCTTCATCAGCCGAGTCGACAATCAGGTCGACAAGCTGCTGGAACAGAAGGCGGCCGCAGCGCCCGAGGCGGAGCGCGCGCGCATCCTCGCGCTGCGCGGAAAGGCGGCCATTGCCAATGCCAAGATGGCGTACCAGGCCTACCGCGAGGTGTTCGCCTCGGCCCGCTTCAAGGCGCTGGCGAATGCCGGGGCGCACGCCCAGCGCCTGCTGTGGGGCAGCACCGGCACCAAGAACCCGGACTACAGCGACGTGATGTACGTCGAGGAACTGATCGGCCCGGAGACGGTGAATACCGTGCCGCCCGCCACCTATCTCGCCTACCGCGACCATGGCGCTCCGCAGGCGACGCTGACCCAGGATCTGGCCGAGGCGCAGGCCGCCCTCAGGGACGTGGCCGCTCACGGCATCGACCTGGCCGCGATCACGCGCGACCTCGAGGCGGACGGCGTGAAGAAGTTCGCACAGTCCTTCCACACCCTGCTGGACGCCATCGCCCACAAGGTGGCCGGCATGTCGCCCGCGCGCGCCAGCGGCGGGACACGCAAGGGCTGATTCCGTATCATGAAGGTCCCCGGCGCCAAACGCCGGGGACCTTTTTCTTTTTGTGGATATCGGGGACGGATATCGGGGGACAGATTTATTTTTTGGAAACGCCCGGTTTACGAAGGGAAAAGTTCGTCAAAAAATAAATCTGTCCCCATTTTTCTCTGCCAGGGGACGGATTTAAATCCGTCCCCGTACCATTGCCCGATTTTCCGGAGGGTGCGGGTCTGCTCATGGACCAGGAACTGTCGAACGCGGTCGCGCAGGCGATCAGCGAGGCCGCAGGCCGGGCCTTCAGTATCCGTACCCAGGATAGCGTCAGCGGCGGCTGCATCAATGCCGCGTGGCGCGTCAGCAGCGGCGCGCAGTCGTATTTCGTCAAGCTGAACGAACCTGATCGCGCGCCGATGTTTGCCGCCGAGTTCGCCGGCCTGGAGGAACTGCGCGCGGCGAATGCCGTGCGCGTGCCGGCGCCGGTGTGTCTTGGGGTGACCCCGGGCGCGGCCTTTCTGGTGCTGGAATTCCTGGAGCTGGGGCGGGGCGCTGCCGCGGGCCACGAGGAGCTGGGACGCCGGCTCGCGGCGCAGCATCGCGTCACGCGGCCCGATTTCGGCTGGCGGCGCGACAACACCATCGGCTCCACCCCGCAGCCCAACCGGCCCGACGCGGACTGGGTGCGATTCTGGCGCGAACGGCGCCTGGGCCATCAGCTCGAACTCGCCGCCGCCAACGGACACCGCGGCCGCCTCCAGCAACGCGGTGAACACCTGCTGGCGGCGCTGCCGGCGCTGCTGGCGGGCCATGCGCCTCAAGCGTCGCTGCTGCACGGCGATCTCTGGTCCGGCAATGCGGCGTTCACGCGCGGCGGCGAGCCCGTGATATTCGACCCGGCGGTGTATTACGGCGACCGCGAGGCCGATATCGCGATGACAGAGCTGTTCGGCGGGTTCCCCGCTGCGTTCTATCACGCCTACCGCGAGGCCTGGCCGCTCGACGCGGGCTATGGGCTGCGCAAGACACTTTACAACCTCTACCACGTGCTCAATCACCTCAACCTGTTCGGCGGCGGTTATCGCGCGCAGGCGGAATCCATGATCGACATGCTGTTGGGGGAGGTGAACTGAAAAGACAGGGCTCAGGACTGAGGACTAAGTAAAAACTGAGCCCCCTGATTCTCGCAGTCCCTGTGAATCGGAGAATGCGGGCATCGCTTTGAGATAAAACATCTGGAGAAATTCCGGATGATGATCTGGTTGTCATCCAGCGAAAGCGGTAATCCGAGAATTCAAGGGCCTGGATGCCCGCCTGCGCGGGCATGACGGATTATTCAATCCTCACTCGGCTACTACTCCGCAAAATCCTTGCTGCTTTTGACTTTTACCCAGTCCCTAGTCCTCAGTCCTTGGTCCCGGGTTTTATTTGAAGTTGAGCTGCAGCATCTTGCCGCCGGTCTTGTCCGCCAGGGTCTGGTATTCCCACAGGGTGGTGGGGTTGGAGCGGCCGATCGGCAGGGTGAACACCGGGCTCGGGATGTCGAGATAGTAGATGCGGTCGTCCGAGGGCTCGTCGCCGAGCAGCAGGTAGGCGCCCGGGGCCTTGGCGTTCATGGCGGCCTTGCGGAAGGCGTCGCCGATGGTCTCGTTGGCGCCGATGAACGGCGCGCCCTGCACCAGCTGGTCGAACATCTCGCCCATCGAGCCGGTATAGGTCCCGGCGTTCTCGTCCGAGAACCAGGTGATCGCGTCCAGATGTTTGCCGGAGCGGATCACGATCACGCGCAGGATGGGGATCAGGAATGACGACAGGCCGTGCATCGATCCGGTGGCGTCGACCACCAGGTGCAGGTCGTCGCCGGGCAGGTTGCGCAGCCCCGCGATGAAGATCTCGAAATCCTTGCGGCCCTGGCCGGTGGCGAGCTGGGCGACCTCGAGTGCCCGCTGCATCTGCGCCTCGGTGCTCATGCCGGCCATGTCGTCCAGCTCGCGCAGAAGCCGGTCCTTGTCCGCAGCGCTGCGCTGCAGCTCCCTGCGCATCTCGTCGACCTGCTGCTTGAGCTGGGGCGTCTCGTATTCCTCCGCCAGTCGCGAGGTGATCAGGATCAGCACAAACAGGAAGATGAAGGTGGCCAGCATGAGCAGGGCCATGTCCGAGAAGCTCTCGTGGATGTTCGTGAAGCTGGCCTTGCGTCTATCCTTCATGACACGGGCTCCGGCCCTAGGGCTTCTGTTCCCAGAAGGCGTCGCGCAGGCGCACCCACCAGGGCTTGTTGATGTTCCGCATCGCCTTGACCTCGCCGCGCATCATCTCGATGCTGTGCTTGTGCAGGCGTATGTTGTCGAGCAGGATCTTGTTCTCCTCCTGCGACAGGTCGCGCAGGCGGGTGGCCTCCTCGCGAAACCGGGCCATTGTCTCGCGCGATTCGTCGAACGCGTGCTGCAGCACCTTGATGCGCAGCCCGAGCGCCTCGATCTGGGTGTCGAGATGGCGCAGGTCGCGCTGCATCGTGGGCTGCAGGTCTGCGGCGCAGTGCACCAGGCAGGTCCGCATCACGGCATCGTACACGCTGTTGATGCCGTGTTCGGTGATCTGGGCGAACACGCGCAGCAGCACGCCGCCGAGCACCGCCCCGAGCAGGGTGGTGTAGAAGGCGGTCCCCATGCCTGCCATGGCCGTGCGCAGGCCGCTCAGCATCATTTCGGAGTCGTGGCCGAGCGCCTCCAGCGAGCCGGTGAGCCCGGTGAGCACCAGGGTGAGGCCGACCACGGTGCCGATCAGGCCGAGCGTGATGAGCAGATTGCCGATGACGTCGGTCGAATGGCTGATGCGCTGGTAGATCGAGAGTTCGCTGGTGAGCAGCGCCTCGATGTCCACGTTGCCGTTGCTGGCCTCGGTGGTCGTCTTGAGCGCCGTGTAGAACCGGCTCACGCTGCGCCGGCGCGGCAGTCTGTCGATCGCCTTCAGGCCCTTGCCGGCGACGCTCTCGTCCACGCGGTTGGCCACCAGCGCCTCCAGCGTGACCAGTATGGTGAGCGCGAAGCTGCAGATGAGGCCGAACACGAAGAGGCCGAGGATCAGCCAGGTCACGCGACTCTGGTCGGTCTGGACGAAGGCCCAGACCTCGCCGCCGCGGTACAGGGAAAAATAGGTGATGACGGCGGTGGCGGCCCAGATGATCCACAGCAGCAGTGTACGAAACGGTTTCTGGTTCATTGGAATACCTTCATGCTGCCGCAACGTGCATGTGCCGGCGGCCGGATGCGCGGACCGTACGCGGGCTGTCCCGTCACCGGGCCGGGCGGATCGCGTCTCGGGTGAAATACATGATGAATTGTAATAGAGTTTACCCTCAGACGGGGATTGTCAGGAATAGCCGCCGCGGCCGGCCGCGCCGGATGCGGGACGCCCCGCCCCCGGGCTGTGGACGCAGCCGCGCGATGCGGCGGCGACCGTCGATGATCCCGTCCCGTCCAGGGGCGCACTACGGAGGCGCGTGAGAATGAGCGTGAAGACCTTCACCAGGCGCATCGCGCTCGGAGCCTGCCTGCTGGCCGTATTCACCGCCGCGGCCGCCGAAGAGGACGTCGCCGACCGGATCATGCAGCGCGTCTACGAGGTGTATGGCGGTGATGACGCCTTTTCCCGCCTGCGGTTCAGCTTCGAGTACGACGGCGGCAAGACCGGCGCCCTCGCCCTGGTGATGGCCTACAAGCGCTTTCCGGCCGCGGCCGGGGTGGAGTCGAAGGTCATCATGTTCAACGAATTTCCGCCCGACAAGAAGGATATCGCCTACCTCGGCTGGTTCTACCGGGCCGAACAGGACCGGAATGCCGACCAGTGGCTGTACCTGCCCGAGCTCAGGCTGACGCGCAAGCTGACGCGCAAACCGCGCGATTACTCCGCGACGGACCGGCGCACCGAAGGGGACGAGTTCTCCGTTTCCGAGCTCGACATGGAGGAACTGGTCCCGCGGGCCCCGGGACTGGACCGCCATACCCTGCTCGGCAGCGACACCCTGGGCGGACGGGCGGTCTATACCGTCGAGTCCGTACCGCTGGCCGCGGGCAGCAGCCCGTACGGGAAGTTCGTCTACTGGATCGCGAAGGACGGTCATCTGCCGCTGCGCGTCGATTGCTACAACCGTGACCTGAACCACGTCAAGACCCTGAGTTTCGAGTGGTCCCGGATCGGCGACGCCTGGGTGTGGGACCGGGTCGAGGCCGTGAACCGGGTCAACGGCAACAGGACGGTGCTGGAGCAGACCGACATCCACGTCAATCTCGGCCTCCCGGACGATATGTTCGCCAAGCGCGCGCTGGACCAGGGCGGCGACTCCTTCGCGCACCGGGTGTCCACCCATATCCGTTGAGGGCGCGGCACCGGTAACGGTGTAGACTGCGCAGAGAGCGACAGCGTATGGCCGGACAATGAAGACAAAACATCTGTACAAGATCGTGTTTCACAACGAGGGCAAGGTCTACGAGATCTATGCCCGGCAGGTGCACCAGGGCGGCATGTACGGTTTCGTCGAGATTGCGGAGATCGTGTTCGGCGAGAAGTCCGCCGTGGTGGTCGACCCGACGGAGGAGCGGCTCAAGGCGGAGTTCGAGGGTGTCCGGCGCAGCTACATCCCGCTACACGCCGTGATCCGCATCGACGAGGTCGACAAGCAGGGCACCGCGAAGATCAGCGGCGGCGAGAAGGGCGGCAACGTCGCGCGTTTTCCCACCCCCATCTACACCCCGGGCCGGACTCCCGACGCCCCGAAGGAGTAGCCCCGGCCGGGACAGCGCGCCCGGGGACCGCGCCCGGGGACAGATTTATAAATCTGTCCCCTGCCTTCCATCTTGAGCGGACGCCCGCCTTATTGCTTGTCGCCGGCGCAGCGGAAACCGAGGTCGTCGAAGCGCGAGTCGGGGGCGAGGTAGAATCGGTACGCGGCGCGGTAGAAGTGGCTGATGACGTAGTGTCCGACGCCGCCCCAGCCGCCGCCGCGCACGACCTTGAAGCGCTCGCCGTAATCCTTCGAGACGTAGTCGCTGCCGGGATAGGGCTGGTACCAGTCGGCGACCCATTCCATCACGTTGCCGGCCATGTCCTCGACGCCGTAGGGCGAGCGGCCCGCGGGCAGGGATCCGACCGCCATGACGCCGAACTCCTCGCCGCGGCCGGCATTGACGCGCTCGATGGACCACTCGTTGCCCCAGGGGAATTCGCGCCCGTCGGTGCCGCGCGCGGCCTTTTCCCATTCGCGCTCGGTCGGCAGGCGTTTGCCGGCCCAGGCGCAATAACGCTGCGCGTCGTTCCAGTTCACCCCGCTCACCGGCAGCGCCTCGAGTTCGCGCCGTCTGGCCTCGATCGCGTCCAGCAGCGCATTCCTGTCCATCTCGCGCGTATCCCGATCCAGGCGGAAGGTCTCCACCGCGAGACGGCGCAGGGTGGGCAGGTCGGCGACCTCAAGGATCGGGCGCGCGAGCAGGAAGCCGTTGTCCTGCCACGGATCGGGCAGCCAGTAGTTCTCGGCGACGACGAATTCGCGGTAGTCGGCATTGGTGACCTCGAAGTGGTCGATCAGGAAGGCGTCGAGACGGAGCTTCCGCTGCGGGTGCTCGTCGAGATGGAGCGGCTTGTTGAGGCCGAACTCGCGGCTGTCGGCGCCGGCATCGACCGCATCGCTGCCGAACAGGAAATCTCCGGCCGGGATCCCGATCATCTCGCCCGCGCCGGCGGCCGTCGCCGCGAGTGCGAGCAGCGCGGAAGCCAGCGCGGCCCGGATCATGGCGCTGCGCCCGCGTCCTGCGCGCAGCGGAAACCGAACGAGGCGTTCTTCACCCGCGCGTTGAAGAAGCTGCGGTTGTAGGTGGGCGCGGAGATGCCGCATTTGTAGAACGAGCAGTCCCACCATGAGCCGCCCTTGAGCACCTTGTAGATCTCGCCGAAGTTCTCCGATTTCGCAGAGTTGCCGGGATGCGGCAGGTACCAGGAGGCGGTCCATTCCCACACGTTGCCGGACATGTCGTGGAGGCCGTAGGGACTCGCCCCCGCCTTGAAGGCGCCGACCGGCGTGGTGTCGCCCTCCTGGCCGAGGCGCGCCCAGCGCACCGGCGTGTTGGCGGCGCGGATGTCGAACTCGTCGCCCCAGGGGAAGATGCGCGCATCCGTGCCGCGCGCCGCCTTTTCCCACTCCTGCTCGGTCGGCAGGCGCTTGCCCGCCCAGGCGCAGTAGTCGCGCGCGTCGAACCAGGTGACGAAGGTGACCGGGTGATCGGCCTTGCCGGGAGGATGGGCGCGGTTCTCGAAATCGTCCGGCGCGCGCCGACCGGTCGCTTCGATGAAGGCCTGGTACTGCAGATTGGTGACTTCATATCTGTCGATCATGTAGGCATCGAGGCGCACGGTGTGCTGCGGGCCCTCGTCGGACAAGCGGTCGTTGCTGCCCATCCGGAAGTCCCCTGCCGGGATGCGCACCATCGCGCCGGGCGCGGCGCCGAGCCGCGTGCCCTCGTTGTACATCTCGCCCGCCAGGCCGAGTGCGTCGCCATCCGCGAGCGCCGGCTCCGCGGGCTTCTCGCCGGCCAGCGGCTTGAGCGGGCCGCCGCGCTCACCGTTCGCATGACAGGTGGCGCAGCCGCGCTTCAGGTCCAGGGCGGAAAAATCGGTCTGCGTGTGGCAGGTGCCGCACTGCTCGATCTCCCGGCTGTGGTGCAGGCTCCTGAGATCGGCCGCTGCCATTGCGCCGCCGGGCGCGAGCGCGCAGGCGGCGAGCAGCAGGCCCATGGGGACTATGCGGTCGATGGACGGTATACAGTTCATAAATAATAGAATGATAGCATGCACCTGCGCGATACCTGGAGGTGAGGTGTGATGCGTGAGGCGTTAGGAGGAGTAAGGAGTGAGGGGCAGGGGGTAACAAAAGACATGGTCCAGAGAATTTGTTCTTTTACGCTTAACACCTGACGCCTCACTCCTGACATTTCCGGGCCCAATGCTACACTCGGACACACACCACAGAATTCTGGGCCGGACATGAATCCCGCAGAAACGCGCCCCGCTCCCGCCGCCGTCTTCCAGGCCCGCGGCCTCACCAAGGTCTATCACATGGGCGAGGTGGAGGTGCACGCCCTGCGCGGCATCGACCTCGACCTCTACCAGGGCGAGTTCGTCGTGCTGCTCGGGCCGTCGGGCAGCGGCAAGTCGACCCTGCTCAATATCCTCGGCGGGCTCGACACGCCGAGCAGCGGGCGCGTGCTGTACGGCGAGCGTGAGCTGACGCGTTACGACGACGCCGAGCTGACCGCGTACCGGCGCGAGCACGTCGGCTTCGTGTTCCAGTTCTACAACCTGATCCCCAGCCTGACCGCGCGCGAGAACGTGGCGCTGGTGACGGATATCGCGCGCGATCCGATGACGCCCGAGGAGGCGCTGCGCCTGGTCGACCTCGGCGAACGCCTGAACCACTTCCCGGCGCAGATGTCGGGCGGCGAGCAGCAGCGGGTGGCGATCGCGCGCGCGGTGGCGAAGCGGCCGGCGGTGCTGCTGTGCGACGAGCCGACCGGGGCGCTCGATGTCGCCACCGGCATCAAGGTGCTGGAGGTGATCGAGCGCGTCAATCGCGAGATCGGCACCACGACCGTCGTCATCACCCACAACGTGGTCATCGCCGGCATGGCCGACCGCGTCATCCACCTGAGCAACGGGCGCATCCACAGCGAGGAGCGCAACGCCGTGCGCATGTCTCCGGGGCAGCTCAGCTGGTAGCCATGCGCGCGCTCGACCGCAAGCTGTGGCGCGACCTCTGGAACATGAAGGGCCAGGCGGTGGCGATCGGGCTCGTCATCCTGTGCGGCGTGGCGACCTACATCATGTTCATCGCCATCCTCGACAGCCTGCGCGCGACGCGCTCCGACTATTATGTGCAGAACCGCTTCGCCGACGTGTTCGCGAGCCTGAAGCGTGCGCCCGAGGGTCTGCGCAGCCGGATCGAGGAGATCCCGGGCGTGGTGCGGGTCGAGACCCGGGTGGTGGCCGGCGTCAACATCGACATTGCCGGCTTCCCCGAGCCTGTGACCGGCCTGGTGGTTTCGATTCCGGACGACGGTTATCAGCCGCTCAATGCGCTCTATCTGCGCAGCGGGCGGTACGTCGAGCCGAATCGCGCCGACGAGATCGTCGTCAGCGAGGCCTTCGCCGAGGCGCACGGCCTCGTGCCCGGTGACAGGCTTTCGGCGGTGATCAACGGCACGCGCCAGGCGCTCGCCATCGTCGGCACCGCCCTTTCGCCCGAGTACATTCACCAGCTGCGTCCCGGCGGGGTGTTTCCGGACTACAAGCGTTACGGCGTGATGTGGATGGGGCGCGAGGCGCTCGGCAACGCGCTCGACATGGACGGCGCCTTCAACGACGTGGTGCTGGAGCTGGCCGCCGGCGCCAGCGAGCACGATGTCATCGACCGCCTGGACCGCCTGCTCGACCGCTACGGCGGTCTCGGCGCGTACGGGCGCGAGGATCAGCGCTCGCACCGATTCCTCGACGAGGAATTCAACCAGCTCGCCATGATGTCGAAGATGTTTCCGTTGATATTCCTCGGCGTCGCCGCCTTCCTGCTCAACGTGGTGATCACGCGCCTGATCGGCCTGCAGCGCGAACAGATCGCGACGCTGAAGGCCTTCGGCTACGGCAACGCCGCTGTGATGTGGCACTACCTCAAGCTGGTGCTGCTGATCGTGCTGATCGGTATCGGCGGCGGCATCGCGCTCGGCGCCTGGCTCGCGCAGTTGATGGGCGATATATATATGGAGTTCTTCCGCTTCCCGTATCTCGCCTTCTCCCTGCAGCCGCATGTGGTGGCCGAGGCGGGCATTGCCAGCGCCGGCGCGGGGATTCTCGGCACGGCGCTGGCGGTGCGCCGCGCGGCGGCGCTCAGGCCGGCCGAGGCGATGCAGCCGGAGCCGCCGGCGCGCTACCGCGAATCGTGGCCGGAACGCATGGGTCTGAGGCGCTGGCTCTCGCCGACGAACCGCATGATCCTGCGCCACATCGGCCGGCGCCCGTTCAAGTCCGCCGTCACGGTGTGCGGCATCGCCGTCGCCTGCGGCATCACCATGACCGGGCATTTCCAGAAGGACACCGTCGGCTACATGCTGGAGGTGCAGTACGGCATGTCGCAGCGCGAGGACATCTCGCTGGTGTTCACCGAACCGACCTCCTACCGTGCGCGCTTCGAACTCGCCGCCCTGCCCGGGGTGCGCCGGGTCGAGGTGCAGCGCACCGTGCCGGTCGAGCTGCGCTTCGGTCACCGCAGTTATCGCACCGCGATCAAGGGCATGGAGCCGGGCGGCGACCTGCAGCGCCTGCTCGATGCCGAACTGCGGCCGATCACCCTGCCGTCCTCGGGCGTGATCCTGACCGACTATCTGGCCGGGATGCTCGGGGTGCGGCCGGGCGACATCCTCACGGTGGAGGTGCTCGAGGGCGGCCGCCCGGTGCGCGAGGCGGTGCTGGCCGGCGTGGTCAGGGAGTATCTCGGCGTATCCGCCTACATGGAGCTCGGCGCGCTCAACCGCTTCATGCGCGAGGGGCCGGCAATCTCGGGCGGCTATCTCGCGGTAGCCGACGGCGACGAGCTGGCGGCGCTGTACCGGCGGCTGAAGGACATGCCGCGTGTGGCCGGGGTGGCGCTGCGCAAGCAGGAGATCCGCAACTTCAACAAGACGATGAATGAGTCGCTGCTGTTCTACACCTTCGTCGCCCTGATATTTTCGGTCATCATCGCCTTCGGGGTGGTATACAACAGCGCGCGTATCGCGCTGACCGAACGCAGCCGCGAGCTCGCCAGCCTGCGCGTGCTCGGCTTCACGCGCGGGGAGATCTCCTACATCCTGCTCGGCGAGCTCGGCCTGCTCACCCTGGTCGCGCTGCCGCTGGGCCTGTATGCCGGACGGCTGCTGTGCTGGATGATCGCGCACAACCTGCAGAACGACCTGTACCGCATCCCGCTGATCCTGCAGCCGAACACCTATGCGTTCGCCGCCACCGTGGTCATCGCCGCGGCGGTGGTCTCCGGCCTGGTGGTCCGGCAGCGGCTCGACCGGCTGGACCTGATCGGGGTGCTGAAGACAAAAGAATAGGACTGAGGACTCAGGGCTCAGGACCGGGTAATGATCAAAGGCATGATGGGTAATGCGTAATGATTGATCAGGAACTGCAGGGCAGGTACGGGCTGTGTGCCGACGCGGACTTGACACACCCTTGCGCGCAAGGTCTGATCGGAAGATTGAACATGGGAGTTGAGCATTGAAAAACTGGCGCAGGCGCATCGTATACATCGGTATCACCGTCCTGGTGCTGGCGCTGCTGGCCTACGGTTTCCGTACGCAGCCGATCAACGTCGACACCGCGCGCGCTGCGCGCGGCACGCTGCGCGTGACGGTGGATGAAGAAGGCCGGACCCGCGTCATCGACCGCTACACGCTGTCGGCGCCGGTGGCCGCCTACGCCCTCCGCGTCGACCTCGACGTCGGCGACGCCGTCAGGCGCGGCGCGCCGCTGCTGGTGCTGGAACCGCTGCCCTCCGACGTGCTCGACCCGCGCAGCCGCGCGTCCGCCGAGGCGCGCGCGTCCGCCGCCGGCGCCGCCCATCTCGCGGCGAAGGAGAACGCGTCCGCCGCGGCATCGGGCGCGAATCTCGCCCGCATCGAACATGAGCGCATGCTGGGCCTGCGCAGGAACAACCTCGCGAGCGCCGAACAGGAGGACCGCGCGCGCACCGAGGCCGAGCGCACGCAGGCCGCGCTGCGCGCGGCACAGCTCCAGGTCGATGTCGCGCGGCACGACCTCGAGGCGGCGCGGACCGCCCTCTCCTATTCGGCGGCGCAGGAGCGCGGCGAGGTGCTGGAGCGCATCACGCTGCGTTCCCCGGTCGACGGGCGCGTGCTCGCCGTCCACCGCAAGAGCGAGGGCGTGGTCGCGAACGGTGAGGCCCTGGTCGACGTCGGCGATCCGCACGCGCTGGAGGTCGAGGTCGACGTGCTGTCCGATGATGCCGTGCGCATCCGGCCGGGCATGCGCGTGCAGTTCGGGCGCTGGGGCGGGGATGAGCCACTTGCCGGCGTGGTCCGCACCGTCGAACCGGCCGGCTTTACCAAGATCTCGGCGCTCGGTGTCGAGGAGCAGCGCGTGCTGGTGATCGCCGACATCACTTCGCCGCCGGCACAATGGGAACGCCTCGGCGACGGCTACCGCGTCGAGGCGGGCTTCATCCTGTGGGAGGAGCCGGATGTGCTGCAGATCCCGGCCAGCGCCCTGTTCCGCGCCGGCGGCGAGTGGTATGTATTCACCGTCGAGGACGATCGCGCGCGCCGGCACAGGATCGAGATCGGCCATCGCAACGGTCTGCAGGCGCAGGTGCTTGGCGGTCTCCAGGGCGGCGAGACCGTGATCGTGCATCCGGACGACACGCTGGAGGACGGGGCGCGGGTGAAGGTCAGGTGAGGCGTGAGGTGTGAGGAGTTAGGAAAAAACAAAAAACTGAATTTACAAAGTAATTGACATGAAAAATGAAGCGGCCATGCTCTTGCCGCCTCACGCCTCACGCCTCACGCCTCACGCCTCACGCCTCACGCCTCACGCCTCACGCCTCACGCCTCACGCCTCACGCCTCACGCCTCACGCCGGGCACAGCGCATAATCGATGGCGGCCTGCGGCGCTACTCACGCGCCCCGGTGCGTTGCAGCAGCAGGGCGATGTTATTGCGGCCCTTCTCCATCGCCACCATCATCGGTGTCATGCCCTGCGCGTTGCGCGCGCTCTGGTCGGCGCCGGCGGCGATCAGGGCCTGCGCGATATCGATGTGGTCGCGGTTCGCGGCCCAGTGCAGCGCGGTGGATTGCGACCTGTCCGCCAGGTTGACCGCGGCGCCGCGCGCGAGAAGAAGCTTGACTGCATCGGTGTGCCCCCTGGTGCAGGCCCGGATCAGGGGGGTCGCGCCCGATTCGTCCTGCGCGTTGATGTCCGCCCCGCGGTCGAGCAGCAGCGTGATGAGCTCGGTGTTTCCGGCTCGCGCGGCATGCGTCAGCGCGGTCCAGTTGTAGTTGTTGCGCGCGTTGACGTCGCCCTCCGCGGCAAGCTTCTGCGCCTCGGCGAGGTCTTCATGCATCACCGCCTGCATCAGCGGAGTGTTGTTGTCGCAGCCGGCGAGCAGGAACAGGCCGAGCAGGAGGCCGGCGGCGCGGGGGATCTTTGCGGTCATGGTCGGCAATTCTAGCATCTTTCGCCGGGGCGGCTGGCAAGCGCGGGGGGCCCCGGCTATCATTGGCGGATACCGCAACCGGCCCCGGCTGACCGATGAAACACTACCCCTGCCCGAGCTGCAAGACCGACACGATCCCGCTCACGGAGAAATACCGCGCCGGGATGTGGCGCATCATCCTGTGCCCGAACTGCGGCTCCCGCCTGTGCGCACAGCCCTGGGTGATGATGGCCGCCTCGATGGTCTACGTGTGGGTCGCGGCGTGGTTCGGCTTCTGGGCCTGGCTCGATCACAGCATCCTGCCGCTGCTGTACCTGGTGCCGTTCTGGCTGCTGCTCGATTTCCTCAACATCAGCTACATGCCGCTCTCGGTGCTGCGCCCGAAGGGGCGGTGAAGACTCCCGCACAGGTCCGCGATCCCCATGGCGCACATCCTCGGCATCGGCATCGCCACCCTCGACATCGTCAACAGCGTTGATGGTTATCCCGCGGAGGACGCCAAGGTGCGCGCCGTGGCGCAGGCGATCAGGCGCGGCGGCAACACGGCAAACACGCTGACCGTGCTCGCCCAGCTCGGCCATCGCTGCGCCCTGGCGAGCGCGCTGGCCGATGATCCTGACAGCCGCTATATCCGCGACGACCTTGCCGTGCATGCCGTCGGCATCGTACCCTGCCGGGTGTTCGCCGGTGCGCACACGCCGATCTCCTACATCGTGCACAACCGCAGGAATGGCTCGCGCACCATCGTGCATTACCGCGACCTGCCCGAATATCCGTTCGAGGCCTTCCAGCGCATCGACCTGTCCCATTACGACTGGTGCCACTTCGAAGGGCGCAACATCGAGGAGACCGCGAAGATGCTGCACCGCGCCAAGGCGCACAACCACCTGCCGTGCTCGCTCGAGGTGGAGAAGCCGCGCGACGGCATCGAGCGCCTGTTCGCCCACGCCGACCTGATCCTGTTCGGGCGGGAGTACGCGGAGACGAAGGCGGAGTCGGCGCAGGAATTCCTGCGCGTGATGCGGCGGAGTCTGACCGGCATCGACATGATATGCGCCTGGGGCGCGCAGGGGGCCTGGGGCATCGATCGCGACGGCATCGAACTGCATGCCCCGGCCTGCCCGCCCCCGCTGGTGGTGGACACGCTGGGCGCCGGCGACACCTTCAACGCCGGCGTGATCGACGCCAGCCTGCGCGGCGAGCCGCTGGCCGCGGTGCTGGCGCACGCCTGCCGGCTCGCGGGCGAGAAGTGCGGCGTCGAGGGCCTGGAACTGCCGTCGCTGAAAAAATAGCAGGGACAGATTTACCTTTTCCTCAGGAAGAGGGGACAGATTTTACAATCTGTCCCCGTGATGCTGAGACTGAGTTGAGGAAAACCCGGGGACGGATTGATAAATCCGTCCCCTCATGCGTGGGGAACATATGATCGAGATCTACGACAAGAAGGGCTTCATCCGCCTGCTGCGCCTCGAGGCCGACACGCTGGCGGGCGCGGACCTCGCGGAGGCGGAGCTGCCCGAGGCAAACCTGGTACAGCTCGATCTGTGCGGGGCGAGACTCACGCGGGCGAACCTCGCGCACGCCGACCTGCGCCTCGCCAGGCTCGCCGGCGCCGACCTCGCACAGGCACGGCTGTCCGGCGCCGATCTCTCCGGCGCCGACCTCACGGGCGCCGACCTGTCGCAGGCGGATCTCTCCGGCGCCAAGCTTGATGGCGCCGTGCTCGCCGGGACGCGGCTGCCGGCCGCGTATACATCCGCCGGCACGTTTGCGGGGCTGAGAATCAGGGTGGTGGATAAAAATGAAGGGTGAGGCGTGAGGTGTCAGGCGTTAAGCGGGAAGAGCAAAAACAAAATATTTACAAAGTACTTGTCAGGAAATATGACGAAGGCGAGGCTTTTCCGCCTCACGCCTCACGCCTCACGCCTCACGCCTCACGCCTCACGCCTCACGCCTCACGCCTCGTCCCACAGCCACGCTGCCCCCCGTACCCCCGACGAATCGCCCCAGCGGTTCCGGACGATGCGTCCGCGCCAGTCCGGATGGAAGACGTGGCGGCGCACCCGTTCCGGACCCTCGGTATAAAGCTCGTCGACGTTGGACATCCCGCCGCCGAGCACGATGACGTCGGGGTCGAGGATGTTGACCGCCACCGCGAGCGCGCGGCCGAAGCGTTCGAGATAGCGCGCGCGGCAGGCCGAGGCGAGCGGCTCGCCCTGCCGAGCCGCCGCCATGATCTCCGCCGGCTTGAGCGCCGCGCCGCCCGCGCGCCGGAAGTCGGCCGCGAAGGCGGGACCGGACAGGTAGGTCTCGACGCAGCCGCGCCGGCCGCAATAGCACTTCGGCCCCTGGAGGTTGAGCGGATTGTGGCCCCATTCGCCGGCGATGCCGTGCGGGCCCGACAGCACACGGCCGCGCACCACCACGCCGCCGCCCACGCCGGTGCCGAGGATCACGCCGAACACTACTTCCGCCCCCGCGGCCGCGCCGTCGGTCGCCTCCGACAGGGCGAGGCAGTTGGCGTCGTTGACCATGCGCACCGGCTTGCCGATGGCGGCCTCGATGTCGGCGCGCAGCGGGCGGCCGTTGAGGCACACCGAGTTGCTGTTGTAGATCAGGCCGGCCGCGTCGCTCGCGCCGGGGGTGCCGATGCCGACCGAGGCGCCGGGGGCGGTCTGCCACAGGGCGGCGACCAGATCCGCCACCGCGCGCACGACCTCATGGAAGGTATGCGGGGTGGCGATGCGCTCACGGCGCAGGATCTCCCGCTCGCGCGACATCACCACGCCCTCGATCTTGGTCCCGCCCAGGTCGATGCCGATGCGTTCCGTCATGGCGCAACTCCCGCTGCCCGACGCAGCCTCGTATAGATCCCGCGCTGCAGGTTGACCCTGCAGTGTCCATTATATAGAGGGGACAGATTTGAAATCTGTCCCCTTTCCGTCAAATTGCAGGGGGCAGTCTGCTACAATGCCACCACATCGGTATATGTGGCCGGGGATCGATTTGAAATCCGTCCCCATAACCCGCTTCCGGCGTCTGCCGCCTTGATTTTAAATTGAATACGTAAGCGATCGCCCATGGACGTGACCCGCATCCTCGATTCCCTGAACGACGCCCAGCGCGAGGCGGTGGCGATGCCGCCCGGGCATGCGCTGGTCCTCGCCGGCGCGGGCAGCGGCAAGACGCGCGTGCTGGTGCATCGCATCGCCTGGCTGATCCGCGCCGAGAACGTGTCGCCGTTCGGCATCCTGGCGGTGACCTTCACCAACAAGGCGGCGGCGGAGATGCGCGGGCGCATCGAGGGCATGCTCGGCATGCCGGCGGGCGGCATGTGGGTGGGCACCTTCCACGGGCTGGCGCACCGGCTGCTGCGCGCGCACTACCGCGACGTCGACCTGCCGCAGACCTTCCAGATCCTTGATTCCGAGGACCAGTACCGCCTGATCCGGCGCGTGCTGAAGGCCATGAACCTCGACGAGGCGCAGTGGGCGCCGAAGCAGGTGCAGTGGTTCATCAACGGACAGAAGGACGAGGGCCGGCGCGCGAAGCACATCGACGACCGCGGCGATCCCTACGTGGGCCAGATGCTGCGCATCTACCAGACCTACGAGGAGGCGTGCCAGCGCGCCGGCGTGGTCGACTTCGCCGAGCTGTTGCTGCGCGCGCACGAGCTGTGGCGCGACCGCCCCGAGATCCTCGCCCATTACCAGGGCCGCTTCGGCCACGTGCTGGTGGACGAGTTCCAGGACACCAACGCCATCCAGTATGCCTGGCTGCGCCTGCTGACGAAGGGCGGCAATCACCTGTTCGTGGTCGGCGACGACGACCAGTCGATCTACGGCTGGCGCGGCGCGCGCATCGAGAACATCCAGCGCTTCGGCAAGGACTATCCCGGCGCGCAGATGATCCGGCTGGAGCAGAACTACCGCTCCACCGCCACCATCCTCGGAGCCGCCAACGCCCTCATCGACAACAACACCGGCCGCCTCGGCAAGAAGCTGTGGACCGAGGGCGGCAAGGGCGAGCCGATCTATATCTACGGCGCCTTCAGCGATCTCGACGAGGCACGCTTCATCGCCGAACGGCTCAAACGCTGGGTCGAGGAGGGCGGCCGCCGCAGCGAGGCCGCCGTGCTGTACCGCTCCAACGCGCAGTCACGCGTGATCGAAGAGGCGCTCATCCGCTTCGGCATTCCTTACAAGGTGTACGGCGGCTTCCGCTTCTTCGAGCGCGCCGAGATCAAGGACGCGCTGGCCTACCTGCGCCTGGTCGCGAACCGCAACGACGACCCCTCCTTCGAGCGCGTGGTCAACACGCCGACGCGCGGCATCGGCGAGCGCACGCTCGAGCAGGTGCGCCTGCAGGCGCGCCAGGACGGCAGCTCGCTGTGGGACGCCGCGCGCGTCGTCTGCGGCGGGAGCGAACTCGGCGCGCGCAGCGGCGGCGCGCTGCGAGTGTTCCTCGACCTGATCGACAAGCTGGCCGTGGAGGTTGCCGACCTGCCGCTGTTCGAGCAGACCGATCATGCCATCCAGAAGAGCGGCCTGATCGCGCACTATCAGAAGGAGAAGGGCGAGAAGGGCCAGGCGCGCATCGAAAACCTGGAGGAACTCGTCAGCGCCGCGCGCCAGTTCGAGTATTCGCCCGAGGAGATGGACATGCCCCCGCTGTCCGCCTTCCTGGCGCATGCCGCGCTCGAGGCCGGCGAAGGCCAGGCCGAGGAGAACACGGACTGCGTGCAACTGATGACGCTGCACTCGGCCAAGGGGCTGGAGTTCCCGCTGGTGTTCCTCGCCGGCATGGAGGAGGGCATGTTTCCGCACAACCGCTCGGTGGAAGAGCCGGGCCGCCTCGAGGAGGAGCGCCGGCTGTGTTA
This sequence comes from Gammaproteobacteria bacterium, assembly GCA_016712635.1. NCBI lineage: Bacteria > Pseudomonadati > Pseudomonadota > Gammaproteobacteria > Gammaproteobacteria bacterium. The sequence continues at coordinate 631,642 of JADJQS010000001.1, read as the reverse complement.
CGTCGGCATCACGCGCGCGAAGAAACATCTGTACATCACGCACGCCGAGACACGCCGCCTGCACGGCTCCGACATGTACCAGTCGCCGTCGCGCTTCATCGCCGAGATCCCCAGGGAACTGACCGAGGAGGTGCGCGTGCGCACCAGCGTGTCGCGCCCGATGGTCGCGCCGCCGATGGCGGTGTACAACAGGCCCGTGGCCGAGGAAGGGCCGGCCGGACTCAAGCTGGGCCAGCGCGTCACCCATGCCAAGTTCGGCGAGGGCGTGGTGCTGAGCTACGAGGGACGCGGCAGCCACGCGCGCGTGCAGGTCAACTTCAAGAAGGCCGGCAGCAAGTGGCTGGTGGTGCAGTACGCGAACCTGGAGGCGATCTAGGAAGCCGGTTCTCCGGCCTGCATGCGCCGACAATGAACAGCTCGAGTCCTCCCGATCGCGATATCCCCTCTCCCTGCGTGCGCAACTGCTGCCTCGATGCGAACGACATCTGCCTGGGATGCTTCCGCACCCTCGCGGAGATCACGGGATGGGGCGCGGCGGGCGAAGACGAGAAGCGGGCGATCCTCGCGCGCTGCCGCGAGCGCGCGGCCGGGCGGCAAGCGCAGTCGCGCCGACCGCCGTCCCCCGACGCCCAGCCATGACCAAATCCACCGTCACCTACTGGAATCCGCTGCGGCCCGGGGCGACCGGCCACTGGCTGCCGGTGCGCGGGCTGGAGGGGATGGCGGATGAACTCACGCTGAGCCTGGATCCGGACACCGGCGAGTACACGCGCCTGACGCGCTTCCATCCCGGCGCGGATACGACGGCGTTCGGCGGCAAATCCCATGACTATCCCGAGGAGATCTTCATCGTCAGCGGCCGCCTGTACGACGCGGCCTTCGGGCTGTGGCTGGAGGCGGGCCACTACGCCAGCCGGCCGCCCGGCGAGCGGCACGGTCCATTCCGCACGGATACCGGCTGCGTGGTGCTCGAGGTTTCCTTTCCCGGTCGCCGGGAGGGCGGTACATCTACGTAGGGCGCGTCTTTCCCGCGCATGGACGAAAACGGCGCTGTTAATTCGGCGCTTTTCGCTGCGCTATTCCGTTCCGTGGGGTTTGGCGTTATCGTTCCGACTTCAGCCATTGCCCGATGCGGGCGACGGCAGGACGATTCACAACCAGGCAATGACCGGGGAGGTGAGCATGGGGGCGACCCGACGACAGGCCCTGCTGATAGCGACGCGCAAAGGGGCATTCATCCTGCGCTCCGATGCGAAGCGCAGGCAGTGGAGTCTATCCAGGCCAATCTTTCTCGGCCACATCGTCAATCACCTGGTGCAGGATCCGCGCGATCCGAAGCTGCTGCTGATGGCCTGCAAGACCGGCCATCTCGGACCGACGGTGTTTCGCTCGACCGACCGCGGCAGGACCTGGCAGGAGTCCGCGCGGCCGCCCGCCTTTTCCAGGGCGCCGGCCGGCGGCAAGGGTCGCACGGTCAACCACGTCTTCTGGCTGACGCCTGGGCATGCCTCGGAACCCGGCGTCTGGTACGCCGGTTCCTCGCCGCAGGGACTGTTTCGTTCCGCGGATGGCGGGGCAAGCTGGGAGGGAGTGGCCGGCTTCAACGGGAACCCGATGCTCGAGGCGTGGACGGGTGGCGAGAAGGACGGCACGCCGGACGGGCCGAAGCTGCACTCGATCAACATTGATCCGCGCGACCCCGCGCACCTGTACCTGGGCTGTTCGAGCGGAGGCGTTTTCGAGTCCGTCGACATGGGACGCTCGTGGACGCCGCTGAACCGCGGCTGCGCCGCCGATTTCCTTCCGGTCAAGGATCCGGAATACGGCCATGATCCGCATTGCATCCGCCTGCATCCCCTGCTGCCGGACCGGCTGTACCAGCAGAACCACTGCGGCATCTACCGCATGGAGCGGCCGGAGGGGCGCTGGGTCCGCATCGGTGACAACATGCCGAAGAAGGTCGGCGATATCGGTTTTCCCATCGTGCTGCACCCGCGCGATCCGGACACCGCGTGGGTGTTCCCGATGGACGGGACCGCGGTCTGGCCGCGCACGTCGCCCGACGGCAGGCCCGCGGTCTACGGCACGCGCGACGGCGGCAGGCGCTGGCGGCGCCTCGACAAGGGATTTCCGCAGAGGGACGCCTGGTTCACCGTCTTCCGCCAGGCGATGACCTGCGATGACCGGCCCAAGGTGGGCCTGTACCTGGGCACGACGGCCGGCGAGGTGTGGGGCAGTGCGAACGAGGGCGGCTCCTGGACCTGCCTGGCGCGGCATCTGCCGGAGATCTACGCACTGGAAACCGCCGCCTGGTGACGGCGGCGCCGGGTCTTCACGTGCGGGTCTACATCCCTTCGCCCCTGCGCACGTATACAGCGCAGTCCGAGGTCGTCGATGCGCAGGGCGCCACGCTCGATGAACTGCTGCGTCAGCTCGATGAGTCGTATCCGGGCATGCGCTTCAGGATCATCGACGAACAGGACCGGATCCGCCGGCATATCAGGATCTTCATCAACGAGACGGAGGCGGAGGATCTGGCCCGGGCGCTCCGGCCGGATGACCGTGTCCACATCCTGTGCGCCCTGAGCGGGGGGTAGTGTCTCCGGGGAAAACACATGGCACGTTTCCGCGCGCATCACTGCGTGGGCAGGCGAAATCCGTGGCCGGATGTCCGGGATGTGTTTTGGGCGGAGCTAAGCGGTCGCTTCGCCTGGGTAACTGATGCCTGGCGCGAGTCCGGACCAGGTCTCAATAAAAACCCAGCGCGGCCAACCCCTTTTCCTTCTCGTCGACCTCTTCCCGCGAGGATCCGAACAGCATGGCTGATATGCGTGGCACAGGCTCGTACGCGACCCCGCAGCGTGAAGGGTCGAACATGCCGAACGGCATGAGTTGATATCGTTCGATCGCGATGCGCAGACGCGGCATCATATCCTCGAAGCCACCCTTGTATTTCCAGGCGCCATACTTCGCGACGGGCAGTCCCAGGCGCGCCGCCAGCGAGTCATACAGCAACAGCGGCGCGGTGGAGCCGTTGAAGCGGAAATTGAGATCATAGATGTGAAACCGGCCATCTGTTCCGACAGCGGCATCGAATCCCGCGAAGCCGCGATAACCGTGCCGACAGGCGTTACGCATGATGTCGATTCCGGCCTCTATCAGCGCGGCGGGTTCAGCGCCGGCAGGCTCCAGCCAGTTGCCCAGATAGCGCAGCCCGTCGCTGATGATCTGCTGCGCCGCGCCGAGGTACTCGATCCTGCCGTCGTCGAATACTGCGAAGTTGACGCACAGGTTGCGCGTCATGTCGAGGTACTCTTCAATGATGACGCTGTCGCACGCGGCGAAGAATTCCCGTGCCGCGTCGACTTCGGATGCGGCGCGAAGCAGCAGGACCCCCTTGCCGCTGCCGCAGCTCGAATCCGTCACCGCCTTCAGCAGCAGGGGGAATCGCCCGGGTGCTGTTTTCAGATGGTCCAGCGCGGCCAGGGCGCAGTTTTCACGCTGCGGCACGAGTTCGGCCGGCACCCACCGGGACAGATTGCGTTTGTTGTTCAGCGATGACAGCAGTGCGGGATCGACCCAGCTCTCCCCGGGCTGCAGCGAGGCCTCGGGCTGGGCATGCTGATCAATGAAGATGAGGTCGCGTTGCGCCAGCTCCCTCAGTTTGTCCATACGGTCGGCGGCATCGGTAAAGGTCACGAGTTCGGCTTCCAGCTCGAATCCGAGCTCGCGCAGCAGGCCCAGGCCGTTTTCCGTGGCGACGCCGGCACTGCAAAGCACCGGCATATTCCCCAGTACAGTCAGCTGGTTTCCGGTGGAGGCGTCGGCGACGGCGGCAGATTCGAAGACCCACGCTGCTGCATTGTCCGGCACCCGGGAATTGAACAGGTGGCCGGGGCCGCAGAGGTCGATCAAGCGGACGCGGGGGCTGATGGCTGTCATATGGTCAATGGAATACGGTCGGGCTCTCCTCCGGAGCAGGATATCGCAAGCTACTCATGTAAACTATCATGAGTCAGCAGCCACGATAAGGTTGCGTCAAGCGCCTGTCCCGGGCGTGCGCATTCAGGTCATATCCATCATGAAGATGTTTAACACATTGCTCTCCCACATGAGGGAGGCAGCACCCTATCGCAGCGTTCCGCTGCAGCTTGTGGACATCGTCCTGCACAAGCTCATTATAAATTTCAGCGTCAAGGACTATTACTTCTTCGAATTCTACAAAACCCGGAAAAGCTGGGAGGAAAAGGGCCGCTACGTGGCCTTGGGAGGGTCTCGCTACTGGCCGTTCGAAAACAATCAGTTCAAATTCACGATAGCGCTGAACGACAAATATATACAGAAACATCTGTTCATCGGCTTCGGACTGCCTACCCCGCGTTTGATCGCCACGCTCGGGCCCGGGCTTGGGATCGAGGGAGAACAGCGATTCTACGAATTTCTCGACACCCTTGAACGCGATGTCATGGTGAAATCCATCAGCAGCGCCGGTGGAAACAGTATCTGGCTGGTGGGAAAGCGGGATGGCCGGCTGTATTCGGCGAACAGGCCCTGCACACGGGAAGTCTTATGGGCCGAGTTGAGCGGGCGTATGCAGCGGGGATACCTGATCGAGGAGCGGGTCGGAAACACAGGCCTGCTGGAGCGGTTGAATCCCGGCTGTCTCAACACGTTTCGCGTCGTGACCATAAAAACCCGGGACGGCCGGTGGCATTGCGCGGCGACCTCGGTAAAGATCGGCGCCGCCGGGGCCGTGGTCGACAATAACGCCCAGGGGGGCGTGCAGATCAATCTCGATGCGCGCGGCAGGCCCTACTGCGCATACGACTTCGGCTTGCGTGAGCTGATCACCCATGACAGAAAAACGGGTATCGGCCTGCTGGACGCGGAGTTCGAAGGATTCGACGACGTCGTCGAGCTGGCATTGAAGGCGTCACGGAAACTCCATTTCATGGGCACCATCGCCTGGGATATTGCCTATACGGCGCAGGGCCCGATGATCATCGAAGGCAACAGTTCATGGGGTTGCAGCAGCCTGCAGCGGGGCAGGCCGGGAATCATCACGGACGAGCTGGCACGCGGTCTGGACAGGCATCATGCCTTCGGCCGCTGGGACAAGACCCGACTTTATCCCAACCACAGCAAAAAGGGCCTGTTGCGCAGGCTGTTCTCCTAGCGGCCGCGCGGCGTTCCGTGCTGCGCCATCTTCGCGGCCGCAGACCGCCCGGCAGCGCATTCGCGGCGTCTCCCGGGTCCGGTCGCTCCCGTTTCACGATCCGGCCTTAAGGCGCAGCTGGAGCATCGATTCGCCCAGGGATGCGGGAGATTCCCCGTGCAGATAGATGCGTACCCATAATTCCGTGCTCAACAGACGATAAAGCATGCGCGGGTGTTTCCGGAACATGTGCAGGATCGCCTGCTGGTCGGAACTGCGCCACTTGAGCAGCTCGGCGAGCCTGCCGCCGAGCAGGAAATCCGCGAGGCCTGACCAGAGTGAGCTGGGCGCGTGAAATCCGATCTTCGGCCGGCGAACGATGTCCTGCGGGAGTCGCTTGAGGGCGAGCGCGTGAACCAGGCGCTTGGTCACCCCGCGGTGGTATTTCATGCGGCAGGGGAGGTGCAGGCCAAAGTCGATCAGTTCGTTGTCAAGAAACGGGACGCGTGCTTCGATCGACCGCCACATGGTCATGCGGTCATTCGTGCGCAGCATTTCCGCCAGATGAACGTAGACGTCCTCGCAGGATCTTGCAAGGAAGGCCCGTTCTTCGTGCAGCGGCAGGGATTCGAGGCGGCGAAACAGCGCGGCCTCGCGCAGATGGCGCTTTGCCCCATCCACGGCGCAGATCTTCGGTCCGGCGAGTCCGCTTTCGCCAGGATGGTGGACGTGGGCGAACGGCCGCTCGGCCAGCGCCGCGAGGTTCAGGGGCGCCAGTAACGGATTGAGCCGGCCCAGCAGGCGAAACAGTGCGTTGTCCCGGATCCAGGCGGCATGCAGTCGCCTCCTGCGCCACATCCTGTAGGCGTCGGCCTGCCACGCATAGCCGCCGAAGAGCTCGTCCGCCCCGTCGCCGGCAAGCACCGCCTTGAAACCGTCCCGGCGCATGGCATCCGCCACCGCCAGGGCCGCGACGTTCTGGGCGAAATAGTTCGGCTGATCATTGGCACATATCGCCTGTGGCCACAGCCGGTAGAAATCCGCGATTTCCACCGGCACCTGGCGCAGCTCGACGCCGAGATGGTCGCAGACGCGTCCGGCGCGCGCCGCCTCTTCACCCCCCATGCCGGCGATGTCCGCGACGTAGGCCACGACACCGGGCCTGTGTTCCTTCGCCGCGGCGGTGATCAGGCTCGAGTCCAGCCCTCCACTGCACAAGACCGCGATCGGGGCGTCACAGATCAGGTGCCGCTCGACACTGGAGTGGAAAAGCTCCTCGAAGCGCTGGGCAGCGCTCATGAAGCTCATGCCTGCGCCAGCGAGTATCCGCTGCGGGTCGATGTCACGCAGGATGTCAAAGTATGTGATCGTGTGCGATGTTTCTCCCCGCATCCTGACGAGCGTGCCCGGCTGTATGGACTCAATGCCCTCGAAAAGGGTCCAGCCACCATCGAGCCGTTCATAAACCAGCTGCGTTACCAAGGCATGCATGTCCGGCCGGCACGCCATCTCGGGATGTGCCAGCAATGCCTTGATCTCGGAACCGAATACCAGGGACGATGCGGTGCGCGCGAGATAGAGCGGCTTGATGCCCAGTCGGTCCCGGCCGAGCCAGAGCGTGCCGTCGCGCCGGTTGAAATATGCAAAGGCGAACATGCCGTTGAAGAGCGTGACGGCGCGTTCGGGACCCCAGGTATGCAAGGCATGCAGCACGACTTCGGTATCGCTTCGGCTGTTGAACCGGACTCCAGTCTGTTCAAGGAGTCGGCGCAATTCACTGAAGTTATACACCTCGCCGTTGTAGACGAGTACGCCGGTTCCATCGGGTGTCATGGCGGGCTGATGCCCTCGATCGGTGAGATCGAGCAGGCTGAGGCGAACGTGTCCCAGGCCCACGTGTCCATCCGTCCAGACGCCGCGATCGTCCGGTCCGCGATGGGCGATCCGGTCGAGCATGAGATTGAGCACCGCGTATTCGGCGGCGCCTTTGCGCGTCAGGTAACCGGCGATTCCGCACATCTGCTTACGGTTTCCTGTCCTCGTGTCCAGCGCGCGGATTCGAAATGAACGGCGGCGCGAGGCAATCGCTCATCTCGATTCCGCGATGCTCGTTCCGGTTCGACGTCCGTTTAATTCAGATCGACGGCGTGCTTGCGCAGCAGCTCCAGCGGGACGATGTCCAGCGCACGCCGGTGCGTGCGCTTGAGATACACCTTCGGCGCCATCCCCTGGTGATAGGCCTCGAGCCAGCGCGCCGCGCACAGACACCACTGGTCGCCGGGCTGCAGGCCGGGAAAGCCGTGCTGCGGCATGGGCGTGCTGAGGTCGTTGCCGCGGAAACGGGAGTATTCGAGAAATTCCTTCGTGGTGAGGATGCATACTGTATGCGAGCCGGTATCCTGGACGCTGGTGTTGCAGCATCCGTCGCGGAAAAAACCGGTCATCGGATTTTCGCTGCAACTCTCCAGCGGCTCGCCGAAGACGTTGATGGAGGCTTCCTTGGCCGGAATACCCATGGATGCGGTCCCAGGTTTCAATCGGTCAGTGATCGGGCGTCTGCCCGCACGATGGAGACATTATACGCGATAAGGCCTGTAATGCCGCCGGATAATCATGGAACATCCCGATGCTGCCCGCGCTATGGTAAATGCCGCGGTGATGGCATAGACTTTTTCAATACGGGCGGCCGCGCGTCAGCTCAACATCTTGATAAAAGGAGAAGGGCGTGTTCCTGAAAGAGAAGGTGACGGGCGATCTGGTGGAGGTGCTTGGCATCAACGACCTGATCGATCCCTGTGGCGAGGCGGTGGTCGGCCGTTACCATCATGGCGAGGAGACGCAGGATCCGGAGACCTTCGCCAAGCGCGACCTGACCTTCCCCTCGGGGGAAGCGCTGCCGCGCTGCTGGACCGATCCCCAGTACCGCAGCGCCGAAACACAGCGCAGCCCGCGTCGTTGACGGGCCGGACCGGGCGGGGCGACGCTTGTAAAGGGCCCTGTCCGCGCCGGGCCTCGCCATGACGGGCTGAAGCATCGCGCTGGGTTAGTCGCATCACGCCAGGATCAGTCCAGGCATGTCCTCGCCAGTCATCGACGAGTCCGGGGCGAAAACCGCACCTGTGCCCCTCCGGCAGGCCTTCGCGTACTGGTTCCGGCTGGGATTCATCAGTTTCGGCGGCCCGGCCGGCCAGATCAGCCTGATGCATCAGGAACTGGTGGAGAAGCGCCGCTGGATCTCGGAGCGCCGTTTCCTTCATGCCTTGAACTATGCCATGGTGCTGCCCGGGCCGGAGGCGCAGCAGCTCGCGACCTATATCGGCTGGCTCATGCACGGCGTGCGCGGCGGCATCATTGCCGGCCTGCTCTTCGTGCTGCCTTCCCTGTTCATCCTGATCGGATTGAGCTGGATCTATCTTGCCTTCGGCGACGTGCCGGCGGTCGCTGGCCTGCTTTATGGCGTCAAGCCGGCGGTGACGGCCATCGTCGCGTTCTCGGCCTGGCGCATCGGGTCCCGCACGCTGCGGAGCCCGGGGCTGTGGGCGATCGCGCTGGCGGCCTTCCTCGCCATCTTCGCCTTCGATGTCCCGTTTCCCTGGATCGTCATCGCCGCCGGGATTGCGGGCCTCATCGGGTCGCGCGTCGCGCCGCGTGGTTTCATGACCGCAACTCAGGGCGCGGAAGGGGCGGGATCCCTGGGTTCCGCCCTGATCGATGACGACACGCCGGTCCCGGATCATGCCCGCTTCAGGTGGAGCAGGCTGCTCGGTCTTGTCGCCGCGGGGGCGTTCCTCTGGGCGGGGATGATGGCCGTTCTCACCGTCTATCACGGCTGGGACGGGACGCTGACCCAGATGGGCTGGTTCTTCACCAAGGCGGCGCTCGTCACCTTCGGCGGTGCGTATGCCGTGCTGCCGTATGTCTACCAGGGCGGCGTCGAACACTACGGGTGGTTGAGCGCGACCCAGATGATCGACGGTCTCGCGCTCGGCGAGACGACGCCGGGCCCGCTCATCATGGTGGTGGCCTTCGTCGGTTTCGTGGGCGCCTGGAGCAGGGAGATCTTCGGTCCGGAGCTTCTCGTATGGGCCGGAGTCGCCGGCGCCTGCGTCGCGACGCTGTTTACCTTCCTGCCGTCCTTTTTGTTCATCCTGATCGGCGGACCGGCGGTCGAGGCCAGCCGCCACGAGATCCGGTTCACCGCGCCGCTTGCGGGCATTACAGCCGCGGTGGTCGGGGTGATCATCAACCTCGCACTCTTCTTTGCCCGGCATGTGTTGTGGCCGCAGGGTTTCGACGGCGGTTTTGAGTGGTTTTCCGCGGCACTGGGCGTCGCCGCGTTCATCGCGCTGTGGCGTTACAAGGTCGGAGTCGTAGCCGTGATCGCCGCCTGTGCGGCGGCGGGACTCGTCTACTCTATGGCGAGCTGACGCGAATGACGGGATGCACGTCCATGTGGCAGCTCTATATCCTCCGATGCCGGGACAATTCACTCTATACCGGCGTGTCGAATGACCTGGCGCGGAGACTGCGCGAACACATGAAGGAAGGCCCGGCATGCGCGAAATACCTGCGCGGCAAGGGGCCGCTCAACCTCGTCTACACCTGTGCCGTCGGCAGCCGATCCGAGGCTCTGCGGGCGGAGCGGCGTGTCAAGAAGTTGAGCAAGGCCGACAAGGAGCTGCTGGTCTGCGGCAGGATGGCGCTGGTGGAAATCCTCTGACGGCCGCTTGCCCGGGATCCGCCCGGTACCTGCGCCGGACGGCGCGCCGGCGCCGTGTGCTGTCGGCGGAATTGGCGTATATTGAGCGCCACCCGCACCACGACCCTGCCGGACTCTGTCATGCCCCGACCGACCCGCATGAAGGCCCTGATCAAGCGCGCGGTGCGCACACGGGACTGGTCCACGCCGGTTCAGATCGGCCTGTCGCGCGCATTGCAGTTCGCCATCTTCCTGTTAGTTCTCGGCGCACTCTGGGAGCGCCAGTGGCTGGTGGCCTTCACGGCCGTTGTCGTGCTCGCCCTGACGTTTCTGCCCGCCCTGATCGAGCACCAGCTGTCGGTGCACCTGCCGGTCGAGTTTACCCTCGCGACGTCCGTATTCCTGTACGCCAGCTTCGGCCTGGGCGAGGTGCGCGGTTTCTATCAGCGTTTCTGGTGGTGGGACATCCTGCTGCACAGCGTCTCCGCGCTGGTCATGGGACTGATCGGCTTCCTGCTGGTGTATATCTTCTACAGCACGTACCGCATCCGGATGGCGCCGCTCTATGTCGGGTTGATGTCGTTCGGATTCGCGGTGACAGTGGGCACGCTGTGGGAGATCTTCGAGTTCCTGATGGACTGGGCGTTCGGCTTCAACATGCAGAAGTCCGGCCTGGTCGACACCATGACCGACCTGATGGTGAACGCCGCGAGCGCCTTCCTCGCCGCCCTGCTCGGCTACCGCTACACCCGGCACGGCGATGCCGCCCTCGCGGCCCCGCTGGTGCGCCGCTTCACGGAGCAGAATCCTTCCATGCTGCGCGAGGCGCCTGTCGAGGCTGCGTCGCGGGACGAATCCCGCTGAGGATGTGAGCGATGTGTCAGCCGGCGCGGCTGTTCCGCTGCGGCTTGCCGCTCACCAGCGCCGCGAAGTCCTCGGCCGGCACGGCGGGGCTGACGAGGTAGCCCTGGTAACGGTCACATCCCTGAGTGCGCAGGAAGGCAAGCTGTTCCGGAGTTTCCACCCCCTCGGCCGTGACCTCGAAGCCGAGGGTATGGGCCATGGCTACGATGGCGGCGGTGATCGCCTTGTCATCTTCATTGTGCGGTATGTCGTCGATGAAACGCTTGTCGACCTTGAGCACGTCGATGGGGAAGAGTTTGAGGTAGGCAAGGGAGGAGTAACCGGTGCCGAAGTCGTCTATGGCCAGGCGCACTCCCTGCTCGCGCAGCCGCTCGAGTCTCTCGGTCACCTCACCCTCGCGCGCCATCAGGGCGCTTTCCGTCAATTCCAGCTCGAGCCGCTGCGCCGGAAAGCCGGTTTCGGAAAGTATCTGTCCCACCGTGGACCAGATGTCATTGAAGCGGAACTGGTGCGGAGAAAGATTGACCGAGAGGGTGAGGGGCGGCAGGCCCGCGTCAATCCACGTGCGCCCCTGGCGGCAGGTTTCCTTCAGCACCCAGGCCCCGATCTCGGAGATCAGTCCGGTTTCCTCCGCGACCGGAATGAAGTCGCACGGCGGGATCATGCCGCGTTCCGGGTCATGCCAGCGCAACAGCGCCTCGGCTCCGGTAATCATCCCGCTCGCCATGTCGACCTGGGGCTGGTAATAAACCCGAAGCTCGTTCTGCTTCAAGGCGCGGCGCAGCTTGGATTCGGTCTGCAACCGGTTGCGCGCCGATTCGGTCATGTCGTCCGTGAAGAACCTGGCGCATCCGCGTCCTTCCGACTTGGCACGATACAGCGACGCATCCGCCTGCTGTAAAAGGGCGTCGGCGTTGCGGCCGTGTTCCGGGTACAGGCTGATGCCGATGCTCACGCCGATGCGCACCTCGACACCGTTGGAGAGATGCCAGGGATCGCTGAGCAGGGCGATGATGTCGTTGGCGATGCGCAGGGCATCTTCCTGGTGTGCGGGGTTGTCGAGCAGAACGGCGAACTCGTCGCCGCCGAGGCGGGCGACGGTATCCACCCCGCGCATGCGTCCGGTCAGCCGCTTGCTGACGTGCTGCAGCAGTTCGTCCCCGGCGAGGTGGCCGAAGCTGTCGTTGACGTCCTTGAACTGGTCCAGATCCAGCATCAGCAGCGCCAGGCGGCGATTCTCGCGCCGGGCGACCTCGACGCTGTGTTCGAGGCGCGAATGCATCAGCAGCCGATTCGGCAGCTGGGTCAGCGAATCGTGATGGGCCATGAACTCGAGCCTGGCCTCCGTCGATTTTTGTATCGAGATGTCGGTAAATACTCCGACATGGTGCGTGATCTTGCCCTCGTTGTCATGGATACTGCTGATGTTCACCAGGACTGGAGATACCTCGCCGCTGCGGTGCCGGTTCCAGGCCTCACCCTGCCAGTGGCCGGTGGTTTTGAGGCTCTCCCACATGGCGGCGTAGAATTCGTCGCTGTGGCGGCCGGACTGGAGCATGTCCGGCGCCTGTCCCAGCAGTTCCTGCTCGTCGTAACCCTTGAGCTCGCAGAAGGCCCGGTTCACCAGCACGATGCGCTGCTGCGCGTCGGTGACCATGACGCCCTCGCGGCTGTTGTCGAATACCGCGGCGGCGAGCCGGATGCGTTCCTCGCTCCTCCTGCGTTCGGTGACATCCTGGATGGTGCCGAGCATCATGACCGGAGCCCCATCGGCGCCGTGCTCCAGACGCCCCAGACCGTGCAGCCAGCGCACGGCGCCGTCATTGTGACGCACGATGCGATACTCGCGGTCGAACGGTTTTCTGTCACGCAGCACATGATCCAGCAGGTAATCCTGCATCTCGTCGCGCTCTTCCGGATGAATGAGCATCAGCCAGTTCTCTACCTCCTTCGGATAGGAGGCGTCGATGCCGAAGATCTCGTCCAGTGTGTCGGAGCTGGTCCAGGTTCCGGCTGCGATGTCGAAGACATAATGTCCGAGCGCCGCGATACGCTGGGATTGCCGTCGGATCTCTTCGCTCTTCAGCAGCCTGAGCTCGATTTCCTTGCGCTCGGTAATATCCTGCGAAGTGCCGAGTCCGCCGATCAGCTGTCCATCGGCCGCGAAGTTCAGCTCGGCGCGCTCCCGGATCCATTTGATCCCGTCGGCGGCGATGATCCGGTGCTCAATGTCATAGGGTTCGCCTTGCAATGCTGATTTCCATGCGCGATCCACCTGGTCGCGGTCTTCGGGGTGCACGCGATTGAGGAAAAGCTCGTAGGTCAGGGGCGTGCCGACCGGGATGTCGAAGATGCGGTGTGTCTCGGCAGACCAGATCAGCTCGTTGCGACGGACATCCAGCGCCCAGCTGCCCATTCGGGCGATTCTCTGCGCGTGATTCAGATTGGATTCGCTCTCACGCAGCGCGTGTTCCATGTTTTTGCGTGCGGTTACATCCTGGATCGTTGCGATGGTGAGTTCCGGCTGTCCATCGGGCCTGCGAACGCATTGGGAATTGACGGTGATGTCGATGACCGAGCCATCCTTGCGTATGAGCCTGGAGTCGCGCGCATATATGGCGATCTCGCCGCTCAGCAGCAGCGCGTACTCGGCGAGGTCCACGCTGCGCCGCTCCGGATGGATAAGTTCCGGCCACGGGAGCCGCAACATCTCGTCGCGCGTGTACCCGGTGATCCTGCACAGTTCGTCGTTGACATGGAGCGTCTGCTTGGTGAGAGGCGACGTGATCGCCATGCCGATCAGCGAAAGATCATAGAAGTGCCGCAACACCCTGTCCTTCTCCGCCGCCTGTGCCCGCAGTTCCATGGCGTGGGCATGCGCCTGCTGGCGCCAGAGCATGAATACCGCCGCTGCGAGACAGGCGATGGCGAAGAACGCCACGATGGAGACCCAGAACACCAGGTCCCGCAGCGGGGCCATCACTTCATCGCGGTCGATCTTGGCGAGGATATGCCACGGGGTGCCGATGACCGGCCGGATGGCCGCCAGTACGGTTGTGCCGCGATAGTCCCTCGTCTCCGCCGTTTGTTCCGGGACGTCCACGCCGGCAAGTTCGATCTCAAGCGGGGCCTGGTCTGACTGGATGGCATGGTTGTGGTGAAATTCACTGAGCAACCTGAGCTTGTCCCCATCCCGGCGGACCAGCAGGGTTTCGGCGCTGGCGCTTGGCGTAGGCCAGGTATCGACAAGCGGATAGAGAAACCGCTCCACGGGCGCATGCAGCACGAGGTTTCCGATGGCCACACGCCCGGCAGCGCCTGTGTCCAGGAGCAGCGGGACGATGAACTCGAGATGAACATGGCCCCTGGCGTCGCGATATATGTCGCGGTTCTGCACCTGTCCGCTGCGCAGCGCGTCTGCCAGGTGCGCGTCCAGCATGGTGCCGGATGGGTCGTTATGGATGAATGAGGAATAGACCTTGCGACCGGTGTCGTCGTAGATGTCGGTCTCATAGCCGAAGATGTGTCTGAGCCGCTCGATCCGCGTGAGCACGTGCTGGCGCGCGTCCTGGTCCCCGCGCAACATCGCATCGACGTTGTCGATGAAACCCGGGCTGCTTGCCATCATTTCAGCGTCGCCGCGCCGCTCGTTCAGCCAGAACTCCATCTGACCGGCCTTGAGGCCGGCGATCGCGCGCAGGTCCGCGAATGCGGCCTGCTGCATATGCGGTCCGTGCAGGTGGATGATGCCCAGTCCGATCAGCGGCACCACCATCGCAAGAGCGCCGAACACCAGCGGCATGCGCATGCGTGACGGACGGGCATGGTCCTGCGCATTATCGGCGCCAGGTGCGATTTCCGCCGCGGTCTGCCCCTGGCATCGGAGCAGTAGGAGCAGCAGCGCGGCCGTGACTGCAACGAAAAGGAATCCTTTTCCGGCGCTGATCTGCAGGGACAGCGCCGGGTCCCGGATGAGCATGCCGAGGAGACTGTCGGAAACGGCGATCCAGAGCGCGGCGAACGCGGCGTAGATCAGCGCGATTCGACCGGGGCTGAGGCAGCGTACGGGTGCTGGGCGGCGGTAGGGCATGCCCAGACTATCGGCACAAGCGACTGATAACTCCAGCTAAATACAGGCTGAATACAGGTTTAACACTCTGCCGGAATCAGGCCGCGGGGGCGGGTTCATGCTCGTAGCAGATGCGCGCGGTATCCGCTGGCGAGAGCGCTTCGCCGGTCAGTCCGCAGCGGTATCCGCTTCCTTCCGCGCCGATGAGATGGCGGCAGCTGTGGCACGCTCCAAAGGTGCGGTATCCGTTGGATAGCTGGGCGTGCTGCAACAGGGTCCTGAGGGTGCGTGTCGCCTCCTCGCATCGCCCCTCCTCCACGCGCTCGAGGGTGTGGCTCCAGCGTGCAGGAATTGCGAGTTTTTGTAGAATTTTCCGACCCTTGGCGCTAAGCGCGAGGTGCACCACGCGGCCGTCGGAAGGGTCTCCGGTCTTGCTGAGATAGCCGGCTTGCTCGAGCAGTTTCAGGGTCTGTGACACGGTACCTTTGGTCGAGCCGAGGTACGCCGCGAGCGCCGCCGGGGTGTTGCTGTAGCGGTTGCAGCGTTCCAGGTAGCGCAGCGCGTCGATGTGCACCGGCTGCAGGCCAAAGGCACCGGCGTCGGCGCGCTGTTCGGCGCGCAACAGGCCTCCTATGCGTTCGATGTACTCGAGCAGTACCGATCGATCCATATGACTATGGTATCGGCACGATACGGTCTTGACAAATACCGGTGCACCTCCATAAAGTATCGACTCGAAACCAAATAGGAGGGTCGGTCATGAAGCTGCGTAGGGTGGCAACGGTTGGGGCGCTGGTTCTGGGGCTTGCGGCGGCGGGGTACGCAACCGGGTCGGGCAGTGTCGGCTATCCGGAGGGGTACCGGGCATGGCAGCATGTCAAATCCATGGTGATATTGCCCGGGCACGCCCTGGAGAACCCGTTTCTGGGCATTCATCATGTCTACGCCAACGACAAGGGTATCAGGGGTCTGCGCGACGGCCGTTACCAGGACGGCGCCGTGCTGGTGTTCGATCTGCTGGATTACAGCGAGGGCGGCGGCAGCCTGCAGGAGGGTGCACGGAAGCTGGTCGGGGTGATGGAGCGGGATGCCAAACGGTTTGCCGATACTGGCGGGTGGGGTTTCGAGGGGTTTGCCGGTGACAGTCGCACCAAGCGCCTGACGCAGGACGGCGGGAAGTCCTGCTATGACTGTCACGCCTCCCAGCAGGCCACGACGTACGTCTTCAGCGCCCTGCGCGACTGAAGCCGGCGCCCATGCTGCACAGGGGCCGGCATGTACATGCCGGCCCCGTCCTGTTTGTGGGGCGGGCGCCGTGTGCGAACCCTCGCCTGCATGGCGACCGGTGCGGATGCTACCATAGGTCCGCCACGGGTTCCGTCATCGCCGGGGGCCGCACGACTTCACCGCTCTTATGAAACTCAATCGCTGCCAGTGGGCACGGGATACCTTTCCGGCCTATGAGAAATATCATGACGAAGAATGGGGCGTCCCGGTGCACGACGACCGCGTGCATTTCGAATTCCTCCTCCTCGAGGGCGCGCAGGCCGGGTTGAGCTGGGCCACCATTCTCAAGCGGCGCCCCGGCTACCGCAAGGCGTTTTCCGGATTCGATCCACACATTGTCGCGCGCTACTCCCCGGCCAGGGTCGAACGGCTGCTGCAGTTCGACGGCATCATCCGCAACCGTCTGAAGGTGGAGTCCGCCGTCACCAACGCGCGCGCCTTCCTTGCCGTGCAGGAGGAGTACGGCAGCTTCGACGAATACATATGGGGTTTCGTCCACGGCAGGACCATCGTGAATCGACGGCGGAATCTCAAACAGATTCCCGCAACGACGCCGGAGTCGAATGCCCTCAGCCGGGACCTCATGCGCCGCGGCTTCAGGTTCACCGGCAGTACCGTCATGTACGCGCACATGCAGGCCTGCGGCCTGGTGAATGACCACACGACGGATTGCTTTCGTTTCCCGGAAATCACGCATAAGTACCGGCAGATATAGTGGCCGCGTGATGCATGTTGCGCGCCATCCATCCGCCGGGGGGGGGCCCTCCGCCGGCGGGGGGGGGGGGGCGCGGGGCGGGGGGGGGTTGTGTCCCAGGGGTGGGGGGGGGGGGGTACCTTGGGGGCGGGGGGGGGCGCCCTCCCCCGGCTTCGGGGGGGCCCGGGGGGGGGCGGGGTTTCCCGCGCGCGGCCGGGGGTCCCGGGGGGGGCGCCCCCGGGGGCGGGGCGGCCGGGACCCGAGAGCGGTATGTGATTATCGCCGGTTCAGGGCGCATTGGACCTGCATCCGGTGGACGTAGTCATCATCCCTCCGCTGTGTCCCCGGCGGATCACCAGTACGGCGCAGAGTATCTGGTATTCCTCGCCATCTGTACGCCACGCTTCAGGTGGGATGTTCATGAAGACCTGGAGGCAGTACCGATGAGCTGACCGGTGGTCCCTTTCCCGTGACGCTGCAGACAATCCACCAGCTGCGGCCGGGAACGGGCCTCGGGTCACCCCGCTGCGCACTCGAGGTGCAACACGTGTTTCGGCGTGGTGCGCACCGGGCACAACGGTACCGGGACAACTTTAGCAACTCACTGACTTTTCGTTGATTCCCGCCTTGGCATGCATCCTGCTCTGGTCGTGAGGTGGACTGTTCGCCACAAGGACGTGGCGGCTTCACCCGCCTTGATGGATGGATGTACCGTCATGGCGCGCGCCGGCTTGCTGGCCGGTCGACACGCAGGATGCGCGGCTAATCTGCAGGATTGCGTCTGTTGATCAGTTCAATGCAAGTCAGAGACATGAGGAGCGGCAAGCTATGAGGCATGGTGATATTTCCAGCAGCAGGGATACAGTCGGCGTCGCGGTGGTGAACTATAAAATGCCACGGCTCCACACCAAGGCCGAGGTGCTCGCCAACGCGCGCGCCATTGGCGAGATGATCGTCGGCATGAAGACCGGTCTGCCGGGCATGGACCTGGTGATCTTCCCCGAGTACAGCACCATGGGGATCATGTACGACCCGGCGGAAATGATGGTGACGGCGGCCACGGTGCCGGGCGAGGAGACCGAGATCTTCGCCGAGGCCTGCCGCAAGGCTAATACCTGGGGAGTGTTCTCGCTGACCGGCGAACGGCATGAGGAGCATCCGAGCAAGGCGCCTTATAACACCCTGGTGCTGATCGACAACAAGGGGCGCATTGTACAGAAATACCGCAAATGCTTGCCCTGGTGTCCGATCGAGGGCTGGTATCCGGGCGACCGCACCTACGTCACCGAGGGACCGAAGGGCCTCAAGATCAGCCTCATCATCTGCGACGATGGCAATTATCCCGAAATCTGGCGTGACTGTGCCATGAAGGGGGCCGAGCTGATCGTACGCTGCCAGGGATACATGTATCCCGCCAAGGATCAGCAGGTGATGATGGCCAAGGCGATGGCCTGGGCGAACAACTGCTATGTGGCTGTCGCCAACGCCGCCGGCTTCGACGGTGTCTATTCCTATTTTGGCCACTCGGCCATCATCGGCTTCGATGGGCGTACCCTGGGCGAGTGCGGCGAGGAAGAGATGGGGATTCAGTATGCCCAGCTCTCTGTCTCCACAATCCGCGACGCGCGCGCAAACGACCAGGCGCAGAACCACCTCTTCAAGCTGCTGCATCGCGGCTATACCGGCATCTACAACTCCGGCGACGGCGACAAGGGCGTGGCCGAATGTCCGTTTGAATTTTATCGCACCTGGGTGATGGATGCGGAAAAGGCGCAGCAGGGCGTCGAGAAACTCACGCGCTCCACCATCGGCGTCGCCGAGTGTCCGGTAGGTGGGCTGCCCTGCAAGGAGCAGGAAAAGTCCGCTGCGCAGCGGTAACAGGACGGCACCGGATACCCGTGCCGGGGTTTGGTGGGGCAGTCGGGAAGAGCGATGCCCTTCATCAACGACATGCTGACCGAGCTTAACCGGGGCGAGGGAATTCTCGGCGCGCCATCAGACCCTGCGCCCGGCGGTCTGGCATCACGGTTTCAGTTCAGTCCGGAAGCCGTCATGGCGCGTCTGCGCGCCCGGATCGTAGGCCAGGATCAGGCCCTCGCAGCGATTGAATCCTTGCTCAACCTGGTCAAGGCGGATCTCGGCGATCCGCGCCGTCCGCTGCAGGTCGTTTTATTTCTGGGGCCGACCGGTGTGGGCAAGACCGAGCTGATACGTGTGCTCGCCGAGTCGATCCACGGAAGTCCAGATGCCTGCTGCCGCATCGATATGAACACGCTTGCCCAGGACCATTACGCGGCGGCAATCACCGGCGCTCCTCCCGGCTATGTGGGCAGCCGGGAAGGTGCGACGCTGCTGGATATCGAACTGATCGGGGGCAGCTTTGGCCGTCCCGGGATCGTGCTTTTCGACGAGATCGAAAAGGCGGGAAAGGAAGTGATCCGGGCCCTGCTCAATGTTTTTGACCACGGCCGCCTGACCCTGTCATCGGGGGCAAAAACCGTGGATTTCCGCAATGCGCTGGTTTTCATGACGAGCAATCTTGCCGCGCGCGATATCCTGCGCTACGAAGATGGTTTGAGCCGCGGCTGGCGCCGCATTGTGCCCGTTTCCATTGCGGCCCGGCGCCGCCGCATCGGCGAGATCATGGACGTGGCGCTGCACCGAACCTTCGACCCCGAGTTCATCAATCGCATCGACCGCGTGATCATGTTCAACAGTCTGGAGCCCGAGTCATGCGATGCGCTCATCGAGCTGGAACTCGGCCGCCTCAATGCCCGCCTGGCGCTCTCCGGCTGGGCTGTCGCGCTCGATCCGCCCGCACGTGCCTGGCTTGCGTGGCGTGGATTCGACCGCCGTTTCGGAGCTCGTGCCATCGCGCGATCCTTTCGATGCGATGTGACAGCTGTGCTGGTGGAGGTGATTGCCCGTTCAGCTCGAATCACCGACGGAACGATGAGGCGCCGGCTGATCGGGCGGCTCGAAGGTGGCGGTATCCGGTTCTACTGCGCGCTGCCCTCCTAGTTGTTCGCTGACCGCAGGTAAACCGCCGTGCTCCTTCCGGCAGCCTTATGATTTTCCGGCGGGAATCCGATACAAAACCATGATCTGTGCGGGACCTGAACCCGGGAGGCTTCCATGGCGCATCACCGATATCTACTTCTCGCGGCGTGCCTGACGTTCTTCGGCTGCACAGGCGGCGATCAACCCGATGATCAGGCTGGAGACCGCACGGGCGATCATGTCTGGAAGGGACAGGAAAACGCCTACAAAAAGGCGCAGGAGATAGCGCCGATGCTGGAGGAAACGGACATCCGTCGCCGTGATCTCATGGAAGAACAAGGCGGCTAGCGCAATCGCCGGCCCTATCCCGCAGGGATATACGGCGCCACGTCGGGCCATGTCCTGGAGCGGCGCACGGGGCACTCCGGATCGGGTGTCATCTGCGGATGATCCAATCGCGCGGAACTTCCATGTCAGGCCGGCATCTTACGATAGAAGCATGGCTTGACCGCGAACGTCTAAGGATTTACTTAGTGGCACAGGTCATGCGTCCTCCAGCGTGTTGGGCAGTGCTGGAGAAAATGGGATTGCACGACTCGCGCCTGACAGGCCGCGTACGGACGGGATTGTTTCGATATCGCGGTATGTCGGTAACCGCGCCCGGACAAAGCTGCAGTCGAGCTGATGCCACCGGCAACCAGGATTCTGATCGTCAGGGCATACCTCTTCTTCGTTGTATCACGCCGGCAGGATGTTGGAGAATGGCCGTCGGCTACCTCTACCTGTATAGTTTGGTCGAGCTTCAGCGGCGGATTTACAGACATGGGTGAGATATATGCATTGGTATAAGCATCTTGGGATGATCGCCTCGCTGGCTGCCCTCATGCCGGGCTATGCAGCCAGCGTACATGCGGAGGAGACCGGATGGTATGTCGGCGGCGGAGCGGGCAGCAGTCTGGTAGACATGGACGAGGAATTCTGGTCGGACAGTTCGATCACGACATCCGAGATCGAGACATCAGGTGCGGGATATCAGCTGTACGCCGGCTATCGTCTGCATCGCCATTTTGCACTGGAGGTCGGTTATATGCGCTTGACCGACACGATTTTCAGCGGTGCCTCCAACGGTGTCAGCTCCATCTGGGATGCGGGGCCGATCGAGGGCAGGACTGAGGTAGACGGCATATCGATCCAGGGGCTCGCGCTTTGGCCGCTGGACAGCTTGAATCTGGCCATGTTTCTCAAGGGCGGGTTGTTCATGTGGGATTCGCTTGCACGGTACAACGAGACGATCAACGATATCCACCGCTTCAATGACGATGGTGGATCGTTGATCGGAGGTTTGGGGGCCGAGGTGAATGTGTGGGGTGACTGGCGGCTCCGGGGTAGCGTGGAAGTTACCGCCGTTGGTATCGCAAACCGCGAGGTGGTTACTGCAGCGATTGCGACGATGGGTGTGATGCACCCGCTCTATTGAGTACGGTGAACATGAAGCGATACATGTGTGTAATTTGCGGCTTCATTTACGATGAGGCGCTGGGACTGCCCGAGCATGGCATCAGCCCCGGTACGGCCTGGCAGGATGTACCTTTGACCTGGCGCTGCCCCGATTGCGGGGCCGGCAAGGATGATTTTGAAATGATCGAGGTCTGACGAAATCTGCGGCCATGAGCGCCAGCCGGTGATGGAAGCTGTTATCAGCCTTCATCAAAAAAAAGGGAGCGCAGATTGCGCTCCCGAGACACGCGCTGTGAGGAGGGTCATACGCGTGGTTGGTTGAAGATCAGCCGGACATCATGGGAGGCAGTATATCGGGCGCCCAATATAAAATGCAAATAATTCTCATTATTTATTTTGTCCGGGGGATGCCCGGGCTGCGTCGCGCGACACAGATGCGACTGTAAATTCCGCGGCAGGACATCGATACGGTGGGGTCAACACGATTTCAGAAGGGCGATAAAAACAAAAGCCAGCCTCTTGAGGCTGGCTTTTGCCGGTACCGCAGTGGCCGGAGTATTACAGGCCGAGGATGAAATCCACGAGCGTGGCGATGTCGGCATCGGAGACGCGCGGTGAATAGGGGGGCATCGGGACGCCACCGGTCACCTCGGTCCAGTTGCCTTTACCACCGGCCTTGACCTTACTAACCAAGGCATCCTTCGCGCCCGCGTCGCCCTTGTACTTCTTGGCGACATCCGACCAAGACGGGCCGACGACCTTCTTGTCGATCGCGTGGCAGGCGGTGCAGCCACTGGATGCTGCCAGCGGGGGCATATCGGCAGCCATGACCTGGCTTGCGCCCAGGGTTAAAGCGGCGGCGGCCGTCAGATTCAACCAACGTAATTTCATGATAATACTCCCTCCTTACGGACGTGACTTCGTTATAGTGATCTTAAAGGAGCCCGCAGCTCATTGTTCACGGCTGCGATGCGATTCGGAATTCAGCCGAATACCTTGGCTGAACTCGAATATTATTGTTTGCCCTGAAAATTGGCGGTTCATTATGCCGATGTTCATTTTGGCATGTCAAGCCGCCTGCGAAGATACAGAAAAATGAATCAGGGAGTTGCGATGCGCACCCGGACGGGTGCTCGTCCTTGGTGTCCAGGCAGGAGAGGTGGGGTACAACCCATTATGGATGTCCGCGCCTGTCTCAGTACGCCGAGACAGCAAACCAGAGCCACCACCCGCGCGCACTTGCGGCGCTGCTGTACACTCCCGCCCTGGCAGGCCGAGGCGTGAAGCGTGAGACGGACTGTAGTTATATCAGCGGTGCAGCTCTTCGTTACCACCCTGTCGGCGTGCAGCCCTGTACAGGTGGATTTCCAAATCGAGCGAACACCAGTCGCTGAATCCGATGATCTTGCGTTTTCCGTTCAGGTACTCGATCACCACTTTCGCAGGACGGCCGGAGGAGTAGCCAACGGCCCATACCTTGATCAACTGGCCCGTCATGTTCATATACCAGTTGCCAACCACCGCTTTCTGCTTCACTGACATATATATTTCCTCTCTCGGATACATATATTTTATGTACGGATACGAAGTATAACACAACAGGAAATTATCAAGTGGAACATAAGCTTAATTTCGTAGAAACAATTGCTTATCATCTCGGTGGCGCGGGCGATCGGACCCGTGCCCCGTGCGGAGCGCTTAACCGCACTTGGATTCGCCGCAATTGAGACAGGTCAGGCACCCGTCCATCTGTATCATTGCCTTCGTGTGGCATTTGGAGCAGAGCTGGGCTCCGTCAGGAAAAGACCCGCCAACGTCACCGCCTGCCTGGCCGGGCGACTGCTCGAATTCTCGGCGTTTCGCTGCGACGAATTGCTTCTGATGATCGTCGAGGCGGTCGCCCTTGATCAGCCCGATGAAGCGCAGGTGGTTCTCGATGACGTCGCCGATCTCGGCGACCAGGGAGGGCATGAATTTTCCGCCGCGCTTGAAATAGCCGCCGCGCGGATCGAACACCGAGTGCAGTTCCTCCACCAGGAAGGTGACATCGCCGCCCTTGCGGAAGACGGCGGAGATGATGCGGGTGAGCGCCACGATCCACTGGAAATGGTCCATGTTCTTCGAGTTGATGAAGATCTCGAACGGCCGGCGCAGTTCGTGTTCCGTGCCTGGGTTCAGTACGATGTCGTTGATCGTCACGTAAAGTGCATGCTCGGTGAGCGGCGTCTTGACCTTGTAGGTCGAACCGAGCAGCATGTCCGGCCGCTCGAGTTTTTCGTGCATATGAATGATGTTGGAAGCCGGTTGGGCGCTTTCTGCCGCATCGGCCTCGTCTCTGGCCACTTCGTAGCCCACGATCTTGTTGTCAATCTTTATCGCCATAACCGGGGTTTCTCCACGCTGAGTATGATCAACCGTCAGTATTTGCCGTAGTAGCCTTCCTTGAGGGCATCGTACAGATTTGCTGCGGAGTGAGTCTCGCCGTCGTACTCGATCTCCTCATTGCCCTTCGCCTCCACTACGGTGCCGTCCAGCAGCTTGAAGCGGTAGACCGTGTTTTCGAGGTCCTTTTCCTTGACCAGTACGCCCTGGAAGGCCTCCGGATTGAAGCGGAAGGTGGTGCAGCCCTTGAGGCCCTGCTCATAGGCGTAAAAGTAGATGTCCTTGAATTTTTCGTAATCGTAGTCGCTCGGCACGTTGGCCGTTTTGGAGATGGAGGAGTCGACCCATTTCTGCGCGGCAGCCTGCACATCCACATGCTCCTTGGGCGTGATGTCGTCGGCCGAGACAAAATACTCAGGCAGGCGCTCCCCCTCCTTGTCTGAGCCCGGCACCGACTTGGGATTGACCAGCTCGCGGTAGGCGAGCAGTTCGAAGGAGTAGACGTCGATCTTTTCCTTTGTTTTGCGGCCTTCGCGGATGACGTTGCGGAAGTAGTGATGGGCGAAGCTGGGTTCGATGCCGTTGCTCGCGTTGTTGGCCAGGGACAGCGAGATCGTGCCGGTCGGGGCGATCGAGGTGTGGTGGGTGAAGCGTGCCCCGATGTCGGCCAGACGGTCCACCAGCTCAGGTGCAACCTCGGCGATGCGCTGCATGTAGCGGCTGTAGCGGGCGTGCAGGATCTTGCCCTTGATGCGGTCGCCGAGCCGGTGGCCGTCGCGCGCCATTTCGGGCCGTTTGCGCAGCATTTCCGCGGTGACGGGAAATTCCTGCTCCAGGATCGGGGCCGGTCCCTTCTCTATGGCCAGATCCAGCGCAGTCTCCCAGCCCACCAGCGCCATCTCGCGCGTGACGCGTTCGGTGAACTCCAGCGAGTCCCTGGCGCCGTATTTCATGCGCAGCATGGTGATGGTGGAGCCAAGCCCGAGATAGCCCATGCCGTGGCGGCGCTTGTTCCGGATCTCGTTGCGTTGCTGTTCGAGCGGCAGGCCATTGACCTCCACCACGTTGTCGAGCATGCGGGTGAAGATCGCGACCGCCTTGCGATATGCGTCCCAGTCGAAGCGGGCGCGGTCGGAGAAGGGATCGTGCACGAACTTGGTCAGGTTGATCGATCCCAGCAGGCAGGAGCCGTAGGGCGGCAGCGGCTGCTCGCCGCAGGGATTGGTGGCGCGGATGTTCTCGCAGAACCAGTTGTTGTTCATCTCGTTGACCTTGTCGATCAGGATGAAGCCGGGTTCGGCGTAGTCATAGGTGGAGGTCATGATGAGGTTCCACAAGTGCCGCGCCTTGATCGTACGCTCGATCTTGCACGCCACCAGTCCCGACTCGTTGGTGATGTAGCCGGTCTTGGTCGGCCATTCGCGCCACACCACCTGCTCGGGATTGTCCAGCTCGAGTTCACCACTCTCGATCATCGCGGGCGACGCGGGGAACGCCAGCTGCCAGCTGCGGTCGTTCTTGACCGCATCCATGAATTCCTGGGTGATCAGCAGCGACAGGTTGAACTGCCGCAGGCGGCCGTCCTCGCGCTTGGCGCGGATGAAGTTGATCACGTCGGGGTGCCCGATGTCGAAGGTGCCCATCTGCGCGCCGCGGCGCCCGCCCGCCGAGGACACCGTGAAACACATCTTGTCGTAGATGTCCATGAACGACATCGGTCCGGAGGTATAGGCCCCGGCGCCCGAGACGTAGCCGCCGCGCGGCCGCAGCGTGGAGAACTCATAGCCGATACCGCAGCCGGCCTTGAGCGTCAGGCCGGCCTCGTGCACCTTGCCGAGGATGTTGTCCATCGAGTCCTCGATGGTGCCGGAGACTGTGCAGTTGATGGTCGAGGTTGCCGGTTTGTGGTCCTGTGCCCCGGCGTTGGAGACGATTCGCCCGGCCGGGATGGCGCCGGTACGCAGGGCCCACAGAAACTCTTCGTACCATTGGTCACGTTTTTCCTGCGTTTCCTCCGCGTCCGCCAGTGCGCGGGCGATGCGCTTATAGGTGTCGTCGATGGTCTGGTCGAGTACACGGCCGCTTTTGCTCTTCAGTCGGTATTTTTTATCCCAGATGTCACGGGAGGCGGCTTGCAGCGGGATGTCAGCGGCGTCGCTTGCAACTACACGCAGGTGTACAGATTCCATCGTCGGTGTATCTCCTTATCGTTATCGTTTTTCTGCGGTCCCCTGGCCGTCAACACAAGATGTTGTGTTGATGGCCAGGGGGCGGGTCATTGTATGGGATGGGGGCAATCGTCTCCACGTCTGGATGGATGCATGAATAATATCCATGTAAAACAATGTGATGATTTTATAATTCGAGCGCCGAAGAGACCCGATTTGGGTGTATCATGCGAGGGAGAATGATGCTCCATTCAAATCAGAAACACAATATATTGTGTTTCTTGTGTACAAGATCGGAATTGAATGTACACAACGGCTGGACAAGCTGTGGATAAGCTGTGGATTGTGAAAAATATCAGACAGATAACGCGGCATCGAAATGAATATATAGGAACAAACCTGTATTCAGTCTGGTCCAATCCGACTGGGTGAATTCATCGGGTCTAGAACAGCATGAAAGAAAAAAATCGCATCACGTTTATTGCCGCTGCCTGTGTTCTGCTTGCGTGCGCCGGCGCGGGTTTCCCATTGTCGGTTTCCGCGTCGCTGCCCGCCGCCGATTCGCAGGGCAGGGAGCTGCCGAGCCTCGCCCCGATGCTGGACCGCGTCTTGCCGGCGGTGGTGAATATCTCCACCCTCAGCCGGGTGCCGGTACGGGACAATCCGCTGCTGAGCGACCCGTTTTTCCGCCGGTTCTTCAATCTGCCGGACCGCCCGCTGGAGCGACAGGCGCAAAGCCTGGGATCCGGGGTGATCATCGACGCCGGGCAGGGTTACGTTCTGACCAACAATCACGTGATCGACAAGGCGACGGAGATCCGCGTCACGCTGATGGACGGCCGCCAGCTGACCGCCAGGCTGATCGGTGCCGATCCTGAGGCGGATGTCGCAGTCATCCAGATCCCCGCTGAGGGCCTGACCGCACTGCCGGTGGCGGACTCCTCCCGCCTGCGCGTCGGCGATTTCGTCGTTGCCATCGGCAATCCCTTCGGGCTGGGACAGACAGTGACCTCCGGCATCGTCAGCGCGCTGGGACGCAGCGGGCTCGGCATCGAAGGTTTCGAGGATTTTATTCAGACCGACGCCTCCATCAATCCGGGCAATTCCGGCGGCGCGCTGGTCAATCTGCGCGGCGAGCTGGTCGGGGTGAATACCGCGATCATCGCTCCGGGAGGCGGAAATGTCGGCATCGGCTTCGCCATTCCGACCAACATGGCGTCCCTGATCATGAGCCAGCTCGTCGAGTACGGCGAGGTCAGGCGCGGACAGCTGGGCATAGCGGCACAGGATCTCACCCCGGAGCTTGCCCAGGCCTTCGGTGTCCAGGAGCTGGTCCAGGGTGTGGTCGTGGTGCAGGTGGGCGACGACACCTCCGCGGCACGCGCGGGGATCAGGAGCGGGGATATCGTGGTCAATATCAACGGCCGCGATGTCCGCACCCGTTCCGAGCTGCGCACTGCTGTCGGATTGTTACGGATCGGCGAGAAGATCAGGATCGAGATCGTGCGCGACGGGAAGCGCCGGACCCTGACTGCGGAGATCGCGGAGCCCGTTCTGGAGCAGGTCACGGGTGATGAATTGAACCCCCGCCTGGCCGGTGCCGTGTTCGGAGAGCTCGACGAGAGTTCGCCGCTGTACGGCAGCATCGAAGGTGTGGTTGTCGCCGACATCAAGGCGAGCAGCCCGGCGCAGCGCAGCGGTCTGCGCCCGGGTGATATCGTGGTCGCCGTGAACCGGCGCCCGGTGGCGTCGCTCGAGGAATTCCGGCAGGCGGTCAGTTCCGGAGACAACCGCGTCCTGCTCAATGTTCAGCGCGGACAGATGGCGTTGTTCATCGCGTTGCAATAGCGGATTTCCGATCGTCCCCAACGAAAACGCCGCCCGCAGGCGGCGTTTTCATCGTGACGTCGTGCAGCGCTACTTCGCGGAGTGGCCGCTGAGCTTCACCTCGACCCGATCCTCGTCCTTCAGGTTGGCGTAATATTCGCGCAGGACCTCCAGCACCTCGGGGCGGCTGAATTCAGGCGGAACGTGGTCATTCTCCGACAACGCCTTGCGCAGCTTGGTGCCCGACAGCAGCAGGCGGTCCGCACCCTCGTGCGGGCAGGTGCGCATGGAGGCCATGCCATTGCACTTGAAGCACCAGAACGTCCAGTCGATCTTGAGCGGTTTCGTTTCCAGGGCGTCATGCGGGATCTCGTCGAAGATATGCTGCGCATCGAACGGGCCGTAGTATTCGCCCACGCCCGCGTGGTCACGGCCCACGATCAGGTGTGAGCAGCCGTAGTTCTGGCGGAACAGCGCATGCAGCAGCGCCTCGCGCGGACCCGCGTAACGCATGTCGAGCGGATAACCGGACTGCACCACCGTGTCCTTGACGAAATAATTTTCCACCAGGGCGTTGATGGCCTTGACGCGCACATCCGAGGGGATGTCGCCGGGCTTGAGCTTGCCCAGCAGCGAGTGGATCATCACGCCGTCGCAGATCTCGATGGCGATCTTGACCAGGTATTCATGCGAGCGGTGCAGCGGATTGCGGGTCTGGAACGCCACCACGGTGTTCCAGCCCTTGGCCTCGAAGAGCTTGCGCGTCTCGGCCGGGGTCATGTAGACCTCGGCGAAATCGGTCGGGAAACGGCCCTGCGACAGCACCTTGACCGGGCCGGCCAGGTTGACCTCGCCCTGTTCCATCACCATTTGTACGCCGGGGTGCGCCGCATCGGTGGTCTTGAACACCATGGCGCACTCGTGTTCCTTGTCGATGGCGTATTTCTCGGTAACCCGCATGGTCGCCATGATCTCGCCGCTCTCGCGGTCCACCAGCGCCACCTCGCCGCCGGTCTTGATGCCGTCGGCGGTGTGCTTGTCTGTAGAGAGCGTGATGGGGATGGGCCAGAACAGGCCGTTGGCCAGTTTCATGCCGTCGCACACCCCTTCCCAGTCCGCCCGGGTCATGAATCCGTCCAGCGGGGTGAAGCCGCCGATGCCCAGCATGATGAGGTCGCCGGTTTCGCGCGAGCTGGTATGGACCTTGGGCAGTGTTTCGGCGCGCTTCAGCTCAGCGGCCAGGGCCTTTCCCTCCAGCAGCAGGGTTTTTAGCGTATCGCTGCCGTGGGGTTTGACGAGATTCGACATGGTTCTGCTCCTGAAGGGTGGGGTGATCCGGTCGTGGCGGGTATTTTAACAGAATGGGCTCGCCGCGCGTCATCGATTCGCCGGTCAGGCAGGGCGCCACGGTGAAGTTTATCCGCTGTTACCCCGTCCTGCGCCGGCGTCCACCCGGTACAGCCTGCTCGTACGCATGGCCGGTTCCGGCTGCAGCGTGACATGTTCGATGCCGTAGTGTTCGTGCAGCAGGTGACGCAGGGCGGCGAGCTGGCTGTCCCACACGGTCATATCGTGGATCACGACATGCGCCGAGAGTGCCACCCGGCCGCTTGCCAGCGTCCAGATGTGCAGATCGTGTATCTCCGCCACGCCCGGCACCGCCGCCATGGCGGAACCGACCTGGCGCAGATCCAGGTACAGGGGCACGCCTTCCATGATCACATGCAAGACCTCGCGCAACAGCCGCAGGCTGGAGGCGAGGATGAGCGCGCAGATGAAGAATGAGAGCAGCGGATCGATGGCGTTCCATCCCGTGAAATAGATCACGATGCCCGAGGCCAGTGCCGCCACCGAGCCGAGCAGATCGCCCATGACATGCAGCAGCGCGGCGCGCACATTGAGTGTCTTCTCGCCGGCGTGCAGTATGCGGAACACGATCAGGTTGACCACCAGGCCCACCGCTGCGATCGCCATCACGATGACGCTGTCCACCGGCCTGGGCGCCTGCAGGCGTTCCACCGCATGCCAGGTGATGCCGATCACTACGGCCACCATGAAGAAACCATTGAACAGCGCGGCGACGGCCTCCGCCCGCACCAGCCCGTAGGAATGGCGCAGGGAAGGCGGCTGACGCGCGACCCAGGCGGCGAATGCGGCGAGGCCGAGCGCGGTCGTATCCGAAAGCATGTGGGCTGCGTCGCCGAGCAGGGCCAGCGAACCCGACAGCCAGCCGCCGACAGCTTCAGCCATCGCGAAACCCAGTGTGAGCAGAAATGCCCAGAGCAGGGAACGGTCGGCCCTGCCGTGCTGGCCCGACGCGGTCGTGTGGTGGTGATTATGGGCAGACATGGCGATGCAGTAATGGAACCATCCGGCCTGGATCTCGCTGGGCCTTACCTTAGCATGACTCCAGTGCGGCCCGTATTCCGGGACGCGGGGTATTACCGGCGGTGCATTGCGCGGGATGGCCTTTTTACATATCCTTTTAACCTTTACCCGAAGCTGCGTCATTCCGGCGCAGTGTCAGGCTCACGCGATAAGAGGGAAAAAACGCCGCCGCGGCAATCAGATCCAACCGTCAGCCGCTCCGTCATTCACGAACGCCAGCGTTCTTAATCGACAGGGGGAGTAATGGTCAGCCTGCAAATGGTACCACCGGTATTGGGTGTGTTGGGTCTGCTGGTAGCTTTCCTGTTGTACGCCGCGATCCGGCGCTATCCCGCAGGGGAGGGGCGCATCGCGGAAATCGCGCTGGCGATCCAGCAGGGCGCCATGGTGTTCCTGAAACGCGAATACAGCATCCTCGGCATCTTTGTCCTGGTCGTGGCGGTGTTGATCCTGGTGTCCCCTCTGGGCATGAACACCGCCTTCGCGTTCGTTCTGGGCGCTGTGGCATCGGCGGCGGCGGGCTACATCGGGATGTACGCCGCCACCCGCGCCAACGTGCGCACGACAATGGCAGCGCATACAGTCGGCGCGCCGACCGCCCTCACCATCGCCTTCTTCGGCGGCTCGGTGATGGGGCTCACCGTGGCCTCGATCGGTCTGATGGGGCTGGGGATCCTGTACCTTCTGTTCGGCGGCGACCCGGAGAGTTCGTTCGCCATCCACGGTTTCGGGATGGGGGCCTCGAGCGTCGCGCTCTTTTCCCGCGTCGGCGGCGGCATCTTCACCAAGAGCGCGGATGTCGGCGCGGACCTGGTCGGCAAGATTGAGGCTGGGATCCCCGAGGATGACCCGCGCAACCCGGGCGTGATCGCGGACAACGTCGGCGACAACGTGGGCGACGTCGCCGGCATGGGCTCGGACATCTTCGAGTCCTATTGCGGGGCGATGATCGCCACCATCGCGATGGCATCCACCATGTCCCTGGAGCGGCTGGTGCAACTCGGCGAACGCCAGGACCTGATGTTTCTGCCGCTCGCGCTCGCCTCGGCAGGCCTGATCTGTTCGATCATGGGGATCCTGCTGGTGCGCCAGTTCTCCGCCAGATCGCCGGAAGTGGCGCTGCGCATCGGCACGATCAGCGCCTCGATCCTGTTCATCATCGTGGCCTATTTCGTGGTGAGCGGCGTCGGGGTTGCCGCGACGGTGTGGGGCGCGGTGCTGGCGGGGTCCGTTGGCGGGATCATCATCGGTCTGGTGACGGAGTACTTCACCGGCGGCAAGCCGGTGCGCCACATCGCCAAGGCGGGCGAGACCGGACCTGCCACGGTGATGATTACCGGCCTCGCGACCGGAATGTACTCCGTGGTCGTTCCGGTGCTGACGATCTGCGCCATCATCTTCGTCTCGACCCAGCTGTGCGGCCTGTACGGCGTCGGCATCGCGGCGGTCGGGATGCTCGCCACCGTCGGCATCACCATGGCGATCGACGCCTACGGGCCGGTGGCGGACAACGCCGGTGGCATCGCCGAGATGGGCGGGCTGGGCGCCGCCACGCGCAAGATCACGGACTCGCTGGACGAGCTGGGCAATACCACTGCCGCGATCGGCAAGGGATTCGCGATCGGGGCGGCGGCGCTGGCCGCCCTCGCCATCATCACGGCCTTCGTGCAGGACGTCTCCCTTCATGTGCCCGGCTTCAACCTCGATCTGGGCGATCCCGAGGTGCTGATGGGCCTGTTCCTCGGCGGCATCTTCCCGTTCCTGGTGGCGTCGCTGACCATGACCGCGGTGGGCGACGCCGCTTTCGACATGATCAAGGAGATCCGCCGTCAGTTTCGCGAGATCCCCGGGCTGCTCGAGGGCACCGCCAAGCCGGACAATGCCCGTTGCATCGATATCGCGACCCAGGCCGCACTGAAGCGCATGGTGCTGCCCGGGGTGCTGGCCGTAGCCGCGCCGGTGGTGGTGGGCTTCGGTATCGGACCGCAGGCGCTCGGCGGCATGCTGGGCGGGGCGCTGCTGGGCGGGGTGCTGCTCGCCCTGACCATGTCGAACGCCGGCGGGGCGTGGGACAACGCCAAGAAGTACGTCGAGAAGGGCAATCTCGGCGGCAAGGGATCCGATGTGCACAAGGCCTGTGTCGTCGGCGATACGGTCGGTGATCCCTTCAAGGATACCTCCGGCCCCTCGATGAACATCCTGATCAACGTGCTCGCCATCGTCAGCCTGGTAATCGCGCCCCTGCTGCGATAGGGGCGGGACCCCGGGATTAATCGCGGTCAGGGTCGGGAAGGCGCGGTGAGCCGGCGCCTCCGCCGGGATTCCTGCCGGTCTGTCCAGCAGTTCCGGACAGGCACTATTTCACTTCGAATTCCGTCGCGAGTCTCTTCGGGACCGGGGTGTTCCTGAGCCGCACGTAATTCGGCAGCCCGTTCTTGTAGGGCGGGTAGTCCTCACCCCTGATGAGCGGCAGCAGGTAGTCGCGGCACGCCGCGGTGATGCCGAAGCCGTCCTTGGTGATGAAATTTTTCGGCATCATTTTTTCCACGTTGGCGACCTTGCTGAGCGGCGCCATGCCCACCTTCCAGCGGTAGGGCCGGTCCGACCGGCGCTCGATGGTCGGCATGACCGAGTTGTGTCCCTTGAGCGCGAACTGCACCGCGGCCTTGCCGACGGCATAGGCCTGTTCCACATCCGTCTTCGAGGCGATATGGCGCGCGGCGCGCTGCAGATAGTCGGCCACGCCCCAGTGGTATTTGAGACCGAGTCCCTGCTTGACCAGGTTGGCGATGACCGGTGCGACGCCGCCCAGCTGGGCATGACCGAAGGCGTCGCGCAGGCCCTGATCCGACAGGAACTTCCCGTCGCTGCCGCGCACGCCTTCGGAAACCACCACCGAGCAGTAGCCGTGGTCGCGCACCATGCCGTCGACCCTGGCCAGGAACCTGTCCGCGTCGAAGGGTACCTCCGGGAACAGGATGACGATCGGCAGGTCCGTGTCCGCATCGGCCGCCAGGCCGCCGGCGGCCGCGATCCATCCGGCATGGCGGCCCATGACTTCGAGCACGAAGACCTTGGTGGAGGTCTTGGCCATCGATGCGACGTCGAAGCTCGCCTCGCGCGTGGAGACGGCGACGTACTTGGCGACCGAGCCGAAGCCCGGGCAGTTGTCGGTGATCGGCAGGTCGTTGTCGACGGTCTTCGGGATGTGGATGGCCCTGATGGGATAGCCCAGGCTGGCGGATAGCTGCGAGATCTTGAGGCAGGTGTCGGCTGAGTCGCCGCCACCGTTGTAAAAGAAATAGCCGATATTGTGCGCGGTGAACACCTCGATCAGGCGCTCGTACTCGCGCCTGTTCTGATCGAGTCCCTTGATCTTGTAACGGCAGGATCCGAACGCCCCGGACGGCGTATGGCGCAACGCCGCGATGGCCCGGCTGCTTTCGCGGCTGGTGTCGATCAGATCCTCGGTCAGCGCGCCGATGATCCCGTTGCGGCCGGCGAACACCTTGCCGATCTTGTCCCGGTGATTGCGCGCGGTCTCGATCACGCCACAGGCGGAGGCATTGATGACGGCGGTGACACCGCCCGATTGCGCGTAGAAAGCATTGCTCCGAGTCATTAGGAAATCCTCCATCGCGGTGATGTTGCAGTGGGTAGCACGAGCGTTGTTACTCCTCTTAAAATACGCTTTGCACGGAAGGGAAAAAACGGTATAAGCATACGTCATGTCATGGATCTGCCTGACGGGCATTGTCATGGACGCGACCACCCCGCCCCTCGGGTTGATTAAAATGTTGAAATAATTGAAGTAATTTAAGAATACCAATAATCGGACGGGGTAAATGACATGAGAATCGTACTGCTGGGGGCGCCAGGGTCAGGTAAGGGGACGCAAGCCAAGCTGCTGACGGATCAGTACCGGGTACCGCAGATTTCGACCGGGGATCTGCTGCGCGCCGCCGTCAAGTCGGGTACGCAACTCGGTCTGCAGGCCAAGGCGGCGATGGATACCGGACGCCTGGTGTCAGACGACCTGGTGCTGGCGATGATCCGCGAACGCCTGACCCAGCCCGACGCCCGCAACGGATTCATTCTTGACGGGTTTCCCCGCAACCTTGCCCAGGCCCAGACGCTGGACGCCATGCTGGAGCGCATGGGGCAGCCGCTCGACCTCGCCCTGCTCATCGACGTCGACCTCGACATCCTGATGCAACGCATGACGGGACGGCGTACCTGCGAGTCCTGCGGCCAGACCTACAACATCTACAGTTCGCCTTCCAAGCTGGAAGACCGCTGTGACAAGTGCGGCGGCAACCTCCGCCACCGGGCGGACGACAACGAGGAGACCATCGGCAACCGCCTGCGCGTCTACGAGGCGCAGACCTCTCCTTTGATTGAATACTATCGCACGCAAGGCCGGCTCAAGGCTGTCCAGGGGGTGGGAGAGATCCCGCAGATCTTTGCCGCCATCAAGCAGGTGGTCCAGGAGGCGCAACGTGCGGCGCGGCTCGGCAAGACGTCCGCGGCTCCGGTCAGCGCAAGCGCCACCGCCGTCTCCGCCGCCGCACCATCCGATGCCAGGAAGGCCTCGAGCGCCAGACCGACGGCGAAGAAACCGGTGGTGGCCAAGAAGAAAACCGCCGTGACGACCAGTAAGGCTGCAGCGAAGAAGCCTGCCGCGAAAAAACCGGCCGCGAAGAAAAAATCTGCGCCTAAAAAGACCGCGCCGACGCGCGGAAAACCTGCGGCCAAGAGGAAAACCGCCGTCGGGAAGAAGCCGGCCGCCGGCAAAAAATCCCCGAGCAGGAAAAAGGTCCCGCCGACCCGCAAGAAGGCCGCGGCGAAGAAACCGGTGGTCACCAGGAAGAAACCCGCCGCAATGAACAAGAAGGCGGCGGCGGCGAAGAAGAAGCCCGCGCCCAAAAAGAAGAAGGGCGCGGTGAAACGGCCCGCGCGCAGGAAATAGCCGCCCGGTCTGGCGTGGCTGCACAGGCATGAACCCGTCGTCGAAGGACTTTCCGGGTCGATATCCCGGCCGCCGCCCGCGTCGTATGCGCCGCGATGCATTCAGCCGGCGCCTGATGCGCGAAACCCGGTTGAGCGCCGACGACCTCATCTATCCGGTTTTCGTGCTGGACGGCGCGCGCCGCCGCGAGGCGGTGCCTTCGATGCCGGGGGTGGAGCGTCTCAGCATCGACGAACTGCTGCGCGAGGCCGAGGCCGTCGCGAAGCTGGGCATCCCGGCGCTGGCGCTCTTTCCGGTCACCCCGCCGGAACATAAATCGCTCGACGCCCGCGAGGCCTATAACCCCGAGGGCCTGGCGCAGCGCGCCGTGCGCGCACTGAAGCAGGCGCTGCCGGAACTCGGGGTCATCACCGACGTCGCGCTCGATCCGTTTACCACTCACGGCCAGGACGGGCTGATCGACGCCGCCGGATACGTGGTGAACGATGAGACCGTCGCGGTGCTGGTGCGCCAGGCGCTGTCGCACGCCGAGGCAGGCGCCGACATCGTCGCCCCTTCCGACATGATGGACGGCCGCATAGGCGCGATCCGCCGGGCACTCGAGGTCGCCGGACACGTCAACACGCGCATCCTCGCCTATGCGGCCAAATATGCCTCGAATTTCTATGGACCCTTCCGCGATGCCGTCGGGTCGGCGGCCAATCTCGCCGGCGGGGACAAATACACCTACCAGATGGATCCGGCCAATTCCGACGAGGCCCTGTGGGAGGTGGCGCTCGACCTCGAGGAAGGCGCCGACATGATCATGATCAAGCCGGGCATGCCCTATCTCGACATCGTGCGGCGCGTCAAGGACGCGTTCGGCGCGCCCACCTTCGTCTATCAGGTGAGCGGAGAATACGCCATGCTCAAGGCGGCGGCCGAACGCGGTTGGCTCAACGAGCGCGCCGCCGTCATGGAAAGCCTGCTGGCGATGAAGCGCGCGGGTGCCGATGCAATCCTGAGCTACTACGCCAAGGCGGCGGCGGGCTGGCTGCGAACCTCATAAAGGCGGATCCAAGCCCGGTGTTGCAGATGCGCTGACGCAGGATTCCGCAGGTCGCCGGGCATATACCGACTCCAGATCGCAGCGGGCACGACCGTTTTCCTTGTATCTCTTCCGTTTCCTCATTACCCTCTTTTCATGTCATCCCTGTTCGAGTTCGACGTCCTTCCGGATCGCTATGCGGTCATGGGTAATCCGGTTGCGCACAGCCTGTCGCCTGCGATCCATGCCGAGTTCGCACGCCAGACCGGGCAGCGCATCGTTTACACGGCGATCCAGGTGGATGAGGGCGGTTTCGAGCAGGCGGCGGGAAATTTCGCCGCCGCGGGCGGCAAGGGGCTCAATGTCACCGTACCGTTCAAGCGTCTCGCCTGGGCCTGGGTGGAGCGGCGCAGTGTGCGCGCCGAACGCGCGGGCGCGGTTAATACGATTCGCTTCGGGGACGACGGTGCCTACGGGGACAATACCGACGGTATCGCGATGGTGCGCGACATCACGGTCAATCTCGGCGCGGAGATTGCCGGCCGGCGTGTGCTGATCGCGGGTGCCGGTGGCGCGGTGCGCGGGGTGATGGGGCCCGTGCTGGAGCAGGGACCGCGTGAAGTCGTGATCGCCAACCGCACCGTCGACAGCGCGCTGGAACTCGCCGGGCAGTTCGCCAGTGCGGTCTTGCCGGTGACCGGCTGCTCGTATGAGGCCTTGGCCGGGCGGGATTTCGACCTCGTCGTCAACGGCACTGCGGCGAGCCTGCACGGCGCGGAACTGCCGTTACCGCCCGCGGTCCTGGCGCCGAACTGTCTGTGCTACGACATGATGTACGCGGCGGAACCGACGCCGTTTCTGCGCTGGGCGCAGGCGCAGGGTGAGGTCCGCGCGGCGGACGGGCTCGGCATGCTGGTCGAGCAGGCGGCGGAATCCTTTTTCATATGGCGCGGCGTACGGCCGGAAACCGCAGCCGTGATCGCGATGATGCGCAAACGCCTGTCGGCCAGGCGCGGCGCCTGATCAAGAGGTGTATCGCGCCGCAAGCTCGCGCGCCAGCGTCTCGATATGCTGGCGGTTCTCGAGTTTAGCCAGCCAGGCCTTCGGCAGTGCCTCGACTCCCAGCAGCGCCCCGGCCGCTGCGCCGGCCATGGTGCCCAGCGTGTCGCGGTCGCCGCCGTTGAGCGCGGCGCACAACACGCACTCCATGAACTCGTGCGGGTGGGTCAGGAAGCAATACAGGGCAAAGGGCAACGACTCATGCGCCGCGGTCCCGCAGCCGAGGATCTCGGCGACCTGCTGGTGCGGCAGGCCGCTGTCGAGCAGTGCCGGGATGCGCTCCAGCTTGTCGCGCAGCAGCGCGCACTGCGCGCATTCAATCAGTTCTCCGGCGAGCGCCTGTGGCGCGAACGGACGCTGCGAGTTCAGCGCCAGCAGGCGGACCTGGGCCTGGGCGAGGACCGCGGCCGCGTCGATCGCGACCGCATGCGCGTGCGTCACGCGGGATGCCGCCGCCACCTTGTCGCGCAGATCCGCCGACCGGTGATGGAAAAGCGCGACCGGCGTGACGCGCATCGCGGCCCCGTTGCCGTACGTGCCGGCGCCGCCGTGCAGACGCAGCGCGGCGTCGATGTAGCCGATGCCTTCGTTTTCCACCAGCGAGAAGACGTAGCGGGTGCTCTCGCCGTAGCCGCGCCAGGGTTCCCTGTGATAATGATCGCGGAACTGGTGACCGAGTATCTGCGGCTGGATGTCGCCGTGCGCGATGAGATGTTCCGCCACGACGATGGTCATGACCGTGTCGTCGGTGTAGCGCAGCTGCGGCTCGTGATCCAGCCGGGCGAGAAGGTCATTGCGATCGGGGTGCTGGAATGCGAGCTCGCCGATCGCGTCCCCCAGTGCCGCCCCGAGCATAGCGCCGATAAATTTGGAATGGATGTCGGCCGTCATCGGGTGACGATCTCCCTGGCGCAGTGGCAGTCCTCCGGTATTAGAACCGGAATACCGCGGGCGTTCAAGTCGGCATCGACCGCGGTCGATCTTGCACTTGGCGCGGAAAGGAATCTCGCGCAGAATTCCGCTGCGGCCCGGATTGAAGCACGGGCAGGCACTGCGGCGGCGCTCGACCAACCCACGGCGAATTGAGAGATTTACATGACCGCTGTTTTTTCCGTCCTCGCGCTTGCGGCGCTGGCGTACGTTTCCTTCATGGTCTGGATATATGTGCGCCAGACCCGGCGCATGTACCGGCCGCTGCGCGAGATCCGCGCCGTTCCCGCGGAACGCGGATTCGATTATGAAGACATCGGTTTCACCGCGGAGGACGGGACGCGGCTGCACGGCTGGTACGTGCCGTGCCCCGGCGCCCGCCACGTCCTGCTGTTCCTGCACGGCAGCACGCGTAACATCTCCTGGTGCCTGGATTCGCTGGCGGTGTTCCACCGCCTGGGCTTCAGCACATTCCTGTTTGACTACCGAGGTTATGGCCGCAGCGAGGGGCGTCCCGACGAGGAAGGGATCTATCGCGACGCCGAGGCTGCATGGGATTACCTGGTGCGCGAGCGCACCGTCGAGGCCGGCCGTATCGTGGTGATGGGGCGGTCTCTGGGCGGGGCCGTGGCCTGCTGGCTCGCGGCCCGGCATCCCCCGCGCGCCCTGGTGCTCGAGTCGACCTTCCTGTCGTTTCCCGATCTCGCCGCCGGGCTGCATCCGCGCCTGCCCGCGCGGCTGCTCGCGCGTTACCGCTATCCCGTCAAGGACTATATCCGGCAGGTGCGTTGTCCGGTGCTGCTGATGCACAGCCGGGATGATGAACTGATTCCCTATCAGCACGCCTCCATGCTCTACGGGATCGCCAATGAGCCGAAGCGGCTGGTGGAAATCGCGGGGCCGCATTACGACGGATATCTCCGCAGCGGGGATCGCTACGTCGACGGGCTCGCGCGGTTCTTCAGCGAATTTCTGTGACCGCGCTCTAAAGTTTGGTTCACGCCCGCCCGAAACATGGGGTATATCCGTATCCGGGGAATCAGCTTATGGATCTCAATCCCGTCAGCGCAGCGGGTATGAACCGGCATCAATGGGGGCATGCACGCGCAGAGACGCATGCCTCACCCGTGCGCCACTCGGCTGCGCACGGCGACGAGGCCCGCTCCCGTTGTGCCCCGGACAACGCGCCGCGTTGCCGGCGCACAGAGACGGCGACGCCGGTAACGATATTCACCGAACAGGCCTACGCGGTGGATGCGAGCCGCGCGCGGAGCCTGCAGCTCGAGATCATGACTGCGGAGGGCGACCGGGTTGCGATCTCGCTGTCAGACGCCCGTGCCGTGCAGCTGGCCGCCTACCGGGCGGCGGATTCTGCGGCAACTGCGGTTTCCCTGGGGGCTTCCATTTCGGCGAGCGGGAATCTCGCCTATACCCTTGAGGGTGAGTTGAGCGCGGAGGAAACCGCCGCCATCGAAGAGCTGCTCGGTCGCGTGGACCAGCTCGCCGGGCGCTTTTTCAGCGGGGACATGGATGGACTGCTCAGCCAGGTGAGCGGATTCGGGTTCGATATTGAGGAGCTGGCGTCATTTTCACTGTCAATGGATATGACACAGACCGTCCGTGCCACCGCCGCCTACCGCTCGGTGCAGGCCATGGCGGCGAATGACGCCGGTAATGCCGATCCGTTCCCCGATCTGCCCTCCTTCATCGGCGAACTGGATGCAGCGCGCACGGCGAGTGCGGGACGCAAGGGCCTGTTCGATGAGCTGCTCAAGGCGGCCGCGGAGGTGCTGGGCGGAGATGCGGCCTCTGTTTCCACGCTGCTGGACCGCGTGCTGTCCGCGCTTGATGTGGCGCAGCCTGGCCGGGTGATCGAGGCGGACCCGGTACCGGCGGCCTGACCACCCGGAGGTTTCAGGTTCCCGCCTTGTTCAGCAGATGGCGGTCCTTGAGTTCTACATAGTGCCGCGCGGAGAATTCCAGGTACTCGAGTTCCTTTCCCGTCAGCGGGCGCGCCTGTTTCACCGGGCTTCCCAGGTAGAGATATCCGTTTTCC
Organism: Gammaproteobacteria bacterium; assembly: GCA_016712635.1. NCBI lineage: Bacteria > Pseudomonadati > Pseudomonadota > Gammaproteobacteria > Gammaproteobacteria bacterium. Next base: position 591,610 of record JADJQS010000001.1, on the reverse strand, counting down.
AATACCTTGTTCGGCGGCACCAGGCTGCCGGCGCCGATCATGACGCGGCTGCGGATGACCGCGCCGTCGAGGACGGTGGATCCCATGCCAACCAGCACCAGGTCCTCCACCGTGCAGGCGTGCAGTATGACGCCGTGGCCGACGGTTACATCGTCGCCGATGACGAGCGCATGGCCGCCAGGGTTGAAGCGGTTGTCCTGCGTGACGTGCAGGACGGATCCGTCCTGGATGTTGGTGCGTGCCCCGATGCGGATAGAGTGCACGTCGCCGCGTGCCACCGCCATTGGCCACAGCGAGGCGTCGTCGCCGAGGACGACGTCGCCGAGCGCGAGCGCCGTCGCGTCGACATACGCGCGCGCGCCCAGGAGCGGTGTCTTCCCCCCAAACGTCCGTATTGTCATGTCGCCACCTGGGTAAGCTGAAATTTCTGCTGGTCTAGCCCAGCAGGACGAATTCCTCGGCTGCGGTGGGGTGGATTGCGACGGTGCGGTCGAAATCCCGCTTGGTCGCACCCAGCCTGATGGCCACCGCGAAGCCCTGCAGCATCTCATCGGCGCCGAGGCCGACGATATGGCAGCCGACGACGCGCTCCTCCTCCCCGACAGTGACCAGTTTCACCGCGGTTTGCGCATTGCGCCCGGTGATCCCATGATAGAGCGGAGTGAAGCGGGTATGGTAGCACTTCACCCCGCTTCCATGGCGCACATGCGCCTCCTCCTCGCTCAATCCCACGGATCCGACCGGCGGATGGCCGAAGATCACGGTGGGGATGTTGTCATAATCCAGCCGGCTTTCCGGCTGGCCGCCGAACAGGCGGTCTGCCAGATGCCGGCCGGCGGCGATCGCGACCGGGGTGAGCGCGGCACGCCCGGTGACGTCGCCTACGGCATAGATGCCGGGAATATTCGTATTCTGGTAATCGTCGACGGGCAGCGCCCCGTCGGCGCCGACGCGTACGCCCGCCGCGGGCAGATTGAGCCGCCCGGTGTTCGCCCGCCGGCCGATCGCCCAGATCAGGGCGTCAAAACCGGTGAGGCTCTGACGTCCGCTGCAGCTCAGGGTCAGGGCGCCGCCGGCGTCGTGCGAAACCCCTATGATTTCCGTCCCGGGAACGATGTGCACGCCGGCACCCCGCATCTCTTCCGCCAGTGTCTCGCGGATCATCGCGTCGAAGCGCCCGAGCAGCTCCCGGTGGCGCAGCAGCAGGGTGACGCGGCTGCCGAGCGCGTTCAGCAGGCCGGCGAGTTCCACCGCGATGTAACCCGCGCCGGCGATCGCTACAGTGCGCGGCTGGCGCGGCAGGCTGAAGAACCCGTCCGATGTGATGCCCAGCCCGGCCTGCTCGACGTCCGGTGTCCGCGGCCGGCTGCCGGTCGCAATCACGATGTGCCCGGCGCGGCAGCGCCGGTCGCCGACCGCGAGGGTATGCGGGTCGACGAACGCGGCGGCGCCCTCGATCAGGACGACGCCGGCCTGTGCGAGATTGCGGCGGTAGACCTGGTTGAGCCGGGCGAGATAGGCGTCGCGCGCAAACCTGAGTCGCGCCCAGTCGAAGCCATCCGCCGCGAGATCGAAGCCGTAGGCGCGTGCATCGTGCAGGCTGCCGGCGATGGCGGCGGCGTACCACATGATCTTCTTCGGCACGCAGCCGCGGTTGACGCAGGTGCCCCCCAACCGGTCCGATTCGATCACCGCACAGCGCGCCCCAAGGCGCGCGGCGCGGCTGGCGACCGCGATCCCGCCGCTGCCGCCGCCGATGGCGATCAGGTCGAAGTGATCGGTCACGTGCACTGCCTTGCTGGGGGTTGGTGTGCCCATGGTACATTACGCGAATCAGCCGGTGAACATTAACAGCGGGAGGCGCAGTACATTGAGCGCACAGGCATTGAACGACAACCCGCTGCTGGCCATCGACGCCCTGCCGCGTTTTGGTGCGATCCGCGCCGGGCACGTGCTTCCCGCCATCGAGGCGGTGCTCACGGACAACCGCGTACATATCGCGGAACTGCTGCGGGGAGACGACGACTACACCTGGGACAATCTCGTCCAGCCGCTGGAAGACCTTGCCTATAGGCTGAACCGGGTGTGGTCGCCCGTCGGCCACCTGAACGCGGTGGCCAATACGCCCGAGCTGCGCGAGGCGTACAACGCCTGCCTTCCGCTGCTGAGCGCCTATGCGAGCGAGCTCGGCCAGAACGAGGGACTCCATCAGGCCTATCAGGTCGTCGAGCGGCGCGCGGACTTCAGCCGCCTCCAGCCCGCGCAGAAGAAAATCGTCGAGAACGCCTTGCGCGATTTCCGTCTCTCCGGCGTCGCCCTCGACGAAGGGCGCAAGGCGCGTTACCGCGAGCTGATGCAGGAACTTTCACTGCTGACCGCCCGCTTCGAGCAGAACCTGCTCGATGCCACCCAGGCGTGGAGCCGCCATGTCGAGGATGCGGACCTGCTCGCCGGTCTGCCGGACTCGGCACGGGCCATGACGCATCAGGCGGCGCAGCAGCGCGGGCTGGAAGGCTGGTTGTTTACCCTCGAATATCCGTCCTACCTCGCGGTGATGACCTATGCCGACGAGCGCGCCCTGCGGCGCGAGATGTACGAGGCCTTCGTCACGCGCGCCTCCGACGAAGGTCCGCACGCCGGGCGCTGGGATAACGGTCCCGTGATGGAGCGGATCCTGGCGCTGCGCCACGAGGAGGCTCGCCTGCTCGGTTTCGCCAACTTCGCCGAGCGTTCGCTGGCGACCAAAATGGCGCGCGATACGAATCAGGTGGTTGAATTCCTCGGCGGCCTCGCCCGGCGTTCTCTGCCGGGCGCGCGCCGCGAGCTGGCGGAGCTGCGCAGCTTCGCCCGCGATCATCTCGGGCTGGATGTGCTCGAGGCGTGGGACGTGATGTATTGCGCGGAGCGCCTGCGCCAGCATACATACGCGGTCTCGCAGGAGGAGTTACGGGCGTATTTCCCTGCGCCGCACGCGCTCGCCGGTCTGTTCGAGATCGCGCGCCGGCTCTACGGGCTATCCATCACCGAGTGTCCCGGCGTCGAGACCTGGCATCCCGACGTGAATTTTTACGATATCCGCGACGCGCGCGGCGAGCTGCGCGGGCAGTTTTACCTCGACCTCTATGCCCGCGCGCACAAGCGCGGCGGCGCCTGGATGGACGAGTGCGTCGCGCGCAGACGCCAGGACGCGGGTATTCAGATCCCCGTTGCCCATCTGGTCTGCAATTTCGCCCCGCCGGTCGGCACCGGGCCGGCCTGCTTCACCCACGACGAGGTGCTGACCCTGTTCCACGAGTTCGGGCATGGCCTGCACCATATGCTGACACAGGTGGATTATCCCAGCGTGGCCGGGATCCAGGGCGTGGCCTGGGACGCGGTGGAGCTGCCGAGCCAGTTCATGGAGAACTGGTGCTGGCAGCGCGAGGCCCTGGTCCTGATGTCGGGCCATTTCCGCACGGGAGAACCGCTCCCGGAGGAACTGTTCACGCGGCTGCTGGCGGCGCGCAACTTCCAGTCGGGGATCAAGATGCTGCGTCAGCTCGAGTTCGCGCTGTTCGATTTCCGCCTCCATCTCGACTACGATCCCGCGCGCGGCGGCCGCGTGTACGAGGTCCTGCAGCAGGTGCGCGACGAGGTGGCGGTGATCAAGCCGCCCTCGTTCAACCGTTTCCCGCACAGCTTTTCCCATATCTTCGCCGGCGGTTACGCGGCGGGCTATTACAGCTACAAGTGGGCCGAGGTGCTGTCCAGCGATGCCTTCTCGCTGTTCGAGGAGCGGGGGGTGTTCGACATGGAGACGGGGATCCGTTTTCTCTCCACCGTGCTGGAGCAGGGCGGGTCGCGCGACCCGCTGGAGCTGTTCGTGGAGTTCCGCGGCCGCGAGCCGCAGATCGACGCCCTGCTGCGCCATCACGGCCTCGTGGCCTGATGGCCGGCCTCGCGGCCGCGATGTGTCAGGCGGCGGAGGCCGGGCGCGCGGCGGGCGCCGCAGGCGGGACGGTCCTGCGCCAGGCGGTGGTGCGGTTGCGGCCGCTGTTCTTGCTCTGGTATAGCGCCGCGTCGGCCTTGTCGATCAGTTCCTGGGTATTGATGGCATCGTCCGGGCAGCAGGCGATGCCGATGCTGACGGTGGTCGATACGCGCGCGCCCTGTTCGTCGAACGAGCAATGCTCCACCGCGGTGCGGATGCGTTCCGCGACCTCCAGGACCTGGCCGGAGGAGGTCTCCGGCAGCAGCAGGATGAATTCGTCACCGCCGTAGCGTGCGAGTATGTCCGCGTTGCGCATGCGTTCGCGGATGGTATTCGCCACCATGATGATCAGGCGGTTGCCGGCCTCATGGCCGTAGCGGTCGTTGACTTCCTTCAGCCCGTCGGTGTCGATCATCATCAGCGCGAAGGCGTGGCCGTAGCGCCCGTAGCGCTGCATCTCCCGCTCGTGCAGCGACCTGAACGCGCGCATATTGGGCAGTCCGGTCAGTTCGTCGGTTTCGGAGATGGAGACGATGCGGCGCTTCGCGTGGTGGATGTCCGCCGACAGCATGGTGGTCAGGTAGGCGACGAGCAGGAAGGGACCGAAGGTCGACATCAGCTCGCTGAAGGTCTGCAGCGAGAACACCCCGGTGCCATGGACCGCATACCCCATGAAGAGATACCAGCAGGAAATCAGCGCGACCTCCATCAGGGTGGCCAGCTTGCCCAGCGTGAGCGCGCTGGCGATGATGACGAGCAGATAGAGATTGAACAGCGGGCTGTCGATCTTGCCGGTATGCCACAGCAGCATGCTGATGAGCGCGATCATGGCCCAGGTCTCGAGCGCCAGCTTCCAGCGCGTCTCGGAGCGGTAGAAATTGAAGTAGCGGAAGGAGACGACGAAGGCGGCGAAGCCGACCATGGCGCCAATGACGTAGCCGCGGTCCGTGATGACCGCGGACGGCACGAAGAGATACAGCAGTCCGAGGATCAGCAGCAGCCATTCGATCTCGGCGATGCTGCGCGAGAATCCGCGCAGCTCTTCCTGTTCGACGTCAGGCTGGCAGGCGGCCGTTTTCGTTTTCTTCATGTTGCGTCGATCCGTCTTCCCGGTCCGTCTGGCGCCGGATCGGCCGCAATCCCGGAGGCTTCCGTGATCCCGGCTCGTCCAGGGCCGGGCCGACGACGGGCGTGAGATTCCACGCCGCAGCCGACTTGCGAAGCATAACGGCGCGCGGCGGGATATCTTGAATGTAGCCGGGAGCGCCATCCGGTGCCGGAATGTATCCAGCCGGATGTGCGCATCAGACAGGTGTGGAGGGATCAGACCTGCTTGTACAGGAGGGCGCCTTCGCGGGCGAACTCCGCGGACTTTTCCGACAGGCCCTCGTCCAGCGCGGTTGCGACGTCGCCGATGCCCTTTTCGCGGGCGTAATCCCGTACTTCCTGGGTGATTTTCATGGAGCAGAACTGCGGTCCGCACATGGAGCAGAAGTGGGCGAGCTTGTGCCCTTCCTTCGGCAAGGTTTCGTCGTGGAAGGAGCGCGCGCGTTCGGGATCGAGGCCGAGATTGAACTGATCCTCCCAGCGGAACTCGAAGCGCGCCTTCGACAGGGCATTGTCGCGGATCTGGGCGCCGGGGTGGCCCTTGGCCAGATCCGCCGCGTGGGCGGCGATCTTGTAGGTGATGATGCCGGCGCGCACGTCCTCGCGGTCGGGCAGGCCGAGGTGCTCCTTCGGCGTCACGTAGCACAGCATGGCGGTGCCGTACCAGCCGATCATGGCCGCGCCGATGGCGGAGGTGATGTGGTCGTAGCCGGGCGCGATGTCGGTGGTGAGCGGTCCCAGGGTGTAGAACGGGGCCTCGCCGCATTCGCGCAGCTGCTTGTCCATGTTCTCCTTGATCATGTGCATCGGGACATGGCCCGGGCCCTCGATCATGGTCTGCACCTCGTGCTCCCACGCGATGCGGGTGAGTTCGCCCAGGGTCTCCAGCTCGGCGAACTGGGCCGCGTCGTTCGCATCGGCCACGGAACCCGGCCGCAGGCCGTCGCCCAGCGAGAATGAGACGTCATAGGCCTGCATGATCTCGCAGATTTCCTCGAAATGCGTGTAGAGAAAATTTTCCCTGTGATGCGCCAGGCACCATTTCGCGAGGATCGAGCCGCCCCGCGAGACGATGCCGGTGAGGCGTCGCGCGGTGAGCGGTACGTACGCGAGGCGTACGCCGGCGTGGATGGTGAAGTAGTCCACCCCCTGCTCGGCCTGCTCGATCAGGGTGTCGCGGAAGATCTCCCAGGTCAGCTCCTCGGCGCGGCCGTCGACCTTCTCCAGCGCCTGATAGATCGGCACGGTGCCGACCGGCACCGGAGAATTGCGGATGATCCACTCGCGCGTCTCGTGGATGTTCTTGCCGGTCGACAGGTCCATTGCCGTGTCTGCGCCCCAGCGGATGCCCCATACCAGCTTCTCGACCTCCTCGGCGATGGAGGAGGTGACGGCGGAGTTGCCGATGTTGGCGTTGATCTTGACCAGGAAGTTGCGCCCGATGATCATCGGCTCGACCTCCGGGTGGTTGACGTTGGCCGGGATGATCGCACGGCCGCGCGCCACCTCGGCGCGCACGAACTCGGGCGTGATCTCGCGCGGTATGGCGGCGCCGAAGGATTCACCCGCGTGCTGCCGTGTCAGAACCTGTTCGCGCAGTTCGTTGCGCCTGAGGTTTTCGCGGATGGAGACGAACTCCATCTCCGGGGTCACGATGCCGCGCCGGGCGTAGTGCATCTGCGTGACGTTGCGGCCGGCGCGGGCGCGGCGGGCCTGGCGTATATGGGCAAACCGCAGCGGAGCGAGCGCGGCGTCGCCGGCGCGCATCCGGCCATAATCCGAGGTCGGCGCGGCCAGTATTTCGGTATCCGCGCGTACCTCGATCCACGGCGCGCGGATGGCGGGCAGGCCCCGGCGCAGGTCAATCTCGACCGCGGGGTCGGTATAGGGGCCGGAGGTGTCGTAGACGGTGATCGCCGGATTGGGCTCGCTGGCCGCGTGCGTCCGCGTCTCCGCCTGGCGGATCTGCCGCATCGGCACCCTCAGGTCGGCGCGGCTTCCGGAGACATGCACCTTCTCCGAGTTCGGGTAAGGCCGGACCATCGTTTCGTTGAGACGGATGGCGTCGTCGAAAATGGATTCTGGGATCGCGCTCATAGTGTCTACCTCCGGCGTGTTGCGCCGCTCCGGGTCAATGCCTGCGGGTGGATTGCGGTGCGGCTGCGCGTGATCGCGCATGTGCTCGTGCAGGCGAGCCTTCGCGACCCCCGGCCGCGGGGTCCGGATGGACCGTCCGGTCAAGGTTTCAGCGCTTCAAAAATCCTTCATGCAGCAAGGCATGCGCCCGGACATGGCACCGGATAGACCGTTCGCATCCCCCGCCTTCGCGGTACAGTGGCCTGCGGCGTGTAAGCTGTTTGAATCTATCTGATATGGGTAGCCGATGCAAGCAAGTCCCGGGTAAAATCCTTGTGTATCAGGCGGTAATATGGCTTCGGCAACATGTCTCCTGCACATCTCCGGTGCGGGCGCGGATTCTTGCGCGGCCGCTGCAAAACGAATACCCTTGACGTGCGTCCGGGTCGGAACGACAGCGATGGTCAAGGGGGAATGGGGGCGATGGAGCTGAAGTCCGCGCGGTTCAACATGATCGAACAGCAGATCCGTCCGTGGGACGTCCTCGATCAGGGCGTGCTGGATCTCATCGCGGAGATACCGCGCGAGGATTTCGTCCCCGAGCCCTATCGCAAGCTTGCCTATGCCGATACCGCCATCCCGCTGGGGCATGGCCAGTTCATGATGCATCCCAGGATCGAGGCGCGCCTGTTGCAAGCGCTGGATCTTCACGCCACGGATACCGTTCTCGAGATCGGCACCGGCAGCGGCTACCTGACCGCGCTGCTTGCCCGTTCCACGCACCACGTCTACAGCGTCGACATCATACCGCAGTTCAAGGCGCAGGCCGAGGAAAGGCTCGCCGTGCACGGTATCGATAACGTCACTCTTGAGGTCGGCGACGCCGCACGGGGGTGGGCCAGGCACGGCCTGTACGACGTGATCGCCATCACCGGCTCGCTGCCGGAACTGCCGTCCGTATTTCTGCAGTCGCTCAATCGCGGCGGCCGCCTGGTTGCGGTGGTGGGAACGGCCCCGATCATGGAGGCGATTCTTATACGCCGCGTCGGGGACGCCGAATGGAGCCGCGAGAGCCTGTTCGAGACCGATCTGCCGATGTTGATCAACGCCCCGGCCACCGCCCGATTCGTTTTCTGACAACCCACCGCCTCGAGGCCTACGGTCACGCGGTGTTCCCTAACGAGGAAGTCCATGCGTAACAAACTGCAGTGCTGTGTGGCCGCCGTCGCCCTCTCCATCGGAAGCCTCACGGCCACCGCCGCAAACCTGGCGGATGTCTACCGGCTTGCGCTGCAAAACGACCCCGTGCTGAAGTCGGCCGCCGCCGCGCGCGCCGCCGCGCTGGAGGCGAAGCCGCAGAGCCGTGCCCTGCTCTACCCGGCCTTGTCGTTCAGTGCGAGTTACGACCGCACGCGCGAAGACGTCAAGGAGACCGCCATCGGCTCACCGGGTGTCTCGAACTTCGATACCTCCGTCTATGCGCTGGCGCTGAATCAGCCGCTGTTCAACCGCGACTATTTTGTGCGCCTGCGTCAGGCAGACGCCACGGTGGCGCAGGCGGACGCCGTTTACCGCTCCTCCGAGCAGGGCCTCATCGTGCGCGTCGCAGAGGCCTACTTCAATCTGCTCGCCGCCGACGACAACCTCGAGTTCGCCCGCGCCGAGAAGCACGCCATCGAGCAGCAGCTCGAACAGGCGAAACAGCGCTTCGACGTCGGTCTGATCGCGATCACCGATGTCCACGAGGCGCAGGCGGCGTTCGATCTCGCCAACGCGCGGGAGATCGTGGCGAGCAACCAGCTGGCGAGCAGCCAGGAGGCCCTCTACGAGATTACCGCCCAGGCCATCGACGAGGTGGCCCAGCTCGGGGCGCGTATCCCGCTGGTGCGCCCGGATCCGGCTGATATCGAGCACTGGGGCCAGGTTGCGCTGGAACAGAATTTCGCCCTTCTCGCCGCGCAGTTCGCCGAGCAGGCGGCGCGCGAGGGTGAGTCTGCAACGCGCGGGCCATTATCCGACGCTGGACCTCGTCGCGAGCCTCAGCCGGGCCGAGGATGACGGCGGCGTGAACGGGGAAATCGAGGTGGAGGATCGCACTGTCGGTCTGCAATTCTCGCTGCCGCTGTATCTGGGCGGCGCGGTGGCCTCGCGCACGCGCGAGGCCGCCTATCTGCTGACGCAGGCGCGCGAGGATGTGGAGAGCCAGCGCCGCGCCACGCTGCGCCAGGCACGCGACGCCTACCTCGCGGTGGTCGCCGGCATCAACAGCGTGAACGCGCTCGGGCAGGCCAGGGTTTCCGCGCAGAGCGCACTGGATGCGACGCAGGCCGGATTCGAGGTCGGCACCCGCACCACGGTCGACGTGCTGGCCGCGCAGAGCGACCTGTTCGCCGCGCAGCGCGAATACGCCCAGGCACGTTACGACTACATCCTCAATCTGCTGCGCCTGAAGCAGGCCTCGGGGCTGCTGGCGCCGGAGGATATCGAAGAGGTCAATCGCTGGCTGGAATAAAACACAGGACTGAGGACTCAGGACTGAGTGAAAACCGCTAGGTCTCGTGTTACCCAGTCCAACCTTGCATCACCCATCACGCCCCTGACTTGTACTCAGTCCCCGGTCCCGTATTGAGCAACTCCTCGATGCTTTCCAGCAGCCGCCCCAGCGCCCCGCGGTTCTGCGTGACCACGGCTCGCGCCCGTTCACCCATGGCGATGCCGGGTCCGTTGCGCGTCAGCAGCTCCTCCAGCGACCGGGCGAGCTCGCCGGAGTCCCGCACCTCGCGCGAGCCTCCGGCGGACTGCAGCAGAAGGCTGATCTCCGCGAAGTTGAACATGTGAGGCCCGTGCAGCACCGGTCGCGCCAGCGCGGCGGGTTCGAGCGGATTGTGTCCGCCGGTAGGCACCAGGCTGCCGCCGACGAATGCCACGTCGGCTGCGGCGTAGAGCAGCAGCAGCTCGCCCATACTGTCGCCGAGATAGACCTCCGTGTCCGGGTTGCAGGGGCGGTTTTCGCTGCGCCTGACGAGGTTTAACCCGCGCGCCTGGCTCAGGGCGGCGACGCGGTCGAAGCGTTCCGGGTGGCGCGGCACGAGTATCAGGAGCAGGCCGGGCGCCTGCGCGCGCGCGCGCGCGTGGGCGTCGAGGACCAGTTCCTCTTCGCCCTCGTGGGTGCTCGCCGCGATCCACACCGGTCGGCGCGCGCCCCACGCGCTGCGCAGGGCCGCGCCGCGTTCCGGCACATCATCCGGGACGGTGAGATCGAACTTGAGATTACCGGTCACCCGCACGCGGTCGGGCGGAGCCCCCAGCGCGAGGAAACGACCGGCATCCTCGCCGCTTTGCGCCGCGATGAGCGTCGCCTGGCGGAGGACGGCGCGGGCGAACGGCGCGACGCGGCGGTAGGCCGCAGCGGAGCGCGCGGACAGGCGCGCGTTCGCGACGATGAGCGGGATCCCGCGCGCTGCGCAGGCCGCGTACATGTTCGGCCACAGCTCCGTCTCCATGATGACGGCGAGCCTGGGTCCGGCGCGGTCGAGGAAACGCGCAACGGACCCGGGCAGGTCATAGGGCAGATAGGCGTGATGGACGGCGGAGCCGAACTGCCGGACGACGCGCTCCGAGCCGGTCGGCGTCGTCGTGGTGAATACCACGGGCAGGGCGGGGTGGCGGTCGCGGATCTGCTGGACCAGCGGAAATGCAGCGATCGCCTCTCCGACCGAGACAGCGTGTATCCACAGGGCTCCGGGGGGCGGCGTGTGCGGAAAACGGCCGAAGCGTTCAGGCCAGCGCCTCAGGTAGGCGGGAGAGCGCAGCCCGCGCAGCAGCAGGCGCAACAGGACGAGCGGCAACAGCAGGTACAGCAGCAGGGTATAGAGACGCCTCATGCGCGCCGTCGGCCGTTTCGGTTTCCCGTCCGGCGCGCATCGCGGCGGTTCATGTTGCGGATTTCCCGTGTCCCTGCGTGACGCCGTGGCGGATCGCCTCGATGACGCGGCTGGTGGAGCAGTTCTCGACGTAATCCAGGATGACGACGCGGCCGCCGCGGGCGCGTACGCAGTCGCCGCCGGCGACTCCTGCGGCGTCGTAGTCCCCCCCCTTGACCAGCACGTCGGGCTGCACGCGGCAGATCAGCTGTTCCGGCGTGTCCTCGGAGAAGGGCACCACCCAGTCCACGCTCTGCAGCGCGGCGAGCACGGCGGCGCGCTGCGCCAGTGCGTTGACCGGCCGGTCCGCGCCCTTCAGGCGCTTTACCGAGGCGTCGTCGTTGACCGCCACGATGAGGCGGTCGCCGAGGCGCCGCGCCTGCTCGAGGTAGGTGACGTGACCGGCGTGCAGCAGGTCGAAGCAGCCGTTCGTCATGACGATGGTCTCGCCACGCGCGCGCGCGCGCGCGACGCGCGCGAGCAGCTCGTCCGCGCCGGTCAGCCCGGATTCGATCTTGTCGTAGTCGTGCAGGGCGTGGTCGAGTTCCTGCAGGCTGACGCTCGCGGTCCCGAGCTTGCCGACCACCACGCCGGCGGCGACGTTGGCGAGCGCGGTCGCCGCACCGAGATCGGCGCCGACGGCGTACGCCGCGGCGAGCACGGCGATGACGGTGTCGCCCGCGCCGGTGACGTCGTAGATCGCGCGCGCGCGCGCTGCCAGATGCAGCGGCGGCAGGTAGCGCCGCAGCAGGGTCATGCCGCGCTTGCTGCGCGTGATCAGCAGCGCCTCCAGCGCGAGATCGTGGCGCAGGGCCTCGCCCTTCGCGACCAGTTCCTCGTCGCTGGCGCAGTGTCCCACGATGGCCTCGAATTCACTCAGGTTGGGCGTGATGACGGTTGCTCCGCGATAGCGAGAGAAATCGCTGCCCTTGGGATCGACCAGCACGGGTTTGCCCAGCGCGCGCGCGGATTCGATCAGCGCCTGCGCCTCATGCAGGGTGCCTTTGCCGTAATCGGACAGCAGGACGACGTCGGCGTCGCGCGCCAGTCCGGCGAATGACTCGCGCACCTCCGCGATGTCGCCGTGTGCGAAGTTGTCCTCGAAGTCGAGGCGGATGAGCTGCTGGTGCCGGCTCAGCACGCGCAGCTTGGTGACGGTGGCGAATTCCGGGCGCCGGATCAGGCGGCAGTCGACACCCGCCCGGGAGAGCCGCTGTGCGAGGACGTCGGCGGCCTCGTCGTCCCCGGTCAGGCCCATGACGGTGACCTTGGCGTGCAGGGCGGCGATGTTGAGCGCGACGTTGCCCGCGCCGCCCGGGCGTTCCTCCGCTTCGGATACCCTGACCACGGGGACGGGCGCCTCGGGGGAGATGCGCGAGGTCTCGCCGTACCAGTAGCGGTCCAGCATGAGGTCGCCGACCACAAGCACGCGCCCCCGCTCGAAGGGGGGGATCTCTATCTTCATGAGCCCTGTCTCCGCCGGCACGCCGATAAATGCTGCCGGCATGATACCACACGGGCCGGGACGCGGCGTTTGCCGGCGCCGGATCGGCATACTAGAATGCGCGAACGATTTTTTTCCCGCAGCCGCGCCGATGAAAGCCCCGCCGTTTCCGTCCAGACTGCTGTTGCCGCGCTTTTGGCCGACGTGGCTGCTGCTTGGGCTCGCCTGGCTCATCGTGCAGCTGCCGTATCGCGCCGTGCTCTACGTGGGCGGCCTGACGGGCGGCCTGTTCCGCCGCGTCTCGGCGCGCCGCCACCGCATCGCGGAAACCAATCTGCGGCTGTGTTATCCCGGCATGGCGCCGGCGGAGCGCGCGCGCCTGCTGCGCGGGCACTTCCGGGCGCTCGGTATCGGACTGCTCGAGACCGCCATGGCCTGGTGGCTGCCGGATGCGCGCCTGCGGCGCCTGATCGCCGAGGTGGAGGGATTGCCGCATCTGCAGGAGGCCCTCGCGGCGGGCCGCGGCGTGATCCTGCTGAGCAGCCACTTCACCACCACCGAGATGGGCGTGCGCCTGCTCAACCTGCTGGCGCCGATCAATCCGATGTACCGCCGCCACGAGAACGCGGCGGTCGACGACATCATGCACCGCTGCTTCGGTGCCTACTTCGAGACCGTGTTGCCGCGCGACGACGTGCGCGGCATGCTGCGCTGCCTGCGCCAGGCGCGCGCGGTATGGTACGCGCCGGACCAGAACTACGGGCGCCGCGGGCGGGTTTTCGCCCCGTTCTTCGGCATCCCGGCGGCGACCAATCCGGCCACCGGCCGCTTCGCCCAGATGGGCCGTGCAGTCGTGATTCCGTATTTCGTGCGCCGGCTGTCGGGAGTGCTCGGCTACCGTCTGACGCTGCTGCCTCCCCTCACGGATTTCCCGGGCGGTGACGAGGCGGCGGATACCGCGCGCGTAAACGCCGTCGTCGAGGCGGGGGTACGCGCGGTGCCGGAACAGTATCTGTGGGTGCATCGGCGCTTCAAGACCCGGCCGCCGGGCGAACCCGGGCTGTACGGTGATCCGCTCCCGTAATGTGTGCGCCCGCGGCCGTTCGATTCCGCGGGAGCAAATGCGGTAATATCGTAGACCGTTTCCCATGGCCGGTCGCAGCATGAACAGCCGAGCGCTCTATTTTCGATTGTTGGGGTATGTGCGGCCGTACCGCCGGCTGTTCGGCTTCGCCGTGCTCGCCATGGTGGCCGCGGCGCTCACGGAGCCGATGATGCCGGCCCTGATGAAGCCGCTGCTCGACGAGACCTTCGTCAACAAGGATCCGGCGGCGATCCGGCTGATGCCGCTGCTCCTCGTCGGCCTGTTCGTCGTACGCGGGCTGGCCACCTATGTCAGCACGGTATCCCTCGCCTGGGTCGCGAACAAGGTGATTCTCGACCTGCGCGAGCGCATGTTCGCCCGCCTGATCGAGCTGCCCGAGACCTACCACACCGGGCACACCACCGGCGAGATGATTTCGAAGGTGACTTACAACGTGAACCAGGTCGCGACCGCGGCCACCAACGTGCTGGTGGTGCTGGTGCGCGACGGTCTCGCGGTGATCGGCCTGTTCGGCTGGATGCTGTACCTGGACTGGAAGCTCGCACTGCTGTTCCTGCTTGCCGCCCCGGCCATCGCCGTGGTGGTGAAGACCATCAGTTTCCGCCTGCGCCGCCTGAGCCGCGCGCAGCAGCAGACCATGGGCGGGATGACGCACGTGCTGGAAGAGGCGGTCAGGGGCAGCCGCGTGATCAAGGTCTACGGCGGGCAGCAGCACGAGGCGGGACGTTTCCACGACGTGGCCAACTGGGTGCGCCGCTACAGCATGAAGATCACCGCCTCCGCCTCCGCGAGCGTGCCGGTGGTCCAGCTCATCACCGTCAGCGCCCTCGCCGTGGTGATCTATCTCACCGCCCAGAATCCGGCGATGACGGTGGGCGGATTCGTGTCGTTCTTCGGCGCCGCCGCCATGCTGCTGCCGCCGATCAAGCGCCTGACCGGCGTCAACGAGCAGCTGCAGCGCGGCCTCGCCGCCGCGGAGAGCGTGTTCCAGCTGTTCGACGAGCCGCCGGAAACGGACACCGGCACGCGAAGTCTGGGCCGCGTCGCCGGCCGCATCGAGTTCCAGGGCGTCAGCCTGCTGTACGAATCGGCCGCCGCCGAGGCGCTGCGGGACATCACCCTCGCGATCGAACCCGGCGAGACGGTCGCACTGGTCGGCGCCTCCGGCGCGGGCAAGTCGTCCCTCGTCAGCATGGTGCCGCGCTTCTACACCCCGACCTCGGGCCGCGTGCTGGTCGACGGCATCGACATCCAGCACATCCGGCTCGCCGACCTGCGCGCGAACATCTCGCTCGTGACGCAGGACGTCGTGCTGTTCAACGATTCGGTGGCGGCGAACATCGCCTACGGCGCGAGTCGGTCGGTGGCGCGCGAGGCGATCGTCGCGGCGGCGGAGGCGGCGCACGTGATGGAATTCGCGGCCGGGCTGCCGGACGGGCTCGACACCCCGATCGGCGAGAATGGCCTGCGCCTGTCCGGCGGCCAGCGCCAGCGACTGGCGATCGCGCGCGCGCTGCTGAAGAATGCGCCGATCCTGATCATGGACGAGGCAACCTCGGCGCTCGATTCGCACACTGAACGCCACGTGCAGGCCGCGCTCGACAATCTGCGCCGCGGGCGTACCACCATCGTGATCGCGCACCGCCTCTCCACGGTGGAGAACGCCGACCGCATCGTGGTGCTGGAGCGCGGGCGCATCGTCGAGACCGGCACGCACCGGCAGCTGCTGGCGGCGGGAGGCATTTACGCCCGCCTGTACCACGCGCAATTCGCCACGGACGGGGGGCCGGCCGCGGATCCGGTGTCCCGGCCCGCGGCCGGCGCCTGAGGAAAGGCCGGCGGGTCTGCCGCAAGCCAGGCGCGCAGCGGCGCGCGGACGGGATCGATGCCGGCCCCGACGATCACCGGCTGGCTGCAGGGCGTGCCGGCCGTGAGCGCAAGCGCAACATCCTGCTCAGCGGTGGCGCGCGCCCAGCACCTCTGCGTAGACGGAACGGTTGCCCTCGACCATGCGGTCGATGGAGAACTCCTCGTGCACCAGGATGCGGCCGCGGCGGCCGCATTCGGCTGCCAGCGCAGGATCGGCCAGCAGGCGCTCCAGCGCCCGCGCGAGCGCGTCCACGTCGGCCGGTGGCACCAGCAGGCCGTTGACGCCGTCGCGCACCGCCTCGGGAATGCCGCCCACGCGGCTCGCCACGACAGGAACTCCGGCGGCGGCGGCCTGCAGCAACGACACCCCGAGGCCCTCCATCTCGGCCGGATGCACCACGCCGTAGAAGCAGGGCAGCAGGCGCGCGAGGTCGGTGCGAAATCCGGCCAGCTGTACCCGCCCGCGATACGGTGCCTGCGCGATGCGGGCGGCCAGTTCATCGTGCAGCGGGCCCTGGCCGAGACAGAGTACATGCACGTCGGGATGGCGCTGCAATACCCGCGGCAGCGCGGCGAGCAGATGGCGGTGGCCCTTGCGCGGGATCAGCTGGGCGATCATGCCGAGTACGCGCGCCTCGGGCGGGAGTCCGAATTCGGACAGGAACCAGCCCCGCTCGCACCCGTGCGCATACGGCGCGGGATCCACCGCGCTCAGTACGCAGACCACCCGTTCCGGCGTCACGCCGGCGTCGAGCAGTACGCGGCGAATACCCTCCGATATGGTGATCACGCGATCATAGAGGCGGTATTTGACGCGCGCCCAGGCCGCCGCCTCGGGATTGTCCACCCGCCGCGAGAGCACACAGGGTATGCCTGCGAGGCGCGCCGCGACGCCACCCAGTACGTCGGCACCGCGCCGGCTGTGCAGATGAACGAGGTCGGGACCCTCCCGGCGCAATAACGCATACAGACGCGGCACGAAACCAAGGTCGGCGTCGCCACGCAACGGGAGTTCAGTCACCGGATGCCCCGCAGCGCGCGCCGCCTGTGCGATCGCGCTGCCCGGCGGGCACACCAGCAGGTTGCCGCAGCCGCGCGCGCGCAAGCCCTCCATCAGGTACAGCACCTGCTGGGCGCCGCCGTAGAGATGCATGCCGGCCTCGACGTGCATGATCTTCATGCGTGCGACTCCCCGCCCAGCAGCAGCGCCAGCGTGTTCGCGACCTCCTTCACCTCGATCAGGCGCATGCAGGTATAGGCGCCGCCGCAGGTCGGATGGCGCCGGCACGGCGAGCAGTCGAGCCGGTGATAGAGCACCCTTGCGTTGGCGCGCGTGGTATCGAGGTAGGGGCGGGTCGAGCCGAACAGGGCGACGGTCGGCACGTCAAAGGCGATACCCATGTGGGTGAGACCGGTGTCCACGCCGATCAGGCAGGCCGCGTGCTTGATCAGGGCCGCACTCCGGGTCAGCGTGGTGAGGCCGGCCTGGCTCTCCAGCCGGGGGGCGTCATGCCGGAGTCTCGCTGCCGCGGCCGCATCGGCGGGACCGCCGAGCAGTACCGGCGTCAGTCCGAAGCGCGTCCCCACCTCCGCCGCGAGCTGCGGCCAGCGCTCCTCGAACCAATGTTTCTGCGGACGCGTGGTGAAGGGACAGAACACCGCGTAGGGCCCGGTCCTCGCGGCATAGGCGCGGGCGAATTCCTCGTCATCCGCGCCAAGCGCGATATCCATCGGGAATCCTCCGGCATCGAGACCGAGCGTCCGGGCGAGATGCAGGTATTCGGAACCGATGCGATCATCGGGCGGCGGGCGTGCGACGACGCGCGTCATGAGCAGACCGCCTCCCTCGCGCGACCCCAGCCCGATACGTTCGGACGCCCCGGTCAGGCGCGCCCACACGGCGCTTTTAAGGAGCCCCTGGATATCGAGTACGAGGTCGAACCGCCGCCGTTGCAGCGCACGGGTGAAATCACGCATGGAGTCCCATGCCGCGCGGTAGCGCCGGGCGCGCCACAGTGCGCGCCACTCGGCGCGCGGCCAGACGATCACCTCATCCAGGTCCGGGTTGTCGCACAACAGCCCCGCAGCCACGGGTTCAACCAGCCAGGCGATCCGTGCGCCGGGATAGCTGCGGCGCAGCGCCTTGATCAGGGGCGTGGCCATGACGACGTCGCCGATGGCGCTGAGGCGGATGATCAGGATGCTGCGCGGCGGGGCTGGCGATGTCATGCGAGGTAGGTGAGCGGGTCCTGGACTGCGGGGCGCGAACCGTCCCCCTCGATGAAGATGCGGTGCCAGAGTGCGAATTGCAACATGGCGCCGAGGTTTCTGGTCACATTGCGTCCGCGCCGCTGAAGATCCGCCAGCCGGCGGACCGCCTGCGGCCGGAACCATTCCCGGATGGCGGGGGAGGAGGACAGTATCCGCTCCAGCCGGTCCAGCGTCGCGCCCTGGAGCCAGGCGTCCATCGGCACGGTGAAGCCGCGCTTGGGCGCGCGCAGATGTTCAGGCGGCAGATAGCGCCGCGCCCAGCGGCGCAGGAATTCCTTGCCGTGCTGCGGCGTGATCTTCAGCGCATCGGGCAGGGCGAGGCCGAACCCGACCACGCGATGATCGAGGAAGGGCACGCGGCCCTCGACCCCGAAGGCCATCAGCAGGCGATCGGCCTTGACCAGCAGGTTGTCGGGCAGCGCCGTCGTGAGGTCGACCAGCTGCATGCGCTGCAGGGTGCTCCATCCGCGCGGGGCGGATTGCCAGGCGGAGATGAAGTCGTTGCGCCATTGGCGGGTGGCGTCCCGCAGCACGTCGCCGAACACCGCCCGTTCCAGGCCGCGGAAATTGCCGGTGGTGCGGAAGCCGCCGCTGCCCGGATGGACGAGGTTCTTGAGCCAGCGTTCGAGGCGACCGCTGCGGTAGCGATGATAGCCGCCGAACACCTCGTCGCCGCCCTCGCCGGTGAACACCACCTTGAGCTCGGCGCCCGCCGCCTCCGCCAGCATGAGGGTGGGCAGGTTGGCGAAGTCGCGCATCAGGTCATCCGCGGCCCAGACGCTGAGCGCGAGCCGGTCGAGCATGTCCTGACCGGTCGGGCACAGTACGGTATGGCGGCTGCCGTACTGCCGCGCCAGCTGCCCGGCAAGGTCGAGCTCCGTGCCGCGCGGCGAGTCGGCGAACCCGACCGAGAATGTGCGGACCGCTTCTCCCTTGAGCCGGCTCAGCAGGGCGAGCAGCAACGAGGAATCGAGCCCGCCGGAGAGGAACAGTCCGAACGGGACGTCGGCGCGCATGTGCTCGATCATGACGGTGTGCATCAGCTCGTCGAAGCGCGCGGCCGCGTCGTCGAAGCTGGTCGCCGCGGGCAGGATGTCCTGCGGCAACCAGTAGCGCCGCCGCGTCATCTCGCCGTTGGCGGCGAGCGTTACCGTTTCGCCGGGCAGGAGGCGCTCGATCCCGGCCCAGACGGTCGCACGGCCGGTGCTGAACTGGCATTGGAGATACTGCGCGAGTGCGCGCGGATCGACGGCGGGTCTGCCGATGACAGGCAGCAGCGCCTTGAGTTCCGACGCGAAGGCCCAGCCCGCGCTGGTGCGGGCGAGGAACAGCGGCTTGATGCCGAGGCGATCGCGCGCCAGGATCAGCAGTCCGCGCGCGCGGTCGTGCAGCGCGAATGCGAACATGCCGTGCAGCCGGTCGAGGAAGCCGTCGCCGTATTCCGCGTAGGCGTGCAGGATGGTCTCGCAATCCGATCCGGTCGCAAAGCGGCGGCCGCGCCGTTCCAGCTCGGCGCGCAGTTCTACGTAGTTATAGATCTCGCCGTTGGCGATCAGGCTCAGGCGGCCGTCGCCGGCGTGCAGCGGCTGATCGCCGCCGCCGAGGTCGATGATGGAGAGCCGTGTGTGGGCGAGCCCGGCTCCGTCCGCGGCGTATGTGCCCTGATGATCCGGGCCGCGGTGCGCCAGGCGGCCTGCCATGGCGCGCAACAAGGACGGATTCGCCGTTGCAGATCCATAGATTCCGGCGATCCCGCACATGGCTACGATCCCGGACGTTCGTCGCTCACGGCGCCCCGGACCGGGCTCTTTCCTTCGCGCGCCTGCATGTGGTAGCCGTAGATTGCGCCGGCAAGCATGGCGAAGTAGAAGTTCCACGCGACCTGATTGAGACCGAAGCTGGCGAGGCACCAGAGGAACTGCAATCCGAGCGCGCCGGACAGGAACAGCGCGTAATCCGCCGACAGTCGTCCCGCGCGCCATGACTGCCACATCACCGTGCACAGCCGGCCCATGAGGTAGAGAAAGAACAGCGCGCCGAGAATTCCGAATGTCAGCAGGGTCTCAATGTAGGCGTTATGGAGATGCGGCATGACACGCAATCTTGTATTGTCGATCTGCTCTATCAGCACCCGATAGCTGTGCGGACCCCAGCCGATCAGAGGCTGCTCCAGCCATTTGTGCAGGCCGAACTCGATCATCTGCACGCGATAGCCGATCGAGCCGTCGGGAATCTTGTCCAGTTCCCCGGCCAGCAGGGCCTGCCAGGAGGCGCGTTCATCGTTCAGCCGGGCCGCGATGGTGTCGAAGTTTCGCGCCGTGATGGAACCTGTCAGCCCTGCGACCAGGACGAGGGCCAGGCCGAGGCGCGGCCAGGATACACCGGCCACCCGGCGCAGGGAGTAAGACAGCTGAAGGAGCAGGACCGGCGGGAATACGATCAGCGCGGCAATCCAGGCGTCGCGCGACTGCGAGGTAATGAGTCCCTGCAGCACGATGGTCAGGGCGGCGCACCATGCGATGAAACGGGCGGTTGCGGCGGGCCACGGCCGCCCCGCCGACCACCAGCGTGGAGCCAGTACGAGGAGACCGAGCAGGGTCGTGGCGCAGAACAGACCGAAAGATATCACGGGCAGACCGAAGCCGATGCGTCGATCGGACCACAGGACGGCCAGTCCATGGGCATGGATGCCGAGCGATATCTTCAGCAGCAGGCCGCCCAGCGCGAGCAGCAGGGCGATCCCGAGGCGGCGCTCGTCGCCGCCGAGCCACCAGGCGACGAAGGGAAAGAACAGGAACAGGCGCAGCCATTCCCAGGTATCTTCCCACAGCACGGCAAGGCTGTCCGAGGTGCCCCTGGCCGTCCAGAGCACATAAATAAGGAGAACGACCGCGAACAGGAGGGCGAGCCGCACCATGGGATCGCGCCGCAGGGAGCTTCTTGCGGCGGGGTCGGCGAACGCGGCCGAGATCATCAGGGCCAGTCCGGCATAGGCGCTGGCGGGGCTCAGCCATATGGACAAGGCGAACAGGTAGAGTCCACCCCGGCCGACGCGGGAAGAGTGACCGTTGGCTCGGGTCGATATCATGTCTGCTGCACGGCGAGCGGTGTCGGCGCGGGGTGTGAGGTGGAATACTCCATCGTTACAAGGGTGTCCGTGCTTGATGGAGATCCGTCCTCTCGCTGGAAGATTCATTCCGGTGCGGCGATGATAGCATAACCGCGCCATGCGACGCGCCTGCCGGGTGGCGGCCGGTGGCGGGACTGTCCGGAGATACGGCGGAGCTTAATAATAAACCGCTTTGAGACACCTCACGGCAGATCCGCCGATCGCCGTCCTTGTCCATCGGCAGCGTCCGATCCGGTTACCTTTACACTATCTCCATCCGGAACTTCGGCCGCGCCCGGATCCTGCCGGTCGCGCCGGCCGGCGTCGGGCAGCAGACCCTGCCCGAAGTTGGGGTATTGTTCGTCGATGTTGATTTGATCGACAACACGCGCGGTCCGGCGCATGCCCGGGACCAGCGCGAACCTTTTGGGATGCACGCAGGCTACAGGTGAGCAACGACGCCGTGACAGGCGCAGGGTGAACCGCTGTCTGCGGTGATCGGACGATTCACATACTCTGGAAACGAAGTTCAGCGCGGCAATCCACGCTTCGCCGCTATCGCGGTGTTGATGCGGCTGCGGGTGTGCGGGCGGTTCACGGGCAAATTCCGAAATCCCGGTGGAGGCTTTGAGTTACAATGCAGCCACGATGAAGATCGCGTGCTTTTTCGCTACTTCCGGCCACAGTGGCGTCGATCGGCTGGTCGGACATCTGGTCCCCGGATTCGTCGCGGCCGGCCATAAGGTCGATCTGTTGCAGATACGCAATCACGGGCCGTATCTGCAAGACCTGCCCGAGGGGGTCGATCGTATCGATCTCGGAAGTTCTCACGTCGGAACGGCATTGTTGCCGCTGGTGAGCTACCTGAGACGCGCCCGCCCCGCGGTGCTGCTGTGCGACAAGTATCGCGTCAATCGCATGGTCCTGCTGGCGCGCTGGCTGGCACGGGCGCATACCCGGATCGTCGTGCGCGTGGGAACCACGGTGTCGGTCGACCTGGCATCGCGTCCCCGGGTGCAGCGCTGGGTGGAAATGCTGTGGATGCGCCTGCTCTACCCGCATGCGGATGCCGTGATCACGCCCTCGCGCGGGGCGTCGCTGGACCTGGCCAGGGTGGCCGGCCTGCCCGAAGTACGCGTCTGCACCGTTGAAAGCCCGTTGATCACGCGTGATCTTGCGGAGAAGGCGGCACAGCCGGCGGACCACCCCTGGCTGGTGGACAAGGACAGGCCGGTCTTCCTTGGCGTCGGCGAGCTATCTCCGCGCAAGGATTTTGCTACACTCATTCGCGCATTTGCCCGTGTGCGCGCCGGTTTGGCGGCGCGGCTCATTATTCTGGGTGATGGCGGCCAACGCGGGAATCTGCTTGCGCTCGCACGCGAACTGGGCGTGGCTGACGATGTCAGCCTGCCGGGTTTTACGCGCAACCCCTATGCTTTCATGGCACGCGCGGACGTATTCGCACTCAGCTCGCGCTGGGAGGGAATGCCGGTTGTGTTGATCGAGGCACTGGCGGTGGGAACGCCCGTGGTTTCCACGGATTGTCCAAGCGGTCCGCGCGAGATCCTGCAGGAAGGTCGTAACGGCATGCTCGTGCCGGTCGGAGACGACGCGCGACTGGCGCACGCCCTGGCGGCGCTGCTGCGCAATCCGCCCGCCCGCGAGATCTTGCATGAGGCGGCACGTCCTTACGGGGTCGCCCAGGCGACCCGCGCCTATCTCAGGGCCATGGATCTGGAACCGGACTGCTCCGGTGTTGCCACCTTGTCCACAGGCATGAAACATGACGCATGATCTCCTGAAGAGCCTGCGGGTGCGCCGGCCGCGCTGGCTGTTCCACGGGAACGACCGTACGCGGCGCATCCTGCTGCAGTCACGCGAACTGTTGTTCGAACGGCTGTTCTCCAATGCCCTGCCCCGGCTGAAGATCGAGCACCGCTATTTTCCACATCGCAACGCGGCCAATTACAGCCTGCTCTACCTGATCCTGCGCGTCATTACTGAACTGCCGGTACGCCGGGTGCTCGAACTCGGTTGCGGGCAAACCACGCTGCTGCTCGACGACCTGGCGCGCGTGCGGGACCTGGAGATCACCACCGTCGAGCACGACGCCGCCTGGGCCGCGCGTATGCAGAAACAGGTGCGCCACTCCATCATCCAGGCGCCGCTGACGCTGCGCGATGTCCACGACACTCCCTGTCAGACCTATGATCTGGCGCCCGCCGCGCTGGGCGGACCCATGGATCTCATCGTCGTGGACGGACCGGTGTCACAGCGTCGCCGCTCGCGCTGGGGGACTCTCGAGTACCTGGATCCCCTGCTGGGAAGGGATTTCATCCTGCTGTTCGACGACGCGGAGCGCCGCGGGGATCAGGATACGATCGAGGCGACCCTGAAGCACCTCAACGCGCGCGGAGCGGAGATCGCCTGCGCAGTGACGCGTGCGCGCAAGTCCCAGTTCCTGATCGCCGGCGGTGCCTTCCGCGAAGCGGCATACTACTGAGCACCGCCACCGGCCCCATGCCCGAGTCCGCCGCATCGCATCGTGCGCCCAGGCTTGCCGTGCTGGTGTCATTTTCCGGCGACGGCGGCGTGGAGCGCATGATGATCAACCTGCTCCACGGCATGGTTGCACGCGGCGTCGAGATCGATCTGCTGCTGATCAAGGCGCGCGGCCCGCGGCTGGCGGAGCTTCCTCCGGGCATACGCGTCCTGAAGCTCGGCAGCGCGCACACCTTTGTGAATCTGCCCGCGCTGATACGCTATCTGCGCGAGTCCCGTCCGCTGGCGCTGCTTGCCGCCAAGCACCGCGCACTGCTGCTTGCGCTGTGGGCGCGGCGTCTGAGCGGCGTTCCCGTCCGCATCGTCGGACGGATCGGCACCACGGTTTCTGCTGCGCTCGAACGCAAGGGCCGCCTGCGTTACGCCTTCTGGGCCTGGTCGGTGCGCCGATTCTATCCCCGGGCCGATGCCGTCGTGGCGGTGTCGCAGGGCGTGGCGGATGACATCCGCGCGATGGGCGCGTCTGCGGCGCGTCTCCAGGTGATCCGCAATCCGGTGGTGACGCCCGGGCTCGAGGCGCTGGCGCGGGAAGCGCCGCCGCACCCGTGGCTGGTAGAACCCGCCGGTCCGCCGGTGATCCTCGGCATGGGGCGCTTCACCGAGCAGAAGGATTTCGCCACGCTGATCCGCGCCTTCGCCCGCCTGCGCGCCGGACGCGACTGCCGGTTGATGCTGCTGGGACGCGGACGGCTGCAGGCAGACTACGTGGCCCTGGCCGCCCGGCTCGGGGTCGCAGCGGACATCGCCTTTCCCGGTTTCGCCGAGAATCCCTACAGCTATCTGGCGCGCGCGCGCCTGTTCGTGCTGTCCTCCGCCTGGGAGGGTTCGCCCAACGCCTTGACCGAGGCGCTCGCGCTGGGAGTGCCGGTGGCCTCCACCGACTGTCCGAGCGGCCCGCGCGAGCTGCTGGCGGGCGGGCGTTACGGTCCACTGGTCAAGGTCGGCGACGATGCGGCGCTCGCCCGGGCGATGGCAGCGACGCTTGACGGCCCGCTGTCCTCCACAGTATTGCGCCTGGCTGCGGCGGACTATACCGTGGAGGCCAGCGCGCGGGCCTATCTCACGGCGCTGGGTCTTACTGACTGAGGAGTTTGCTGGACATGCTGTTGTCGCACCGCTACCGCTTCCTGTTCGTCCACATCGCCAAGACCGGGGGGACGAGTGTGCGCGCGGCGCTGCAGCGCCGCATGTGGGCCGATCCCTGGCGCATCCCGATGTTCATCTGCAGCCGCATGAGCCACCTGAGCAGTCACCGGCTGGCGTGCAAGCTGCCGCGCCACGCCAAGGCCATCGCGGCACGCGAGATGCTGCCGCACGAATTCTATCAGTCCCTGTTCAAGTTCTGCTTTGTGCGCAATCCCTGGGATCTGCAGGTGAGCTCGTTCCACCACATCCGCCGCGAGCGACCGCATCTGATGGAAGGCCTCGACGATTTCGCGAGCTTCATCCGCTACAAGTTCGATCCCGAGCGGCCGTACCAGTACCACATGGACATCTCCGCAGAGCGCCAGAGCGACTACGTGACCGACCAGCACGGCAATGCCATTGTCGACTACATCGGGCGTTTCGAGCGTCTGGAGGAGGACTACGACTATATCCTGCGGCGCATCGGCCTCAAGGCGGCGCCCCTGCCGCAGCGCCGCGCCGCGGCGGACCGGCGTGACTACCGGCATTACTACACGGACGAACTCGCGCAGCGCGTCGCCGCGCACTATCGCGACGATATCGAGCGCTTCGGTTACCGCTTCGACGACTGGAGGTAGCCGCCTCAGCGGGCGTCGACCAGGACGTAGCGGGCGCCGCAGTAGGGGCACACCGCTTCGCCCGCTTCCTCGATGGGGAGAAACACGCGCGGGTGGGAATTCCACAGGCTGGTGCCCGGCATCGGGCAGTGCAGCGGCAGGTCGGCGCGGCTGACGCGATAGTAGCCGCGCGCATCGGTCAGGGAGTCGTCTTTCTTACCGCTCTGGCCGGGCGTCGGCATGGGGGGCTCCTTAAATGTAGGTCAGCCATTCGCCGTATTCGGCGCGACGGCCATGCACCTGATCAAAATAGAGGCTCTGCAGCTTCTCGGTAACCGGCCCGCGGATGCCGTGGCCGATCGCGCGGCCGTCGAGTTCGCGGATTGGCGTCACCTCGGCGGCTGTGCCGGTGAAGAAGGCCTCGTCGGCGATGTACACCTCATCGCGCGTGATGCGCTTCTCCCGCACCTCGATGCCGAGGTCCCGCGCCAGCTGGATCACGGTCGCGCGGGTGATGCCGTCCAGCGCCGAGGTCAGCTCCGGGGTATAGAGCACGCCGTCGCGCACCAGGAAGAAGTTCTCACCGCTGCCTTCCGTGACATAGCCCTCGTTGTCGAGCAGCAGCGCCTCGTGGCAGCCGCAGGCCAGCGCCTCGTTCAGGGCGAGGATCGAGTTGAGGTAGTTCGCGTTCGCCTTGGCCTTGCACATGGTGATGTTGACATGGTGGCGCGTGTACGAAGACGTGCGCACCTTGATGCCCTTCTGCATGTTTTCCTCGCCCATGTACGAACCCCAGGCCCAGGCGGCGACCATGACGTGGGTCTTGAGGTTGTCGGCGCGCAGGCCCATGCCTTCCGCGCCGTAGAAGCACATCGGGCGGATGTAGCCGGATTCCAGCTTGCACTCGC
The DNA here is from genome assembly GCA_016712635.1 of Gammaproteobacteria bacterium. Lineage (NCBI taxonomy): Bacteria > Pseudomonadati > Pseudomonadota > Gammaproteobacteria > Gammaproteobacteria bacterium. The sequence goes on along the minus strand of JADJQS010000001.1, from coordinate 565,524 downwards.
GCACGGCGGAGACGATGGCCTGGTTGATCGTGGCCTTGTCGTAGGGCATGGGCATGTTGAGGATGTGCGCCGAGCGGAACAGGCGGTCGGTATGGGCCTGCAGGCGGAAGATGGCCGTCCCCCGGGCAGTCTTGTAGGCGCGGACGCCTTCGAACACGCCCAGTCCGTAGTGCAGGGTGTGCGTCAGGACATGCACCTTGGCCTCGCGCCAGGGTACCAGTTTGCCGTCCAGCCAGATGACGCCGTCGCGGTCATCCATCGTCGCCATGCTCATGCGAAAGCTCCTGCATTCATAGATAAGGATCCGTGGGGAAATGCCCGCCCGGCGTCGGGCGGGGAGGGTCGATTGTAACGAATATCCCGCCGTTTTTCACTGTCCGTCGCCGGCCGCAGGGGGGCATGCGGGGGTGTCCTGGGCCGGCAGCAGATCGTTCCAGATGCGCGCCACGTCCGCGCGGGGGGCGGCGAATTCCGCGGCATCCACCACGGTGCCCTCGGTCTCCTGCAGCGCCAGGCGGTGCACCACGGCGCGGTAGTTGCGGTAGGCATCGATCAGCAGGCTGGCGTCCTCCGCGGGGAGCAGGCCGAGGCGCGCCAGGGTTTCCAGCAGGCGGATGTTGTCGGTCCAGCGCAGGAGATCGGGGTGTTTGCTCGCCCAGCGCAGAACCGCATATTGAACGATGAATTCGATGTCGGCGATGCCGCCGAGGTCCTGCTTGAGATCGAAGCGACCGGTCCCGCTGCGGGCAAGCTCGCGGCGCATGCGTTCGCGCATGTCGCGGACCTCGCTGCCGAGTTGTCCGGCAGCGCGCCGGCGGGACAGGGCCTCGGCGCGGATCCGCCCGAATTCCTCCGCCACCACGGGATCACCGGCGACCGCGCGGGCGCGCACCAGGGCCTGATGTTCCCAGGTCCAGGCGGTCTCCCGCTGGTAGTCTTCGAAGGCGGCCAGGGAACTGACCAGCAGCCCGGAGCTGCCGCTCGGGCGCAGGCGCAGATCGACCTCGTAGAGGATTCCGGAGGGTGTGTGGGTGTTGAGCAGGTGGATGATACGCTGCGCGAGGCGTGCGTAGCCTTGCGCCATGGCGGGGTCTTGGTCCGCCGCGTGCAGAAACACCAGATCCAGGTCGGAGGCGTATCCCAGCTCGATGCCGCCGAGCTTGCCGTAGGCGATGATGGCGAAGCCGCGGTCGCGCGGCCGCTCGCCACCGGAGCCGCGCCGCATCAGGTGTTCCGCTCCCAGTTTCAGTACTGCCGCGAGCACGACCTCGGCGATCTCCGTCAGGTGGTCGCTGACCACCATCAGCGGAATCGCCTCCATGACATCCGCGGCGGCGACCCGCAGGACGTTGGAGTGCTTGAAATGACGCAGCGTCTCCATCTGCTGTTCCACGTCGTCTGGCTCGACCGCGTCCAGTGCGGTCCGTAATTCGCGTTCGAGCGCGCCGCGGTCGAGCGGGGCGTAGAGGGTGCGTGGATCGATCAACTCGTCGAGCAGGATGGGTTGCCGCGCCAGCATGTCCGAGATCCACGGGCTGGCGGCGCACAGACGGACCAGCTGGGCCAGTACGACCGGGTTTTCCCCCAGCAGGGCGAGATAGGCGGTGCGGCGCGCGATCTGTTCGATCAGGTCGAGCAGCCGGATCAGGGTCACGTCGGGCTCCGGCGTTGCGGCGGCCGCATCGAGCAGCAGCGGGATGAGGCGATCCATGCGCGCACGCCCGCGCTCGCTCAGGGCGCGATAGACGTGGCCGTCGTGCAGCAGGCCGAGTCGGCGACGGACTTCCCCGCCGTCGCGGAAGCCGGCGCGTGTCAGCAGGGTCGCGCCCTGTGCGTCGTCCAGCGCGCCGGACCAGAGGGCGGTGTAATCCAGGGCCTGTCGGGTCTGTGGCGTGGCCGGCGCCTCGCGCGCGGGGACGTTGAAGACCTGGTTGAAATGCCGCTGAACGCGCGCGCGATGACGATCGAGTTCGGCGGAAAAATCCTCCCAGAGCGGGAAACCCATCGAGCTGGCGAGGCACAGGCGTCCAGTTTCGTCGGCCGGCAGCCGGTGTGTCTGCTGGTCGGCGGCCATCTGCAGGCGGTTTTCCGCCCGGCGGAGGAAGCGGTACGCGAGATCCAGTTCGGCCACCGCCTCTTCCGGCAGGTGGCCGGCGGAGGCGAGCCGGTGCAGGATGCGCAGGATCTGCTGCTCCTGCAGCGCGGGCTCGCGTCCGCCGCGGATCAACTGGAATGACTGACCGATGAATTCGATCTCGCGGATCCCGCCCGGTCCGAGCTTGATATTGTCCCCCAGGTCCCGCTTGGCCACTTCCTGGTTGATCAGCGCCTTCATCTCGCGCAGGGATTCGAAAACGTTGAAATCGAGGTAGCGGCGATAGATGAACGGCCGCAGGGCCTTGAGCAGCAGCTGTCCCTGCGCGCGGTCCCCCGCGACGGGGCGCGCCTTGATCATGGCGTAACGCTCCCACTCCCGGCCCTGCGACTGGTAATAGTCTTCCATCTGTTCGAAGCTCATCACCAGAGGGCCGCTGTTCCCGAATGGGCGCAGGCGCATATCGGTGCGGAATACGAATCCGTCCTCGGTCGGGGTGCTCAGGCACTGGATCAGTTTCTTTCCCAGTTCGGTGAAGAATTCCTCGTTATCCGCGTGGGTCCGCCTGCCGCGGGTGTTCCCCTCCTCCGGATAGGCGAAGATGAGATCGATATCGGAGGAAAAATTGAGCTCATAGGCGCCGAGCTTGCCCATTCCGAGGACAACCAGGGTCTGCGGGGCGCCGGTTTTGGACCCGTGTGGCGTACCCCGGGTTTGCGTCAGGCGCGCGTACAAATGGTGGAGGGCGCCGTCGATCAGCGCCTCCGCGAGCCACGACAGTTCGCGCAGGGTCTCCTCCAGGCCGGCCCAGCCCGCGAGATCGCGCCAGGCAATGCGCGTCATTTCGCGTCGCCGGAGGTGCCGCAACGTGCGGTCCAGGTCACCCTCGTTGCGCACCTTCGACAGTGCCCGCGCGGTCTGGTGTCCATAGCGATCGGGTGTGTAGCTCAGGAGCAGATCGCCGCTCTCCAGCAGTCCGCGCAACAGCGCCGGGTGTTCTATGGAGTTGTGGGCGACGAAGCCGCTATAGGCCCATACCCGGCGCAGCACACCCAGCGTTTCCGGGTGCCGCGGCACGGGCACGCCGTTCTCCTGTGCAGCGGCCGCATACTGCTCCCAGTACAGCGCGACCTGGTGTTCCAGCCCGGCAGGCAGAATCCGGGTATTGATGTCGAGGGGTGCGGGCGAGGCTACGGGGTGGGACGATTTCATGCGCACAGCATAAAAGACCGGTCGTACCTCGGCAACCGGGATTCCTAGGCGGTGAAGTGCGAATCGCATCACTCAAGCCGGCTTATGATCCAGTCGATAGTAATACCGGAGGGGTAGCTAGTTTTCTTGCTTTGTTTGCACTGGCCAAGAGGCATTCATGGAATTTACCGACTATCTGAAGTTAATGGTCGCGAAAGAGGCTTCCGATCTGTTCCTCACGGTCGGCGCACCACCTTCGATGCGCATCCACGGGCAGATCAAGCCGATTGACAAATCGCCCATACCGCCGGGCGGCACCAAGTTGATCGCTTATAAATTAATGAGTGCCGAGCAGCAGGCCGCCTTCGAAAAGAGCCCGGAGATGAATCTCGCGATCGCCGATGCAAGCATCGGACGCTTCCGCGTCAACATCTTCAAGCAGCGCAATCACATCGGGATGGTCATCCGCAACATCAAGGTCAAGATCCCCACCATGGAAGAGCTGGGTCTGCCCCCGATCCTGAGCAAGCTGGTGATGCAGAAGAGGGGACTGATATTGTTCGTCGGCGCCACGGGTTCGGGTAAATCGACCTCACTGGCCGCCATGATCGACTACCGTAACACCACCAGCGCCGGTCACATCGTCACCATCGAAGATCCGATCGAATACATCCACAACCACAAGCGCTCCATCATCACCCAGCGCGAGGTGGGCGACGACACCCTGACCTATGAGGAGGCGCTGAAGAACACCTTGCGGCAGGCGCCTGATGTCATCCTCATCGGCGAGGTGCGCGACCGCGATACCATGGAGTACGCGATCTCCTTCGCCGAGACCGGCCATCTCGCGATTTCCACCCTGCATGCGAACAATGCGAACCAGGCCTTTGACCGCATCATCAACTTTTTTCCCGAAGACCGCCGCAATCAGCTGCTGATGGACCTGTCGCTGAACGTGCGCGGCATCGTATCGCAGCGCCTCATACCGGCCCTGGACGGCAAGCGCGCCGCAGCCTTCGAGATTCTGCTGGGCACGCCGCTGATCAGCGACCTGATCCTCAAGGGGGAGATCCACAAGATCAAGGAGATCATGGAGAAGTCGGAGAACCTGGGCATGCAGACTTTCGATGGCGCCCTGTACAAGCTGTACAAGGCCGGGCGCATCTCCTATGAGGAGGCACTGCGCAACGCCGATTCGCAGAACAATCTCCGTCTGCGCATCGACCTGGAGGAAAAGGATGTCGAGAACAGCGCGGAGGTCAACGGACTGCGCCTGGAGGATAACGATGATGACAACAAGGGATACCGGGCGATTTCGCTATCCTGATCCGAGCCCGCCACGCATAAAAAAAGCCCCGCCGGACCAATCCGGCGGGGCTTTTTCGTCACTGCAGGCTGTGCCGCGGCCTGTTTACATCATGCCGCCCATGCCGGACATGTCCGGGGCGTTGACGGGTTTGTCGTCTTGCGGAAGCTCCGCGATCATTGCCTCGGTCGTGATCATCAGACCGGCGACAGAGGCCGCGTTCTGCAGCGCCGTGCGCGAGACCTTGGTCGGGTCCAGGATACCGAACTCGATCATGTCGCCGAACTCGCCGTTCGCCGCGTTGTAACCGTAGCTGCCCTTGCCCTCGGCGACCTTGTTCAGGATCACCGACGGCTCGTCGCCGGCATTGGCGACGATCTGACGCAGGGGCTCTTCCATGGCGCGGCGGGCGATGTTGATGCCGACGTCCTGGTCGTGGTTGTCGCCCTTGAGGTTCTTGATCGCCTGCAGCGCGCGCAGCAGCGCAACGCCGCCGCCGGGTACGATGCCTTCCTCGACCGCCGCACGGGTGGCATGCAGGGCATCCTCGACGCGCGCCTTCTTCTCTTTCATCTCCATTTCAGTGGCGGCACCGACCTTGATCACGGCTACACCGCCGGCCAGCTTGGCCACGCGTTCCTGCAGCTTCTCCTTGTCGTAGTCGGAGCTGGTATCCTCGATCTGGGCGCGGACCTGCTTCACGCGCGCCTGGATGTCGGCCGCCTTGCCGGCGCCGTCGATGATGGTGGTGTTGTCCTTGGAGATCTGCACCTTCTTCGCGCTGCCCAGGCTGCTAACCGTGGCCTTTTCCAGCGACAGACCGACCTCTTCGGCAATGACCTGGCCACCGGTCAGGATCGCGATGTCCTCCAGCATGGCCTTGCGGCGGTCACCAAAGCCGGGCGCCTTGACGGCTGCGACCTTGACGATGCCGCGGATGTGGTTGACCACCAAGGTGGCCAGCGCCTCGCCTTCCACGTCCTCGGCGACGATCAGCAGCGGCTTGCCGGATTTGGCCACGCCTTCCAGGATCGGGATCAGCTCGCGGATGTTGGAGATCTTCTTGTCGTGCAGCAGGATGTAGGGGCTGTCCAGCTCGCATGACATGTTCTGCTGGTTGTTGATGAAATACGGCGACAGATAGCCGCGGTCGAACTGCATGCCCTCGACAACCTCGAGTTCATTGGCAAGCCCGGAGCCTTCTTCCACCGTGATCACGCCTTCCTTGCCGACCTTGGACATCGCATCGGCGATGATGCCGCCGATGTCCGCGTCGGAGTTGGCCGAGATGGAGCCAACCTGGGCAATCGCCTTGTTGTCGGTGCAGGGCTTGGAAATCTTCTGCAGCTCCTTGACCGCCGCGATGACGGCCTTGTCGATGCCGCGCTTCAGATCCATCGGGTTCATGCCCGAGGTGACGGCCTTCATGCCTTCGCGCAGCATGGCCTGGGCCAGCACCGTCGCGGTGGTGGTGCCGTCGCCGGCGATGTCGGAGGTCTGCGATGCGACTTCCTTGACCATCTGGGCGCCCATGTTCTCGAACTTGTCCTTCAGCTCGATCTCCTTGGCGACCGAGACGCCGTCCTTGGTGATGGTGGGGGCGCCGAAGCTCTTTTCCAGAACGACGTTGCGGCCCTTGGGGCCCAAGGTGACCTTGACCGCATCGGCCAGGATGTTGACACCTTTCAGCATGCGGTGATGGGCGTCGGTGCTGAATTTGACTTCTTTTGCTGCCATGGTGAGTGTCCTCTTGAATTCTTGTCTGATTGGGTCGCCGGGCGGCGGTTAGCCTTCGATGATGGCCATGATGTCGTCTTCGCGCATCACGACCAGATCTTCGCCGTCAACCTTGATTTCCGTGCCGGCGTACTTGCCGAACAGGACCTTGTCGCCCACTTTGACGTCCATGGGACGGATGTCGCCGTTTTCCATGATCTTGCCCTTGCCGATTGCCATAACTTCACCCCGGATCGGCTTTTCCGCCGCGGAGTCGGGGATGACGATGCCACCCGGGCTGGTGCGTTGTTCTTCCAGCCGGCGAATCACGGCGCGATCATGTAGCGGTTTGATTTTCATGTGAGATTGCCTCCATATTTTATTTAAAACAGTTAGTTATGATTGTTGCGAGGTGATTTTCGCGAGATAGTTGGCACTCATTCCCTGTGAGTGCCAGTTATAATAGGGTCGCTGACGCCAGAGTCAAGGGGCGCTTGGTCGTCAATGGGGATGGCGGGTGTCGCGGGGGATCAATCCTTGATCCGTTCCTTCCAGAATTCCCCTTCGATTATGTGGGGGCCACGGCTGGGGTGGGATGCGCCAGGACCGCCGCCGGTATGCCGGTCATTTACGATACTCCGGATGATGAGCCGGCGTACCGCGGGAATCAGGCAGAACAGCCCGCAGAGGTCGGAAATGAAGCCGGGGATCAGCAGGAGCACCCCGCTTGCCAGCACGATCATCCCCTCAAGCAGTTCCCGTGCGGGTATGGCGCCGCGGGCGAGGGTGGCGCGGAAGCGTTGCAGGACGATCCATCCCTGCCAGCGCAGTACCAGGGTTCCCAGTACGGCCGAGAACACCACAAGGGCAATGGTAGGTATCGCGCCGAACAGGCCACCCGCCTTGATCAGGAGATACAGCTCCAGCAGCGGAAGTGCAATGATCAGTGGCAGGATTACATAAAGCATCTGCGGACACTATAGCACCTTTGACGGCCGCAACCGATGGTGTAAGGTGATGCGCATGTTCGCGGAACACTCTCTGGTTTTGACCACGTGTCCGAATGAGGCGGCGGCGCGCGAACTCGCCGAGGCCCTGCTTGGCGAACGGCTCGCGGCATGTATCAACATTGTTCCCGGTCTGCGCTCGATCTATCGCTGGAAAGGCAGGATCGAGGAGGGTGGCGAAGTATTGCTCTTGATCAAAACGGCGAAGGCATGCTTTCCGCAGCTCGAACAGCGGATCCGGGCGTCCCACCCTTACGAGCTCCCCGAGGTTATTGCCCTTGATGTCACCGCCGGCTCGGCGGCCTACCTCGCCTGGATCACGGAGAACTGCCGTAGCGAATGAAGGGCGGGTGTGCGCTGGTTGGCAGATCGAGTGCGGTGACATCAAGTTTTTGACGAACGACTCCGACATCATATTCCGGGGCGCAGTGGTCACTCTGGCCGTATAGAGGCTGTTTCGATGCGCATGTTAGTATATGGGCGCTTCGTTCGACGCTGTCCGACAGCGCGGCCGCGCTACTGACGCCACGCCGGCGGGAAGCCCGGCTGCAGATCTCCTCACATTGAATTCTTCTGATCACGGCCGGATTTCATGCATACGATGATGAATTACCACAGATCCAGCGTCCTGGCCTTGCTGCTGCTGTTCTGCTCCGCCGGCCTCGCCGCCGACGGCGGCGGCTTGTCCTCATCGATCGCATCCGTCGGCGAGCGACTCGGCCTGATAAAGTCGGAGCCGGTCTTTCTCGAACCGGAGCGCGCATTCGTCTTTTCCGCCGAAGCTCCCGGTCCCGGCGCGATCACCGCGCGCTGGGAGATCGCGGACGGTTATTACCTCTATCGGGACAAGTTCAGCTTCCGCTTGGTGGAGTCCCCTGCTGGCGTGACACTGGGGGCGGCGGAGTACCCGCGCGGTGAGTTCAAGGAAGATGAATTCTTCGGCCGCATGGAGGTGTATCACGGTCGGATTCAGGCGGCGGTGCCGGTGGTCCAGCCGGGCGCTGTGCCGGCCGTGGTGGTGCTCGAGGTGGCTTATCAGGGGTGCGCGGACCAGGGGTTCTGCTACCCGCCGATGAAGCAGACTGTCAGCCTTGAGCTGCCGCCTTCGAGCGGTACCGTCGGTCTGGACCCGGCGGTGGCCGGGGGAACAGAGGTTGCGCCGCTCCAGGACCAGATTGCGCAATCCCTTGCAGAGGGCGACCTGTGGGTGAATCTCGCCGGTTTTTTCGGTTTCGGACTGCTGCTGGCATTTACCCCCTGCGTGTTTCCGATGATCCCGATTCTCTCCAGCCTGATCATCGGGCAACGCACCCAGGTGACGACGCGCCGCGCCTTTCTGCTGTCCCTGAGTTATGTGCTCGCCATGGCTTTGACCTATACCCTGGCCGGGGTCGCGGCGGGCCTGTTTGGCAATAACCTGCAGGCCGCGTTCCAGAGTCCCTGGGTGCTGGGGAGCATCAGCGTAGTCTTTGTTCTGCTCGCCCTGGCCATGTTCGATGTCTACCAGTTCCAGCTGCCGGCGTCATGGCAGGCACGCCTGAATGATCTGAGCAACCGGCAGTCCGCCGGGACGTACGCCGGGGCCGCGGTCATGGGGTTCCTGTCGGCGCTGGTTGTAGGGCCCTGCGTGGCCGCTCCCCTGGCCGGAATACTCTTATATATCGGGATGAGCGGGGACGCCGTGCTGGGTGGCGTATCGCTCTTTGTGCTCAGCCTGGGGATGGGATTGCCGCTGCTGGTGATCGGCACGTCCGCCGGCAAGCTCCTGCCGAAGGCGGGGGGCTGGATGACGACGGTCAAGTCAGTGTTCGGCGTGCTCATGCTCGCGGTCGCAGCCTGGTTTCTCGAGCGGATCATTCCCCCCCAGCTCAGCATGATGCTATGGGCGGTTCTGCTGGTAGGCGCGGCCGTCTATCTGGGTGCCTTCGACCGCATGGAAGCCGGGGTCTCGGGCTGGAGGCGATTGTGGAAGGGCGCGGGGCTGATCGTGTTCATCTATGGCGTACTGCTGATCATCGGCGCCGCCAGTGGCGGCAATGATCCGCTGCGGCCCTTGCAGGGGACCTCGATCACCGGGGGGAAGGGACCGGCGGAGGGAGCGCTGGAGTTCGCTCCGGTCAAAGGCGTGGAGGGCCTGAATCAGGCCATGGCCCGCGCGGCGGGGCGGCCGGTTATGCTGGATTTCTACGCCGACTGGTGTGTTGAATGCAAGATTATGGAGCGCCGCACCTTCATCGATCCCGGTGTGCAAGCCGCGCTGGCTGGTACTGTGCTGCTGCGCGCGGATGTGACGGCCAATGATGAGGTCGATCAGGAACTGCTCAGGCAGCTTGGACTTTTCGGGCCGCCTGCGATATTGTTTTTCAGCGCGGACGGCAAGGAGCTGCGATCATTCCGCGTGATCGGTTCCACTAATACCGGTCCCGAGGCATTTACGCGCCATATACGACAGGCATTGATGTAATCCTCCGATTATCCCCATGGCGGGCTGGTTGCAGCGTCCCAATATCATCCTGCTGATTATCGCGGTGTTCGCCGCGGTCGCAGTGGCGGTAAACTTTTTCTACAGGCAGCAGTTGCAGCACGAGCCGCTGGAACAGGCGGAAGCCGGTACTTCCGCCAGCGCCGTCCTCGGTCAGATAAGGCCCGATTTCACCCTGCCTGACTCACTTGGGTTATCGCATGATGTGGGCGAGTGGGACGGCCGGGTGCTGATTGTGAATTTCTGGGCTTCATGGTGCAAACCCTGCGTGCGAGAGATGCCGGCCTTTGTCGAATTGCAAGGACAATATGCCGGACAGGGTGTGCAGTTCGTCGGGATCGCCCTGGATACCCCTCAGCAGGTGGAGGCGTTCTTCGACAGGCTCGGGTTCGTGCTCAATTATCCGAGCCTGATCGGTGGCACGAACGCGATCGCCGTGGCGGAGGCATATGGGAACTCCATCGGCATCCTCCCCTACACTGTGCTGGTTGACCGGACTGGCAAGATTGCGTACGCCCAGTACGGCGAGCTGACCCGCGACAGCGCTGAGCAGATGATCCTGAATCTGCTGTAAGCGATACGCTCCGGGTCGCGCACATTTCACATATTGGGTTCTAACTTCGTCGATCGGGATGATAATTCCGGGTCAGATGGACATTTCCAAAGCAACGTTGCACAATAACCGGCATTACGGGTATAGACTTCGGCTGATCTGGGTGACTTTCCCCTAACAGGCCTCTATCAGCTCATATCGTGCCGGGAAATAGCACAAAACGAATGGCGACGATCCTCGTACTCAACGGCCCCAATCTGAACCTCCTGGGTCAACGCGAACCCGGCCACTACGGTACGCAGTCGCTCGCGGCGATCAACAAGCGGCTTACCGCGCTGGCGAAGGAGCTGGGGACCCAGGTGTTGTGTTTCCAGAGCAATGCGGAGCACGAGCTGGTCGAGAGGGTGCACAAGGCCATGGAGGAGCCGGTGCGTTTCATCATCATCAATCCCGCTGCCCTCACCCACACCAGCGTGGCCCTGCGGGATGCCCTGATCGCGGCCGCGGTGCCGTTCATCGAGGTGCACCTTTCCAATATCCACGCGCGCGAGGCATTTCGCCGGAACTCGTATTTTTCCGATATCGCGGCCGGCGTGATCAGCGGACTCGGCGCCGCGGGCTATGAGCTCGCCCTGCGGGCGGCGGTACAGCATCTAGACAAGCACAAGGACCCATAATTGCCCGTATGGACATACGAAAAATAAAGAAGTTGATCGAACTTCTGGAGGAATCCGATCTCGCAGAAATCGAGGTGCAGGAGGGCGAGGAGTCGGTGCGTATCAGTCGACACGGCAAGGCCATGCAGACCTTTATGGGAGCGCCGCAGATGTACCCGGCTCCCATGGCCGTCCAGGCCGCCCCGGTTCCTGTCGCTGCGGCCGGAAGCGAGCCCGCGGCGGCTCCGGTGCCCAAGGGGCACACCGTCACTTCTCCCATCGTCGGCAGCTTCTACCGGTCACCGGCCCCCGGATCGCCGCCCTTCGTCGAGGTCGGCCAGCGGGTCAACTCCGGCGACACCCTGTGCATCATCGAGGCGATGAAGATGCTCAACCAGATCGAGTCGGACAAGTCCGGCGTGGTGGCGGCCGTCCTGGTCGAGAACGGCCAGCCGGTCGAATACGGCCAGCCGCTGTTTATCATCGAATAGGCACCGGGCTTCATGTTTGAGAAAATCGTCATCGCCAATCGTGGTGAGATCGGGCTGCGGATACTGCGTGCATGCAACGAGCTCGGGATACGGACCGTGGCAGTGCATTCATCGGCCGACCGCGATCTGATCCATGTCCGCCTGGCGGACGAGTCCGTCTGCATCGGCCCGCCGGCATCGGCGGAAAGCTACCTGAATATCCCGGCCTTGATCAGCGCCGCCGAGGTCACCGACGCGGTGGCCATTCACCCCGGCTACGGGTTTCTGTCCGAGAACGCCGACTTCGCCGACCGCGTCGAGAAGAGCGGTTTTGTCTTCATCGGTCCCCGGCCCGAGACGATCCGGCTTATGGGAGACAAGATCGAGGCGATCAGGGCGATGAAGGCGGCGGGTATCCCCTGCATCCCCGGGTCGGACGGACCCTTGAGTGAGGATCCGGAGCGCAACCTGGAAATCGCGCGCAGCATCGGATTCCCGGTGCTCATCAAAGCGGCGGGCGGCGGCGGCGGACGCGGCATGCGCGTGGTGCACAGCGATGCTGCGCTCGCCAATGCCGTCAATATGACCCGCTCCGAGGCGGAGGCCGCCTTCGGGAACGCCACAGTATACATGGAGAAATACCTCGAGAATCCGCGCCACATCGAGATCCAGGTGCTTGCCGACGGACAGGGCAATGCAATCCATCTCGGCGAGCGCGACTGTTCCATGCAGCGCCGCCACCAGAAGGTCATCGAGGAATCCCCCGCGCCAGGCATCACCGAGGAACAGCGGCAACGGATCGGCGCCCAGTGCGTCAAGGCCTGTCTCGATACCGGGTACCGCGGCGCCGGCACCTTCGAGTTCCTCTATGAAAAGGGGCATTTCTATTTTATCGAGATGAACACCCGTCTGCAGGTGGAGCATCCCGTGACCGAGATGGTTTACGGCGTCGATATCGTGAAGGAGCAGATCCGCATCGCCGCGGGTCATCCGCTCACCATCAGGCAGTCGGACGTCAAGCCGAACGGTCATGCGATCGAATGCCGCATCAACGCCGAAGACGCGCGCAACTTCACCCCGTCGCCGGGCACCATCACGCAGTATCATCCGCCGGGCGGGCCGGGGATCCGGATCGATTCGCATATCTACAACGGCTACACCGTACCGCCCTTTTACGATTCCATGATCGGCAAGGTCATCGCACACGGCGACAGGCGGGACACCGCCATCGCGCGCATGCGCATGGCGCTCACGGAATTCGTCATCGAGGGAATCCGGACCAACCTCGCCCTGCACCGCGATCTCATGAATGATGCCGCATTCCAGGCCGGCGGCACCAACATCCACTATCTCGAGAAGAAGCTGGCCGCGGCCGCGGCGGCGCGGGAGTAGCCCGTCTGTTGGCTGTGTCCGCGGTGCCTACAGCGTTTTGATGAATACCTGGGAATTGCGCTGGTAGTTGTACATCGCCTGGCGCGCAACCGGCAGTATGCCGATGTCTGCCGCCTGAAACCCGCGCTCCTGAAACCAGTGTGACGCGTGCGTGGTGAGCACAAAGAGCCGGTCTATTCCCCGCTTTTTCGCCTCATTTTCCATCAGCCTCAGCAAGGCCTCGCCGTGACCGCTGTGCCGGTAGTCCGGGTGTACGGCGAGGCAGGCGAGCTCTCCCACCCGTTCCTCCGCGAAGGGCTGGAATGCCGCGCAGGCGATCACCATCCCGTCCCGTTCGATCACCGTAAACTGTCCGATGCCGATCTCCAGATGCTCGCGCGAGCGCCGCACCAGTATCCCCTCCTGTTCCAGCGGGGCGATCAGATTCAGGATGCCGCCTACGTCCTCGATGGTCGCCTGGCGGGTGCCTTCGTAGATGTCCGTCGTGATCATCGTGCCGATGCCGTCGCGGGTGAACAGTTCGAGCAGCAGGGCGCCGTCGCGGCGATGGTCGATCAGGTGCGCACGCCGCACCCCCGCGCGGCAGCACTCGATCGCATGGCGAAGCACCTCGATCATGGTATGGGGGAGTTCCGGTTTGGCGGCAAGCTCGCGTTCCGCCCCGGCGGGGGTCAGCTCGCGCAGCAGTTGCCCGCTGGAGTTTTCCAGCCCGTACGCCTCGACCAGGCACAGGATCTTGTCCGCCTTCAGCGCGACCGCTGTCGCCGAGGCAACCTCAAGCGCCGTCAGGTTGAAAATCTCGCCGGTCGGTGAGTAGCCGATCGGAGAGAGCAGGACGATGGCGCCGCCGTCGAGTTGCTGTTGGATCGCCTGATGATCGATGCGTCGCACCTTGCCGGTGTACAGATGATCAATGCCCTCCAATACGCCCAGGGGCCGGGCTGTGACGAAATTTCCCGAGGCAACGCGGATGCGTGCGCCCGCCATCGGCGTGTTGGAGAGGCCCATGGACAGCATGGCTTCGATGTCGACCGAGACTGAGCCGGCTGCCTCCTTGACGCATTCGAGCGAATCTCTGTCGGTGACACGCCTGCCGAGTACGTACTGGATGCGCACTTTCCGTTCACGCAGGCGCTGCTCGATCTGGGGACGGCTGCCGTGGACCAGCACCAGCCGGATACCCAGGCTGTTGAGCAGGGCGACATCGTGCGCCAGGCCGGTGAAGCGCCGCTCGGAAATGACTTCCCCCCCGAAGACGATGACGAACGTCCGGCCGCGGAAGGCGTTGATATAGGGTGAAGAGCTGCGGAACCAGTCGACGAACTGTGTGTTGTCGGCGTACATCAGGTGGAGGTCTCCCGGAAATGGATCATCAGCATTCTAAGGCATAAGCAGTTCAGTTATCTCCCTCCGGATTTACGGCGAGGTAGAGCAGAGATAAGGGGCAACGAAACACGCGATCAAATCCGACTGGAATACTCAGAAATCCTTATAAAATATACAATTATAAAAATTAGGAATAAAATATGCCCGTCGTATTCGTTTTGATCGTGAAATCGGGCGACAAAGGTTTTGTCACATGAACCGTAATGGACGTTGATGGAGGTGCCTCATGGAAAACACAGCTTCGATTCTGCTGAGCCTGGTGTTGCTTGGTATGGCTTTGGTACTTTTTGCCGGCCACCTGTCGTGATACCGGACATCGGCGCGCAGATAATTCTTTGGAATAAATAAACACTTGATGCCAGGGAAGGCATCAGCTCGATTACTGCGGATCCGGTGATGAACCGGATGGCGCGGGATTCCCAGGGCGCGGATCCGGGCGCCCCCATTCCTATATCCTTAGTAATTTGATAAGGTAAGACCTCGCATTGCCCCGTACATGTGGGCGATGCGTACGCTGTCGAGAATCATAGGTCTGAACTAGGGGGAGCTGATAATGTTCGAGCAGAAGATGTCTGTCTTGCTGGGTGTGTTCGGGATCGCGGTATCAGTGTCGCTCTTCGTGGTCCATCTCTGATTTCGGGTATCTCCCGGAAGGGTTTGTGCGCATACCGCGGACAGACCGTCAGGGATAGAAAGGCCGGTACACAGGTTGTGCCGGCCTTTCTGTTTGCATGGGGGTGCATTTAACCCGCACGCGTCTTGAAGTAACGCGTGCGTATGAGATGATCGAACGACAGCTTGCCCGGACCGCGCACCAGGTACAGGGCCAGAAGGATTCCCCAGAAGTAATGGTCTCTCAACCCCGCCTCGGATAGTTCCGGATACGAGATCACAGCGGTTGCGTTCAGGACAAATAACGCGATGGCCCCTGCGCGGGCGCCCAGGCCGAGCGCGAGCAATGCCGCGCCGCCCAGTTCGACGGCGGTCGCCAGCACCGCCGCCACTTCCGGAGGCAGCAGGGGTACCTGGTATTCGTAGCTGAACAACATGACGGTTGTGGACCAGCTGCTCAGCTTGACCAGGCCGGCCTTCCAGAAGACATTCGCCAGCCACAGCCTGACGAGGAGGTCCATCGCAGGGCTGGTGTACTCCAGCAGTTCGATTGCCTGTGAGCTGATGCGGGCGATGCGGTCGAAGGTGCGCATGGCTATTTCTGCCTCCTGGAGATCGGAAGATAGACATCAATCAGCACGCCATCGCCGAAGAATCGCTGCAGCGCGGCGGTGAAGTCGAAATTCTGAATAGAGTCCGGCAGGGTATTGAGCGCCTCCTCCAGGCACGCCCCCTGCGCGAGCCTGGAGAGAAGTAGCCAGTCGGCTGTGGCCAGACGCTCGACAACAACAAGGCCCGACGCCGCTCTCCGCACCAGCAGGTCGTCGCCCCCCTGGCGCAGATCAACGGACGGGTCTCCGCTATACGAAGCCTGGTTTCTTTCCCATATGGAGAGGACCGGATAAGGTGATCCCACCAGGCGCGTGGCGGGATGCGGTATGCAGACCAGCCGCCCGTAATCCTCCGGTGCCATAGTCGCGAGGTGCCGGGGAACCACCGGATCCGCCTCGGCGGCGTCATGCACCTCATGGCGGGCTCGCTCCAGCACAGCCACGTCCACAAGGTACGCCAATGCCCGTGCCGGCGGGAATGAGCGCAGGAACTCGGGAAATCTCATTCCAAAATGATTGAGGTCGCCGCTGGTCGAAGGGGCATACTCCATATAAGCGTCCGCCGCATAGGCGAAAAACTCCCGGCCGACAAGTCGCTCGATCACTGGGTAGACGCCGCGCAGCGCGTTGTGCAGGTTGGCATGTGAGGTATTGCGATAGGCTGAGATGCCGCGCGCGGCGCCCTGTTTGACTAAGCCGGGAATTACCCCGTTCCCGCGCATCAACAATGCCCGCATGAACTCCTGCTGTAGCTCACGCAGCGACGGCATTGTCCCTCTCCAGGATCGCCTGTGCCTTGCCGGCCTCTGCGAGCAGCACATCCAGCGGCGGGAGATTGATGTCCCATTCGATCAGGGTGGGACGGTCACCGAATCTCTGCAGTGCCAGACGAAAGAGTTCCCAGACCTCCGCGTGCACCGGCCTGCTGTGAGTGTCTATCAGAAGTTCGGCGTTGTCCTCGAAGCCGGCGAGATGGATCTCCTCGATCCGCTGCGGATCGATGTTCCGCAGGTAGGCGGCGGGATCGTCGCCGTGATTGACGGCACTGATATAGACGTTATTGACGTCGAGCAGGATTCCGCAGCCGGTGCGGCGAGCGAGCTCCGATATGAACTCCCATTCCGGCATCACAGAATCCGCGTATTGCAGGTAGGTCGACGGGTTCTCGATCAGGATCTGCCGCGCGAGGTACCCCTGGGTCTCGTCGATCCTCCGGCACAGGTGGATCAGCGCCTCCTCGGTATAGGGTAGTGGCAGCAGATCGTTGGCGAAGCGTCCTGCGATCGAACTCCAGCTCAGGTGATCCGATACCAGGGCGGGGCTGCTGCGCTCGATGAGGGATCTGAGGCGGCGCAGGTGGCGCATATCCAGGGGGTCGCAGGAACCGAGCGACAGGCCGACGCCGTGGAGGCTGAGCGGGTAGTCGGCGCGGACGAGTTCGAGCGCGCGCAGCGACGGACCGCCGTCGGCGAAATAATTCTCACTGTGCACCTCGCACCAGGCAACCTGTGGCCGGGTCTCCAGGAATTCCCGTACATGCCGGGAACGTAAACCGATCCCGGCGCGAGCCGGGATCGTATCTTGCCTCGACAGGAGCGGTGTCATGATGAGGTGGTTGAGCCGCCGGCGATCTTCTGGCAGGTGCCGGACGGCACATACACGAAATCGTACGATGCCCGGTCCTGTTCGGCCTGCCCGGCGCAGGCATGGGGCGCATTCTTGCCGGCGCAGTCGTTCATCCCGGCCTTGGCGATGCCGTAACATTTTTCAGCGCCCTTCGCCATCTTGCCCGGCCCGGCCATTTTCATGGCGTCGTCCGCCGCAGCCAGGCTGCCGGCACCGGACATGCCCAGGGCGATGAGGCCCGCGATGGCGGAACGCAGTGCGATCTGTTTGTTCATGGATAGCTCCTTCGTAAGTCATGACAGAGGGTGCGGGGCGCCGCTGCGCGGTCCCCGCGTCGTGCAACACGTGGCCGGCGACAGCGCGCCGGCTCACGCGTTACTGACAGTTAGTCGGGTGTCCCCGGGATTGCTTACACGACTGATGCAAATTGTCCGGACGACCGGTCCGGCCGATGGTGAGACGGGGCGAGGGGTGGAGTGAATGGGCGTCGTTATCGGATGCTGCGCCGGTGTGTCTTACCACAAGGCCGGCGAGAGCTCGCCGGTGGTATCTGTCGGCTCCGTATTGGCAGCGGGAATCTCCAGGCAGGATTCGAGCTCGCGGAAATTCCACAGGGCGCGGTCCATCAGCTGGCTCACCTGCAGGTTGCCGAGGGCGCTGAGGATGTTGCTCGGGACCTTGGGGTTGTCGCGGGCAAGATCCTGGATCAGCTGCCTGATCTTGCGCCGTGTCATGTTCTCCTGCGAGCCGCACAGGTTGCACGGGATGATGGGAAAGTTCTGCGCCTGGGCGTAGGCGATGATGTCCTGTTCCTGGCAATAGGCCAGCGGCCGGATGACGATATGCCGCTTGTTGTCGGTCAGCAGCTTGGGCGGCATGGAGCGGATCTCACCGCTGTAGAGTATCGACATCAACAGGCTCTGGATCAGGTCGTCACGGTGATGGCCGAGGGCGATCTTGTTGAAGCCGTTCTCGGCCGCGTAGCGGTAGATATTGCCGCGCCGCAGGCGCGAGCACAGCGAGCAGTAGGTCTTTCCCTCCGGGATCTTTTCCATGACTATGGAATAGGTGTCGCGCCCTTCGATGGCATGCGGGATTCCGCTCGCGAGCAGCCACTCGCGCATGGCGCGGTCATCCCAGCCCGGTTGACCCTGGTCGAGCGTGTAGGAGAAGATCTCGAAGCGGCCGCGCGAGCGCAGGCGCAGCTTGTTGAGCAGTGTGAGCAGGGTGTAGGAATCCTTGCCGCCGGAGAGGCAGACCAGGATGCGGTCGCCGCGCTGGATCATATGGTAATCGGCGATGGCCTTGCCCAGATAGTTCAGCAGCTTGCGTTCGATCTTTTCCGCGTTCATCCGATTCCCCGGGATAACAATGGCTTGAGGTGCAATCCGGCGGGTGCCTGGATCCCGCACGGCCGGTCGCGCGGGAAGGGCGGTTCGCACGCTGAGATTCCGCACCACACTTTGCTATGCTGTAGGGCCCCTATTATACGGTCAAATGCCCGCGAGAGGATTGGAGAAGACGATGTCCCGCAAGTTGAACAAGTACAGCAGCCGCATCACCGCGCCGAAGTCCCAGGGGGCCTCCCAGGCCATGCTCTACGGCACCGGCCTCGCCGAGGAGGACATGGCCAAGGCCGAGGTCGGCATCGCCAGCGTGTGGTGGGAGGGCAACACCTGCAATATGCACCTCAACGACCTCGCCGCCTACGTGAAGGAGGGGGTGCAGGCGGTCGGGCTCGTCGGCATGCGCTTCAACACCATCGGCGTCAGCGACGGGATCTCGATGGGCACCGAGGGCATGAGCTATTCGCTGCAATCGCGCGAGATCATCGCCGACTCGATCGAGACCGTGATGGGTGCCCAGTGGTACGACGCCAACATCTCCATCCCGGGCTGCGACAAGAACATGCCCGGCTGCATGATCGCCATAGGACGCCTCAACCGCCCGGCCCTGATGGTCTACGGCGGAACGATCAAGCCGGGGCACAGCGGGGAGCGTACGCTCGATATCGTGTCGGCCTTCCAGAGCTACGGCGAGTTCATCGCCGGGCGCATCGATGAACCGACGCGCGAGGGCATCGTCCGGAACTCCTGCCCCGGTCCGGGCGCCTGCGGCGGCATGTATACCGCGAATACCATGGCCGCCGCCATCGAGGCGCTCGGTATGAGCCTGCCGTACAGTTCGTCGACGCCGGCGGTCGATGCGCGGAAGATCGAGGAGTGCCGCCGCGCCGGGGCCGCGATCCGCGTACTGCTCGAGCGCGACATCAAACCGCGTGACATTATGACGCGCGCCGCGTTCGAGAACGCGATGGTGGTGGTGATGGCGCTCGGCGGATCGACCAACGCAGTGCTGCACCTGATCGCAATGGCGCGCGCGGTAGACGTGGAGCTCGGCATCGACGACTTCCAGTCGGTGAGCGACCGCATCCCGCTAATCGCCGACCTCAAGCCGAGCGGCAAGTACGTCATGGAGGATCTGCACACAGTCGGCGGCACGCCGGCGGTGATGAAGTACCTGCTCGCGCACGGACTGCTTGACGGAAGTTGCCTGACAGTCACCGGGCGCACCCTTGCCGAGAACCTCGCGGACCTGCCCGGACTGGCAACGGGACAGCAGGTGATCGTGCCGCTCGAGCGTCCGATCAAGCCGAGCGGACATATCCGCATCCTGAAGGGCAACCTCGCGCCCGGAGGCGCGGTCGCGAAGATCACCGGCAAGGAGGGCGTGCAATTCTCCGGTCCGGCGCGCGTGTTCGACGCCGAAGAGGACATGCTCGCCGCGCTCGAGCAGGGCCGCATCGCCAAGGGCGACGTGGTGGTGATCCGCTACGAGGGTCCCAAGGGCGGGCCGGGCATGCCGGAGATGCTGACGCCGACTTCGGCCATCATGGGCGCGGGCCTGGGGAATGACGTTGCGATGGTGACCGATGGCAGGTTCTCCGGCGGCTCGCACGGTTTCATCATCGGGCACGTGGTGCCGGAGGCGCAGGAGGGTGGTCCGATCGCCCTGATCCGCGACGGTGACCGTATCACCATCGACGCCGCGGCGAACACCCTGTCGGTCGCGCTCGACGCCGCCGAACTGGAGCGCCGCCGCGCCGTCTGGCGCATGCCGCCCTACAAGGCTATGCGGGGAACACTCTACAAGTTCATCAAGAACGTCAAGGACGCCTCGCAGGGCTGTGTAACGGATGAATAGAAGGGTCATCGGGGACGGTTTCCGATCCGTTCCCATTTTTCAGTTTCGGTCAGCGCGTTGGAAGTAATGCATGGGGACAGATTTCAAATCTGTCCCCATGCTGATTTATTGCCGGTACCAGCGTATCCGCAGCGCGTCCAGCACGCGCTGCGGATAGCTGTTCATGTTGATGAGGGGGCTGCCGTTGTAGCGTGCCAGCGCGCGCCTGAGGTCGCCGCGTTCGCGGTCGAGATAATGTCGCAGGATGGTACAGCCGAGGCGCAGGTTGATGTGCGGCTGCTGCAGGCTGTCGTCGGGCCGGCCGAGCTCGGCCAGCCAGAACGGCATTACCTGCATCAGTCCCTGCGCGCCGGCGCTCGAGACCGCCCAGCGGTCGAAATTGCTCTCCACCTCGATGACCGCCAGCACGAGTTCGGGCGGCACGTTCACGCGGGCGGCCTCGTGGTGGATCATTTTCAGCAGCTCGATGCGTTCCCCGGCGTCCGGTACCTTTTTGCGCAGCCGGTTGGACATGTCCAACAGCCACACCTCGGCCTCGAAGCGATCCTCGAAGCTGTTGTTGTCCTGGATCGCCGCGAGCAGGGCGTTGCGCAGTTCGGAGTCGTCCCGCTGCTCGACGACCGCGGCGTGCGCCGTGGTGATCAGCAGGATGGGGAGCAGCAGGATGGCAAGGTGTCGATACATGGCGAGGGTCGGGGCACAGGGGCCCGGTTGCCGGCCCGCTGCCCCGTTCAATCTGACGGGGTGCGGTGCGGATACCCTCTAAATATCGGTTGCGGCGCGGGCGGACTTGAGGAGGGGAATCAGCTCGGACAGCGGAATATGCCGTACTTCCGCGCCGCGCCGGTGCTTGTATTCGACGGTGCCGGCATCCAGGCCCTTCTCGGCGACGACCAGGCGGTGCGGTATGCCGATCAGGTCGCTGTCGGCGAACATTACGCCCGGACGTTCGCCGCGGTCGTCGTACAGGGTCTCGATGCCGTTTTCCCGCAGTTCCTGGTACAGGCGGTCCGCCGCCTCGCGCACGCGATGCGATTTATGCGCGTTGAGCGGCAGCACCACGGCCGCGAACGGGGCAAGCGCCTCCGGCCAGACGATGCCGCGTTCGTCATGGTTCTGCTCGATCGCGGCGGCGACGATGCGCGATACCCCGATGCCGTAGCAGCCCATCGTCATGGTGACGCTCCGCCCCTGTTCATCCAGACAGGCAGCGTTCATTGCCGAGCTGTATTTCTGGCCGAGCTGGAATATGTGTCCGACCTCGATGCCGCGCCGGATCGCGAGTGTCCCTCTGCCGTCGGGCGATGGATCGCCGTCGACGACATTGCGCAGGTCGGCGGTGCGCGGTTCCGGCAGGTCGCGTCCCCAGTTGACGCCGGTCAGGTGGTAGCCGTCGCGGTTCGCCCCGCACACGAAATCGGCGGCCTGCGCCGCGCTGCGATCGACGATGAGCGGCACTTTGAGGCCGACAGGCCCAAGCGAACCCGCGCCGCTGCCTGCCGCGGCGCGGATCTCATCCGCGCCTGCGAAGGCGAGCGGTTCGGCAATCTCGGACAGCTTGCCTGCCTTGATCGCGTTCAGTTCGTGGTCGCCGCGCAGCACCAGCGCGACGACACCCCCGTCGCGGCCTTTCACCAGCAGGGTTTTCAGGCAAAGCTGCGGCGCCACGCCCAGGAATCCGCTCACGTCCTCGATGGTATGCTGCTGCGGCGTCGATACCTCGCGCATCGCCGCGCGCGCGGCCGGACGCACCTGCGCCGGCGGCATGGCCTCGGCCAGCTCCACATTGGCCGCGTAGTCGCCGTCGCTGGCGAAGGCGATGGCGTCCTCTCCGGAGGCGGCCAGCACGTGGAATTCATGCGAGTGGCTGCCGCCGATCGCGCCGGTATCGGCACGCACGGCACGGAATTCGAGCCCCAGCCGGGTGAAGATACGCGTATAGGTGCGATACATCTCGTCATAGGTTTCCTGCAGCGAGGCCTGATCGAGATGGAATGAATAGGCATCCTTCATCAGGAACTCGCGCGCCCGCATCACGCCGAAGCGCGGGCGGATCTCGTCGCGGAACTTGGTCTGGATCTGGTAGAAGTTCGCCGGCAACTGCTTGTAGCTGCGGATCTCGCGCCGGATCAGGTCGGTGATGACCTCCTCGTGGGTCGGGCCGAAGCAGAAATCGCGCTGGTGGCGGTCCCTAAGGCGCAGTAGTTCGGGGCCGTAGAATTCCCAGCGTCCGGATTCCTGCCACAGCTCGGCCGGCTGTACTGCGGGCATCAGCACCTCCTGCGCGCCGGCGCGATCCATCTCCTCGCGCACGATCGCCTCGACCTTGCGCAGCACACGCAGGCCGAGCGGCATCCAGGTGTACAGTCCGGCGGCGAGGCGGCGGATCATGCCGGCGCGCAGCATCAGCTGGTGGCTGACGATCTCGGCGTCGGAGGGGGTTTCCTTGACGGTGGCGAGCAGGTAGCGTGCGAGTCTCATGGATTTGCTGCCGTGCATTGGCGGATGGATTGGGCGCCATTATGCATCGGCGGCCGCGATAGCGGAAGCGCGCGGATCACCTCGCGCGTGCGCGCAGCTTGCGTTCCCAGTTCAACGCGGTCCTGATGAACTCCATGTCATCGTGGCGCGGTTCCCATCCCAGTTGCTGCGCAGATGTGCCGAATCGGCGACCAGCGTCGGCGGGTCCCCGGGGCGGCGCGGGGACTTCGACGATATTCAGCCTGGCACCGGTGACCCGCTGTACCGCATCCAGTACCTCGCGCACGCTGTAACCGTGGCCGTAGCCGCAATTGAGCGTCGTGCAGGCTCCACCGCCGCGCAGGTAATCCAGCGCCTTGAGGTGGGCGCTGGCGAGATCTTCCACATGGATATAATCGCGCACGCCGCTGCCGTCCGTGGTCGGGTAGTCGGTGCCGAAGACATGGACCTGCGACCGCTTGCCGGTGACGGCCTCGCAGGCGATCTTGACCAGATGGGTACATTCCGGAGTGGATTGGCCGATCCGTCCGCCGGGATCGGCGCCGGCCACATTGAAATAGCGCAGGATGACATAGCGCAGATCGCTCGCCCGGGCGAGGTCGCGCAGCATCCATTCGCTCATCAGCTTGGAGGTGCCATAGGGATTGATCGGTACGGTCGGCATCTCTTCCGAGATGAGGTCCACCGCCGGTGTGCCATAGACTGCCGCCGTGGAGGAGAACACGAAGTGTTCGATGCCGGTCCGGGCGCAGCATTCGAGCAGGTTGCGCGTGTTGCTGGTGTTGTTGCGATAATACTTGAGGGGGTCGGCCACCGATTCCGGGACCCAGATATGTGCGGCAAAGTGCATGACCGATGTGATCGCATGGTCGCGCAGCAGGCGTTCGACCAGCGCCATGTCTCCGCTGTCGCCCTCGACGAACTCGCCGTACAGCACGGACTCGCGGAAACCGGTGCACAGGTTGTCCAGCACCACCACGCGCTCGCCGCGCTCACCCAGTTGCTTGACGACGTGGCTGCCGATGTAGCCCGCCCCGCCGGTGACCAAGATACCCGCTTTGCTCATGCTGTACCGTCCGTTGATAAATTCTGCCCGCTCGCGGCGATGTCTGCGGACCGCCCTTGAACGGGATTATCGACAACTGTAGCACGACGCTGAGCCGGTACCGCCCCTGCGAGGTGGCAGACGGTCGCCCCTGATCCAATCTTCTCGGTTGCCCGCCGTCGCCAACTCTCGTAAAATGGCGCACTTTGTTGCCTAATCCGGCCGGTCGACCAAAGATCAACGGAATCAGATACTTTTCAGAAATCTGCAAGAGCGGAGCCACAAGCAATGCCGATACGCGTGGGCGTGACGCGGGAAGTGATCCCCGGGGAGCGCCGGGTCGCCTTGGTGCCCGAAACGGTTGCTCGCCTGAGCAAGCAGGGCTTTGAGGTGCTGATCGAACCCGGCAGCGGGGCCGCGAGCTTTTGCCTGGACTGGGCCTATGCCGAAGCCGGAGCACGCCTGGTGGCGGACCGCGGCGGGCTGTGCCGCGAGGCGGACGTGCTGGTCAAGGTGCAGGCCCCGACGCCGGAGGAGATCGCGCAGTACAGGCGTGGCCTGGTGCTGATCGGGTATCTGCAGCCGCATCGCAACGACGAGGCGATCCGCCGTCTGCGCGACCAGGGCGTGACGAGCTTCGCCATGGAGCTGGTGCCGCGCATCACCCGCGCCCAGTCCATGGATGCGCTGTCCTCCCAGGGCACGGTCGCCGGCTACAAGGCGGCGCTGCTCGCCGCCGACCTGTGCCCGCAGTTTTTCCCCATGCTGACCACCGCGGCGGGCACCATCCGGCCGGCCAAGGTGCTGATTCTGGGCGCGGGCGTGGCGGGGCTGCAGGCGATCGCCACCGCGCGCCGGCTCGGCGCGGTGGTGGAAGCGTACGATGTGCGGCGCGCAGCGCGCGAACAGGTCGAGTCTCTGGGGGCGAAGTTTCTCCAGGTCGAGCTCGACGCCGAGGCGGCGGGCGGCTACGCGCGGGAACTGACCGCCGAGGAGAAGGAGCGCGAGCAGGTGCTGCTCAGCCGTTCCATCAGTCAGGCCGACGTCGTCATCACCACGGCTCAGATCCCGGGTCGCGCCGCGCCGCAGCTGATCGCCGCAGCGACCGTCGAAGCGATGAAGCCGGGGGCCGTGATCCTCGACCTGGCGGCGGAGAGCGGCGGCAACTGTGCGCTGACCCGCGCGGGTGAGAAGTTCGAGCACCATGGCGTGACGGTGTACGGCCCGCTGAACGTGCCGAGCATGCTGCCGGTACACGCCAGCGCGATGTACTCCAAGAACATCCAGAATTTCATTAGCCTGCTGCGCGGGGATGACGGCGGGCTCCACATCGACTGGGCGGACGAGATCCTGGCGGGCAGTGCGGTCACCCATGACGGCGCTATCCGCCACGCGGCGACGCGCGAACGCATAGAGGGAGGCGTGAGATGATCGAAGGCATCTGGGCGGCGCTGTTCATCTTCGTGTTGGCGGCCTTCACCGGCTACGAGGTCATCAGTCGAGTGCCGGTCATCCTGCACACCCCGCTCATGTCCGGATCCAACTTCATCCACGGGATCGTGCTGGTCGGCGCCATGGTTGCGCTGGGGCATGCGGATACGGCGCTCGAGCAGGTGATCGGCTTCGTCGGGGTGCTGCTCGCCGCCATGAACGCGGTCGGCGGCTACGTGGTGACCGAGCGCATGCTGGAGATGTTCGAGGCGAAG
This sequence comes from Gammaproteobacteria bacterium, assembly GCA_016712635.1. Lineage (NCBI taxonomy): Bacteria > Pseudomonadati > Pseudomonadota > Gammaproteobacteria > Gammaproteobacteria bacterium. Next base: position 539,985 of record JADJQS010000001.1, on the reverse strand, counting down.
AAAAAGGGCAGGGGGACCTGACGTGGAGCACCTGATCCAGGCGGCGTATTTCCTCACCGTATTCCTGTTCATCCTCGGCCTCAAGCGCATGAGCTCGCCGGCGACGGCGCGCAGCGGCATCAAATGGGCGGGCGTGGCCATGGGGCTAGCCATCGTCATCACCATGCTGACGCCGGGCCTGCACAACATCGGCCTGATGCTGCTGGCGATCCTGATCGGCGCGGGGGTCGCCTGGTACACCGGCGGCAAGGTGGCGATGACCGACATGCCGCAGGTGGTTGCCATCTACAATGGCATGGGCGGCGGCGCGGCCGCCGCGATCGCGGCGGTCGAGCTGCTGCGCGGCGAGATGGACCAGACCGGCATGATCCTGCTCAGTGTGGTCGGCGGCCTGATCGGAGCCGTCGCGTTCAGCGGCAGCATGATCGCCTTCGGCAAGCTGCAGGGACTGATCGGAGGGCGGCCCATCACCTTCCCCGCCCAGCACGCGCTCAACCTGGTGGTGCTGGTGGTGGCGCTACTGCTGGGTGCAACCCTGCTAGGCGGCGATCCGATCACGATCATGATCGTGCTGTTCTTCGTTGCCGCGCTGGCCTACGGCATCCTGATGACCCTGCCGATCGGCGGCGCCGACATGCCGGTGGTGATCTCGCTGTACAACGCGCTCACTGGCATGGCCGTTGCCTTCGAGGGCTTCGCGCTCGGCAACGCGGCGATGATCGTGGCGGGCACCGTGGTCGGCGCCGCCGGCACGCTGCTCACCCAGCTGATGGCCAAGGCGATGAACCGGCCGATCTCGAACGTCCTGTTCGGGGGTTTCGGCAAGGTCGTCGCGGGCGAGGCAGGCGAGATCAAGGGCAGCCTCAGGCAGATCGAGACCGAGGACGCTGCGGTGATGATGCGCTACGCGGCCAAGGTGATCATCGTGCCGGGATACGGCATGGCGGTAGCCCAGGCCCAGCACAAGATCCGTGAGCTGATGGACCTGCTCGAGAGGATCGGCGTCGAGGTGAAATTCGCCATTCATCCGGTCGCAGGACGCATGCCCGGCCACATGAACGTGCTGCTCGCCGAGGCCGGTGTCCCCTATGACCGGCTGTTTGATCTGGAGGACATCAATGCCGAGTTCGGTTCCGCCAACGTGGGCCTGGTCATCGGCGCCAACGACGTGGTGAATCCCGCCGCGCGCACCGACACCTCAAGCCCGATCTACGGCATGCCCATCCTCAACGTGGACAAGGCGGAGAACGTGCTGGTGATCAAGCGTGGCCAGGGCACCGGTTTCGCCGGCATCGAAAACCAGCTCTTCTACAAGGACAACGCCCGCATGCTGTACGGCGACGCCCAGGGCGTGGTGGGCGAGCTCATCCACCAGTTCAAGCAGCTGCACTGAGCCCGGTCCGCTCCGCCGCGTTACGGACCGGACCCGCCGTCCTCCGCATCCAGCGCACGGGTTATGCGAGTGACCGCGGAGGGTGACAGCTCCATCTCGCCGGGCGCAAGACGCCGCATGCGCGCGAGCATCGCCTGCGCCACATTCCGGATGAACATCGCCTGGCGGCGATAGGCGCGGCACATCGAACAGCCGCACAGATGCAGGCCGAGGGTCAGCCGCTCGCGCAGGGCGAGCGGACGGTCCAGGGACAGCGAGATCAATTCGCTCGCCTTGCGGCAGGATATCATGCGCCTCGGGCTCCGGCCTTGTTGAACCAGTGTTTATCGAGACACTCGCGCAGGCGCATGCGCGCCCGCGAGAGCATCACCCACATATTGTTAGTAGTCGAAATCTCCAGAACCTTACACAGGTCCTGGCTCGGCAGGTCGTTGATCTCGCGCAGGATGAACAGGTCCGCCAGGTGGTCCGGCAGGTTGCGGATGCAGGCGCGGAACACGCGCCAGAAATCCTCCGTTTCGAGCGCGCCCTCCGGGCTGGCCCAGGCCGCGGGCGGCTGCGCCCAGTGGCCCGTGGAGCTGAACAGACCGTCGAGGTAGTCCGCGTCGTCCGCCAGTGCCTGTTCCGTGCGCGCGCCGGCCTGGACGCGGAAATGATCGATCATCTTGTGCTTGAGTATGCCGATCAGCCAGGTCTGTTCGGAAGACTGGCCGGAGAACCGTGCGCGGGCCCCGAGCGCGGCGAGGAAAGTTTCCTGCACCAGATCCTCGGCCAGCGCCGCGTCCTGCGTTCGCAACAGGGCGTATCGATAGAGCACGTTGCCGTGCCGTTCCACCCAGGTGGAGGGGTCCGAGGTCGTCACGGGGGTGGCGGGCCTAGAACACCACGCTGGCGGCGTCGAACACGGGACCGTCGACGCACACCCGCTTCATCGCCAGCCCGTCCGGCGTCCGAATGCGCACCGTGCAGCCCGCGCAGCCGCCCACCGCGCAGGCCATGAATTCCTCCAGCGAAACCTGGCACGGCAGGGTGTAGTCGTGCGCCAGCCGCGCGGCCGCCTCCAGCATCGGATGCGGTCCGCAGGCGAAGATTTCGACTTCCTCGCGCTCCGCCGGCGCAAGCGCGTCGAGCCAGTGGCGCGCGAGGTCGGTGACATAGCCGTGGAAGCAGCCGGGATAGCCCTGGAGCGAGGCGAGCCGGCTGGGAATGCCCCAGTCGTCCATCAGCGGCATGGCGGCGATGGTCCCTTCCGGCATGCCGGATACGAGGATCTGCGAGGGGCGCGTGGTGAACGGGAACAGCACCTCCGAACCCATCAGCACCAGCGGGCTGTAACCGCCGCCGCGGCGCATCTCATCCACCAGGAAGATCATCGGCGGGATGCCGACACCCCCGCCGAGCAGCAGGGCGCGGGGCCGTTCCGGATGCGGTGAAAACGGGCGTCCGATCGGCCCCAGCAGGCTGAGCCGGGCCCCGACACCGCGCCGGGAGAGCAGGCGCGTCCCGGCGCCGAAGACCCGGTAGAGCAGTTCGATCCAGCCGGCCTTCGCGTCCGCGCGCATGATCGACAACGGGCGTCGCATGGGCAGCTGGGGATCGCATTCGAGGTGGACGAAGCTGCCGGCTCGCGCGCGCTGCGCGATGCGCGGAGCCTGGAGTCGCAGGATGTACTGTCCACCTGCGTGGGCCTGCTGGCTCAGGATCTCGCCGTCTTCGAGCAGGATGGTGTCCCGGTGCGTCATCGTGTCGTGCAAGATAGCAGATCCGGCGCCGGGCCGGAAAGCACGGCGTGTGCGATGTCAGTCGCCGGGCTTGAGCGCGTACACCGGAATGCCGGCGAGCAGGGTGTGCGTGACACGCCCCTTGAGTTCCCAGTCCAGGAACGGGGTGTTGTGGCCGCGGCTGACCAGGCGGTCCCGGTTCAGCACCCAGTAGTGGTCCGGATCGAAGACGCAGACATCGGCCCGCCGGCCCGGCGCAAGATCGCCCGCCTCTATGCCGAGGATGCGCGCCGGGCGCACGGTGAGGCTGGCGATCATCTCGTTCAAGGTCATCACCCCGTCATCGACCAGGCGCAGGCTGAGCGGCAGCAGCGTTTCGAGCGCGGAGATGCCGGTCGCCGTCTCCCCGAACGGTGCCAGCTTCGCGTCGGCCTCGTGCGGCTGGTGATCGGAACAGATCGCGGCGATGGTGCCACGCGAAAGCCACTGGCGCAGGCCGTCGCGATCACGCAGCGTGCGCAGCGGGGGCATTACATGGCACTGGCTGTCGAAGTCGAGCACGTCGTTTTCAGTCAGATGCAGGTGGTGGGCGCTTACGTCGGCGGTCACCGGCATGCCGTCGTGCTGCGCGCGCGCGATCATCTGCGCGCCGCGCGCGGTCGACAACAGCGAAAAATGGGTGCGCACGCCGATGCGCTCCACGAGGGCGAGGCAGCTCGCCACCGCCACCGTCTCGGCCGCCGCCGGTATGCCCGAGAGGCCGAGCCGGCTGCACACCGCACCGTCGTGTACGGTGCCGTTGTTGGCGAGGCGCGGATCCTGCGGGTTGATGAACACGGTGAGATCGAAGGTGGCGGCGTATTCCATCGCCCGGCTCAGTATGAGCGGGTTGTCGACCGCATGAAAGTCGTTGCTTACGCCGACGCAACCTGCCTGCTTGAGCGCGGCCATCTCGCTCAGGTGCTCGCCGTCCAGTCCCCGCGTCAGGGCACCGAGCGGCACGACGCGGGCTAGGCCGGCGGCCTCCGCGCGGCGCATGATCAGCGAGGCAACCGCCGGTGTATCCACCGGCGGCAGGGTCGTGGGCGGGCAGCACAGCGTGGTGATGCCGCTGTGCGCGGCGGCGCGGGATTCGCTCGCGATGGTGGCCTTGTGCTCATGTCCGGGCTCGCGCAGGTGGGCGCGCAGATCGACCAGGCCGGGACAGACGACGCGGTTGGCGGCGTCGATGACGAGGTCGGCCTCGAAGCCGTCCGGCGCGCGGCCCAGGGCGGCGACCCTTCCGTCAGCGACGAAGAGATCCAGGCGCCCGTCGACGTCGTTGGCGGGATCGATGACGCGGCCGCCGCTGATCCGTACCCGCATCAGTGCAGCTCCCGGGCAGGAGGGGACGGGAGGCGCTGCATCGCCTTGGCCATGATCGCCATGCGCACAGCGGTGCCATGCGCCACCTGGTTCAGGATGACCGACTGCGGTCCGTCGGCGACGGCGGAATCGATCTCAACGCCGCGGTTGATGGGCCCCGGGTGCATGATGATCGCATCGGGCTTTGCCAGCTCGAGTTTGGCCTCGGTCAGTCCGTAGAGCTGGAAGTACTCGTGCTCGCTCGGCAGGAACGCGCCGAGCATGCGTTCGTGCTGCAGCCGCAGCATGATGACGACGTCGATGTCGCGCAGCCCCGCGCGCAGATCGTGATGGACGTGCACGCCCAGCGTGTGTGCCTCGGGCGGGATCAGGGTCTTGGGGCCGATCACGCGGATCTCCTCCACCCCCAGCGTCGAGAGCGCATGGATCTGCGAGCGCGCCACGCGCGAGTGCAGGATGTCACCGACAATGGCGACGCGCAGCCGGTGGAAATCGCCCTTGTGGTGGCGGATGGTGAACATGTCGAGCATCGCCTGCGTCGGGTGGGCGTGGCGGCCGTCGCCGGCGTTGATCACGCTGACGTGGGCGGCGGCGTGGCGCGCGATGAAATGGGCGGCTCCGCTGACCGCATGGCGCACGACGAACATGTCGCAGTGCATCGCTTCCAGGTTGCGTTGCGTGTCGAGCAGCGTTTCGCCCTTGGAGGTTGCCGAGGCGTTGATGTTGATGTTGAGCACGTCGGCGGAGAGCCGCTTGGCGGCAAGCTCGAAGGTGGTGCGCGTGCGGGTGCTGGCTTCGAAAAACAGGTTGACGATGGTTTTGCCGCGCAGCAGCGGCACCTTCTTCACCGTCTGTTCGGTGACCGAGCTGAAGGACTCGGCAGCGTCCAGGATGTCGATCAGCAACTGGCGCTTGAGGCCTTCGATGGTGAGGAAATGGCGCAGCTGCCCGTTGTCATCCAGTTGCAGGTTGCGCTTGTCCATCGCCAGGTTCAGACCTTCGGCCGCGCAGACTCGACCAGGCTGAGGCGCAGCGGTGCGGGCCCGTGGAGCTTGATGTGCTGGTCGCGCGCGACCTTGACGCGCGTCCCGACCACGTCGGCCTGGATCGGCAGCTCGCGCCCGCCGCGCTCGACCAGCACGGCGAGCAGGATCGAGGCCGGCCGGCCGTAATCGAACAGCTCGTTGAGGGCGGCGCGGATGGTGCGGCCGGTGTTCAGCACGTCGTCGACCAGGATGATGTGGCGGCCCTCGATGTTGACCGGCAGCAGGGAGGGTCTCACCTGCGGGTTCATCCCGACACGGGTGAAGTCGTCGCGGTAGAACGAGATATCGAGGGTTCCGAGTGGACATTCGAGCCTCAGCAGCTGGTGCAACCGCTGGGCGATCCATACGCCGCCGGTGTAGATGCCCACCATGACCGGGTCGGCGATGTCCTGGCCGTCAAGCAGCGTGCGCAGCGCCGCGGCCATTTCGGCGATGATCTGCTCCGGATTGAGGGTGTCGATGTTCACTCAGGCGCTACCGTCGTCGGGTGCATATCTTACTATGATTCTTCCGCCGCGTCCTGGCGCGGGATCCCCTCCCGCGCGTGCTGGCTGAAATAGGTCTGCAGGATCAGGTGCGCCGCCACCTCGTCCAGTTCGCGCCGGCGGCGCGTTCTCCGCGTGCCGCTGTCCGGGGCGGGCTCATGCAGGAGCCGGCCGGCCTCGACCGAGGAAAGCCGCTCGTCCGCGAGATACACGGGCAGGCGGTAGCGGCCTTCGAGGCGGCGGGCGAAGCGCCGGGCCGCCTCGGTCATCGGCTGTTCCGTGCCGTCCATGTTGAGCGGGATGCCGACCACCAGGGCGGCGGGGCGCCAGTCCTCGATCAGGCGGGTGATGGCATCCCAGTCGGGGGTTTCATTGCGGCAGGGCAGGGTCGCCAGCGGGGCGGAGGTGGCGGTCAGTTCCTGGCCGACTGCGACGCCGATGTGCTTTGTTCCATAATCGAATCCGAGCAGCGTACGGCCGGATCCCGTCATGCGTGGCCGATGTGGCTGGAGATGCGGTTCAGGTCGACGCCGGTGAGCGCGGCGGCGGCTTCCCAGCGTTGCTCATAGGGGACGTCGAAGAAGATGCGGTCGTCGGCTGGCACGTTCAGCCAGGCGTTTTCCTTCATCTCGCGCTCGAGCTGGCCGGGTCCCCATCCCGCATAACCGAGCGCCACCAGGCAATGTTTCGGGCCGCGGCCGGCGGCGATGGCCTCCAGTATGTCGCGCGAGGAGGTGACCGCGATCTCGTCGGTCACCTTCAGGCTGGCCTCCCAGTCGCCGTGCGGTCTGTGGATTACGAAGCCGCGTTCGCACTGCACCGGGCCGCCGAGAAAGATCGGCTGCCGGATGACCGCGTCGATGCTGGTCTCGATGTTCATCTGGCTGAGGACTTCACCCAGGCTGATGTCGAGGGGCCGGTTCACCATGATCCCCATGGCACCCTCCGGGGTGTGCTCGCACATATAGGTCACGCCATGGAAGAAATTGGGGTCCTGCAGGGCGGGCATCGCGATCAGGAACTGGTCGATCATGCGCATGGAATTAATCATAGTGTACTAGTATCGGCCGAATGCGGGAGTGTTTACAAGTGAGTCGAGGCGCGGTCAGCGCGAGGCGTCGAGGCGGTGACTGTCCTGAAACTCCCACGTGCGCGTGATGTGGAGCACATCGGTATCACTGCGTAATTCATCGGGAAATTGCGCGAACGGCGCGGCCAGCTTGACAATGCGCATGGCGGCGTCGTCGAGGATCTTGCTGCCGGAGGAGCGCAGCAGGGTGATGCTGTTCAGGCTGCCGTCGGTGTTGATAGCGACATCGAGCAGCAGCCTGCCGCTGATATTGCGCCGCTTGGCCTCCTCGGGATAGTTCAGGTTGCCGATGCGTTCGATCTTGGCGCGCCAGGCGTCGAGGTAGGCGGCGTCGCGGTATTCGCGCGCCTGCGCCGAGATGTAGCGGTGCCTGTCGCGTTTGGCGTAGGACTCCATCGACTGGCTGATCTCGGCGCTCAGGGTGGCGATCTCCATGCTGCGCGCCACCAGCTCTTCCGCCGTCATGGGTTGACGCGGCCGCTCCGCCTGCGCCGCGGTTTTCTGGACCGCCCGGGCGGACTCCCGCTGCGTCATTGGAGACTCCCGCGCCGACTGCGGGGAAGGCGGCGGAGCCGCCGGGAGTGTGACCGCAATCCCGGCGCCGGTGCTCGGCTGCGGGAGTGGTGTGTAGGCCGGACTCTGAGGGCGTAAATCGTCCGCGGCGCTGCCGCCGCCTTCCAGGTTCGTCTGGGCAAGGAACTCCGCGTCCTCCGGCGACTTGTCGCTGCGCTGGTGCACCAGGGTGATCTGCAAGGGCGGCTGTTTCCCCTGCGGTGTTTGTTCGAGCAATCCCGGGCTGAAGGTCACCCCGAGGATGATCACGGCATGCAGGGCGGCCGCGACCAGCAGGGTCAGGCCGAAGCGGTCCGTCGCCAGCACCGGCTCCTCAGGTGGCGGGATCGCTGGGGCTTGCATCAGGTTTGAGGTGTTTCATCATGGCCTGGACTAGGAGCCCGCTCGCCACTCCGAAACAGACCGCCGCAGTCATCAGCACGGGGAGCAGGCCGAACAGTGCGTCATGCGGGATGAACAGCCGGTAGGCGACATAGAACTGGGCCGCGATGTGCGCCATCGAGGCAAGCAGGGAGTAACCGACCGGGCCCAGCCCGCGCCCCGGCAGCAGGCACCCTAGGCCGATGACCGCGATGGCCGCCACCGCGCCGGCAAGGCTCAGCACGAAGGTCGGTGTGAGGAAGGTCCCGATCAGGATGCTGCCGACCACCACGCGCAGCAGGGACACCCATATTGCGGCGCGCCAGCCGTACAGGAGCAGCGCCGCGATGGTGACGACATTGGCGAGGCCGGGTTTGATCCCGGGCAGCGGGGTCGGCAGCATGCTCTCGGCGATATGGATGGTGATGGCGAGCGCGGCCAGCCAGGCGATGCGGTAGTCTTCCCGCGTGGCGGTGAACGTGAGGGTGCGCAGGCCGGTATCGTCTTGCATGATAGAGTCAGAAATTGATGGTGTCGTAGCGCAGTTCGCGCCCGATCACCGCCAGGCTGATACGGTTGGGCAGGCAGGCGGTGAATTCGCCTCCCAGGTGGAGCCAGCCGGCATGTACGCAGTGCTGTCCGTGGCAGGGTGAGGAGACGAAGCGCGCCTTGCCGTCGCGGATCTCGATCACGCTGGTGCCGAGCGGTCCCTGCACACGGAGCTCGCGGTCCTCGCGCAGGGAGGCGATGGTCTCCTCGCCACCGATGCCGACGATGCGTACCTCTTCCCCCGCACCGCCGCGGTGCCAGAAGCTGGCATACAGCCAGGGCAGAAGCAGCAGTGCGCCGGCCAGCACGAGGTAATCGGCGCGGGTCATCCGGGCGCTTCCACGACGATCTTCGGGGGCGGATCGATTTCCATGCGCAGACGCTCGGCCATTTGCGGGGTCATGTGTACAGTCATATCGGCGTCGATCAGCATCACCTGAGTGAGCCCCATGCGGCGCGCGATCTCCTTCCAGCCGGCGGTGCCTGCGACGAAGAGCGCGTCGTCAGCGGCGTCGGCGACGGTGCCGTCCGGATGTACTACGGTCACCGCGAGCACCCCCTCGGCGGGGTAGCCGGTACGCGGGTCGAGGATGTGGTGGTAGCGCTTGCCCTGGTAATCGAAGAAGCGCTCGTAGTTGCCCGCCGTGTGCACGCTCTCGTCGCCGCGGATCTGCAGCGAGGCGATGATACCGGGCTGTGCCGGATGGCGAATTCCGACGCGCCAGGGGCGGTCGCCGCGGGTGCCGATCGCGTGCAGCCCGCCGCCGGCGTTGACGATTGCGTTTTCGATGCCGACTGCGCGCAGGGCGGCGATCGCCTGGTCGACGGCATACCCCTTGTGGGAACCGCCCATGTCGAGTTGCAGTGCAGGATTGACGCTGCGCACCCGGTCGCCGTCAAAGATCAGGTCATCCATGGTGGGGTGGGCGTCGACCAGGCGGCGGATCTGGTCCGGGGCGGGCGGCGGGCCGAGCGGCGGGTCGTCGCTGTGGAAACCCCACAGGCCTATCAGGCGGCCGATGGCCGGGTTGAACAGTTCGTCACCGTTATGCGCAAGCTCCTGTGCCTGGCGCAGCGAGGCTGCATCCCCTGCGGCGAGCGCTACCGTCTCGCCGGCTGAGAGCCGGGTGTTGAGATCGGTCAGCATGCCCGGCTCCCAGGCATGCCAGTGCACATGGGCCTCATTGAGCACGTCCTCGATCGCCTTTACCGCCTGCTGCGCCCTGGCGTCGTCGACGTCCCACAGGCTGATATCGACAATGGTGCCGAGCGTCATCAATTGCGTCTTGTAGACCTCCGGCGGAGGACGGCTGCAGCCGGCAGCCAGAACCAGCAGCAGGCAGAGCAGGGCTGCGCGTGTCCCGGGCCGTGTCATGACAGCCGTATCTCGATCCGGTCCATCAGCAGGGCGCTGATGTTGAGGCCGAACTGGGCGTCGAGTTCGCGGATGCAGGTCGGGCTGGTGACGTTGATCTCGGTCAGGTAGTCGCCGATCACGTCGAGGCCGACGAACAGGAGTCCGCGCCGTTGCAGTTCAGGTCCGACCTGGGCGCAGATCCAGCGGTCGCGTTCGGTGAGCGGTACGCCGACGCCCTGGCCGCCCGCGGCCAGGTTGGCGCGCGTCTCGCCCGGCGCCGGGATGCGCGCCAGCGCATAGGGCACCGGCTCGCCATCGACCATCAGGATGCGCTTGTCGCCCTGCTTGATCTCGGGCAGGTAGCGCTGCGCCATGGTCAGCCGTGTGCCGCGGCCGGTCATCACCTCGAAGATCACGTTGAGGTTGGGGCTGTCGGGGGTGACACGGAATACCGATTCGCCGCCCATCGCCTCCAGCGGCTTGACGATGATGTCGCCCTGTTCGCGCAGGAAGGCGTGCAGGCGCGCGCTGTCGCTGGTCACCAGCGAGGGCGCGCTGCACTGGGGGAACCAGGCGAGGGAGAGTTTCTCGTTGGTGTTGCGCAGCCCCTGCGGACGGTTGACCACCAGCACGCCGGCCGCCTCGGACAGTTCCAGCAGGTAGGTCGTGTAGACGTACTCGATATCGAACGGCGGGTCCTTGCGCATCAGCACGACGTCGAGCTCGTCCAGCGCGGCGTCGCGCTCCGCGCCAAGCGTAAACCAGTCGCGCTTGTCGTCGCGCACGGCGAGCTGGCGCATGCGCGCGCGCGGCCGGGCGTCGCGCAGGTAGAGGTCGCCCTGCTCCATGTACCACAGCGGCCAGCCGCGCGCCTGTGCCTCAAGCAGCATGGCGAGCGTACTGTCCTTGCCGGGCTTGATCGCGGCGATCGGATCCATGACAACACCGAGACTGATCATGGGTGCGAACGGGGATGCGGGAACGATGGGATCGGCGTCATGGATATGCGAGCGGGTCTCCCGCGGCCAGCGCCGCCCCTTCGCGCGCGGCGGCGAGCAGCGCCAGGCGGGCGATCACCCCGTAGGCATAGAACCGGTTGGGATGGGCGTCCGGCGCCAGGTTCCGTTCGGGCATGGTGCAGCAGTTGGCGAAGGCGAGCGGTTCGAAGTGCATGCCGGGGGAATTGAGGTTTTCATTTGCGCCGCGCCGCGTGTGCACGCGGTAGAATCCGCCGACCACGAAGTGGTCGATCATGTACACGACCGGCTCGCTCACCGCCTGGCCCTCACCCCAGGTTTCGAAGGTGTACACCCCTTCCTGCACGATCACCTTGGTGGTTTCCGCTCCTCCCTTCGTCGCCGCCATCCGGGTGCGTTCCTTGCGGTTGAGCGAGCGTACGTCGTCGGGCGAATGCGCCGTCATGATCCCCATGCCGTAGGTGCCGGCATCGGCCTTCACCATCACGAAGGGACGATCCTTCACCCCGTATTCATCGTATTTACGCTGGATGTCCCGGAGTAGTGATTCGACGGTGTAGGCCAGGCATTCCTCACCCTCACGCTTCATGAAATTGATCTCCCCGCACTTGAGGAACAGCGGGGTGATCAGCCAGGGATCGATTTCCATGATCGCGGCGAATTCCTCCGCGACGGTTTTGTAGTGGGCGAAGTGCTGCGACTTCAGGCGGTTGGACCAGCCGAGCCTGAGCGCGGGGATCACCGGCTGCCTGAGCCCTTCGAGCAGCGCCGGGCGCCCGGAGGAGAGGTCGTTGTTCAGCAGCACCATGCAGGGGGTGAAGCCGTCGATATGCACCTTGTCGCCGCTGCGCCGCAGCGGTTCGAGCAGGATCCTTCGGCCGGAGGGCAGTTCGATCTCGCGCGGCGCTTCCAGGTCCTCCAGCAGGGACCCGATGCGGGTCTCGAAACCGGATTTCGTGATAATGTCCTGCAGTGTGGCGAGGCTCTCCATGTAATGGGGATTGCGTGTATGGCTCTCCGGCACGAGGATGATCTGGTTGGCGCTGGGGCAGACCCGCTCGATCGCCGCCTGCAGGGCCTGAACGCAGAGCGGGATGAAGGCCGGATTGAGGTTGTTGAAGCCGGCCGGAAACAGGTTGGTATCGACCGGGGCCAGCTTGAAGCCGGCATTGCGCAGGTCGACCGAGGCATAGAACGGTGCCGCCGTCTTCTTCCATTCCTGGCGGAACCAGGATTCGATCTCGGTCTGCTGATCGAGCAGGTGCTGTTCGAGCAGGAGCAGAGGCCCGTTCAGGACGGTCGTCAGATGGGGTACGGGTTGGAGATGCTGGATCGACATGTATTCCCTGTTCACCCTCGCGAATCAGCTATGGTAACTTAAAACCCTCTTTCCAAATAGAGGCTTAGATTCGCAGCGCCATCTTCTGCCTAGCCGAGATCGCCCCACAAGGTCTGCAGCGCGGCGAGGGCGGCGATCCCCGCGGTCTCGGTACGCAGGATGCGCGGTCCGAGGCACAATCCCAGGTATCCTGCGCGCCTGGCCAACTCGATCTCCCGGTCGCTCAGGCCACCTTCCGGACCGACCAGCAGGGTGATGTTACCCGTCTCCGGGGCGGGCAATTGCATCAGTGTGGCAGCCCCGGCCGGATCGAGCACGAGACGCCGGCCCTGATCCGCCTCCGCCGATGACTCCAGCCAGCCGGCCAGTGAGATGACCGGCATGAGTTCGGGCAGGCGGGTGCGTCCGCATTGCTCGCCCGCGCTCGCGATCACGCCGCTCCAGTGCTGGCACCGCCGTTCGAGGCGTTCACCGTCGAGACGGACCTGGCTGAATTCGGTCTGCAGCGGTACGATGCGCGCGACCCCGAGCTCCACCGATTTCTGCAGGGTGTAATCCATGCGTTCCCCGCGCGAGATCCCCTGCGCCAGGGTGATGGCGATAGGTGATTCGCGCCCGGCAGCAATAAAATTTCCCACGGTGACCATCGCAGCCCGGTTCTCGACCGCGACGAGTGTCGCCTCGTATTCGCCGCCGTTGCCGTTGAACAGGATCAATGCCGCCCCGGGCTTCAGCCGCAGCACGCGCAGCACATGGCCGGAGGCGGCCTCGTCCAGCGCGAGACGGGCGCCTGGGGCCAGCGCGAGGGTCAGGTGGATGCGGGGCAGGCGCATGATCAGTCCCGTGTCGCCAGTTCCAGGCCGGTCCAGGCGGCCCCTGTCATCAGTTCGATCTCTTCCGGCGTGATCACGTAGGGCGGCATGAAGTAGATGACATTGCCGAGCGGCCGCAGCAGTACCCCCTGTTCCAGGGCATGGCGGTGGACGCGCAGGCCGCGCCGCTCCTGCCAGGGATAGGGTTCGCGCGTGCGCCGGTCCTGCGCCATCTCGATGGCGAGGATCATGCCGCGCTGGCGCACCTCGGCGACGTTGGGGTGGTCGGCGAAGCGGGCGGCGGCGGCGGAAAGCGCCTCTGCCAGCGCGACGTTCCGTTCGATCACGCGGTCCTGTTCGAAGATGTCCAGGGTCGCGAGCGCCGCGCGGCAGGCGAGCGGGTTGCCGGTGTAACTGTGGGAATGCAGGAAGGCGGTCAGGTTCTGGTAGTCATCGTAAAAGGCCTGATATACCTCTTCGCGCGTGAGCACGGCGGACAGCGGCAGGTAACCCCCGGTCAGCCCCTTGGACAGACAGAGGAAATCCGGGCTGATGCCGCCCTGTTCACAGGCGAACATCGTGCCGGTGCGGCCGAAGCCGACGGCGATCTCGTCGGCGATGAGGTGCACCCCGTAGTCATCGCAGGCGGCGCGCAGCAGGCTGAGATAGACCGGATCGTACATGCGCATCGAGCCCGCGCATTGCACCAGCGGCTCGACGATCACCGCGCATACCTCATCATGGTGGCGCTCCAGTGCTTCACGCATCGCCTCAAAACGGTGCGCCGAATGATCGGCCCAGCTCTGTCCGTTTTCCCGCCAATAACAATCGGGAGAAGGCACCGAAATGGCCTGCATCAAAAGCGGGCGGTAGGTTTCCTTGTAAAGGGCTACGTCGCCCACGGCCAGTGCGCCCAGCGTTTCACCATGGTAACTATTTGTCAAATTGATGAATTTTGTCTTCTTATGGTGCCCGAGATTGCGCCAGTAGTGGAAGCTCATCTTGAGGGCGACCTCCACGGCGGATGATCCATTGTCCGCAAAGAAACAGCGTACCAAACCGGGAGGTGCGATCCCCACCAGGCGCTCGGCCAGTTCCAGTGCAGGGAGATGGGTGAAGCCGGCCAGCATCACGTGCTCGAGCGATGCAAGCTGGTCCTGGACGGCGGCACTGATGCGCGGATTGGCGTGCCCGAAAAGATTGACCCACCAGGAGCTGATGGCGTCGAGGTATCTCCGGCCTTCGAAATCCTCCAGCCAGACACCGGTACCGCGTCGGATCGGGACCAGCGGCACGAATTCATGATCCTTCATCTGGGTGCAGGGATGCCACAGGACGGCGAGGTCGCGCCCGGCGATTGCGGCATTGCCTGATTCTGGTCCCGATTCAGCGGCCGGACTCATGATTTTGCGATGCCCTCGTTTGATGCCATTCGAAAATGTCCGTTTAGAAGTGGTTTATCTGCAACGGCACTTTAGTATTATGTTCGGGGTAACGAACGGGTACTTGCAAGCCTACCGGAAATCGTTAAACTAAATGAGACTTGTTATCATTTAAATGTCGGATTATCGTTTCAGCAGATATCTTCAAGGAGAAATGTAATGACCGTATTGGTGGCGAAGCCGGCCCCAGATTTCACCGCGACCGCCGTGATGCCGGACAACAGTTTCAATGAAAGCTTCAAGTTGTCGCACTACCGCGGCAAGTATGTGGTGCTGTTCTTCTATCCACTCGATTTCACCTTCGTGTGCCCGTCCGAGCTGATTGCCTTCGATCATCGCCTGGACAAGTTCCAGAAGCGCAACGTCCAGGTGATCGGCTGTTCGGTAGACTCGCATTTCAGCCATCTCGCGTGGAAGAACACGCCGGTCAACAAGGGCGGTATCGGTAACGTACAGTATCCGCTCGTCGCCGATCTCACCAAGGGTATCGCGCGGGATTATGACGTGCTCGTAAACGACGCCGTCGCGCTGCGTGGTTCCTTCCTGATCGACAAGGAAGGCATCGTGCGCCACCAGGTGGTAAACGACCTGCCGCTCGGCCGCAATATCGACGAGATGCTGCGCATGGTCGATGCCCTCCAGTTCACCGAGAAACATGGCGAGGTATGCCCCGCCGGCTGGCAGGAGGGAAAGAAGGGCATGAAGGCCTCCACCAGCGGGGTGGCGGATTACCTGGCCGAGGAGGCGGCGGCGCTTTAGCCGAGACGGCCGCCAGAAACAGCGGAGGGCGGCAGATCGCCGCCCTCCGAGTAGTACCCGTCAATCGCTAACCGGTGCTGCGGGCCTTTTCCTCGAAACCGAGGTCGATGTCATCCACGTTGAGATTCTTCAACTGGTCGTCGATCTCTCCGGACGCCTTGGTGGAGGCCGCGTCTCCTTCCATCACCAGTTCGGGTGATGTGTCTGCCGCTGCCTCCACATCCAGCTCCGCCGGGGCGTCCTCTTGCGCGGGCGCGACGTCCGCGACCGCCTTGGTTTCCGCAGCGGCGGCCGCTTCCGCAACCTGCGTGACTACAGACGGTTTGGAGTCATCGAAGGGGGTCGCCACCGCGCTCGGCGCGTCGGGAGTCGCCGCGGACCGGTCGTTATCCTCCGCTTCTTCCTCTGCGACGGGTTTCACGCTGCTCCCGAAGAGCTTCCGGTAGACCAGGAACATCCCGCCGCCCAGGAGCGCGTTCAGCAGGATCACAACCGTGATGACCAGCGCCCAGCTGGTCTGCTCCGGCTCCTCCTCGGAATCGATGGCCTCCCCTGCCTCTGCGTCCTCGAGGATGTCCCCTTCTGCATCGACCAGTTCTTCCTCGGAAGCATCCTCGGCGATCTCCGGGGGTTCCTCGTGCAACGCTGCGGCATGCCCGAAGCGCAAAGGATTGCTCTGATAGCTGAACGGTTTGCCGTTCGGGCGCTCGGCAACGATGTCGAGAGTCACCCGATACGCTGCGTCCGGAGGAAATTCATCCAGTCCAAGCCGCCACTCGCCGGGACTGGTTCGCGCCAGGCGCCGTGTGTCGGACTGCTCCGCGTCATCAATGATCGTGGCGGTCACCTCCAGCGATTCGGGGTCGATGATGCCCGCGCGCGGGATCACGGACAGGGTGGTTCCGTTCTCGTCCGCGCGGATGTCCGCGATCACCGGGCTCTCGACCACCTCGATGTCCTGCCTGTGCTGGCGTCTGAAGGTTGTGCCGTCGACGTCCACGACGACGGTATGCGCCCCGGTCTCGCCGGACGCAGTCAGCTGTGTGCCGAAGATCCCGTCGCCGGGGACGATGTCGCCGTCGCGGCCGTTATCGAGCAGCAGCCGTTCGGCCGTGGCGCCCTCGGCAGAGCTCTCGAGCGTCTTGACCGTGAGGAAGTGCAGGAAATCCTTATTGGTGATGGCCTGATTCTGTTCCGTGAAACGTATCATGAAATCCAGCGTGTCCCCTTCCAGGATCTGGTTGGGGAGTTGCGTCGCGACGACACGCAGGTTGCTTACCACCATCACGCGGTTGTCGGGATCGGTGTCGGCGTTGACGTGCCAGGGGCCCGTTGCCGGCTTATCCACCGTGACCAGGTCGTAACGCGCATCGCTGTGCCAGTGCACGTTGGGTGGCAGGCGCGCCGAGCCGAACGTGAGGCCGTCCGGCATGGTCAGCGTGGTTGCCGGGGCAGTGTCCTTGCGGAAGACGAGCAAGGTGAGTTCTCCGATGCTGTCATCGACGAGGACCTGGTTGTCGATCAGCGGCAGAGTATCGGGGTTGGCCGCTTTCTCGAACATGCGCAGGAAGATCCGCTCGAGTTGATCGGCGTTTTCGGCACGCTCGAACCAGCCCCCGGTGGCTGCAGCGAGCTGCTGGAGAAGGCTCTGATCCGTTCCGTCCGACAGGGCGATCGTATAGATATCGACTCCGGCGTCTTGCAGGCGGGGCAGAATCTCGTCGGTTATGCGTGTGCGTGACAGGCGGTCCGACTCCGGTAATTCGGAGACGTCCACCAGCCCGTCGGTGAGCAGGATGATGCTGCGGCGCACGCCGGGCGCATCGGCAGCCCAGTTCCATGCCGCCGTCATGAGGGCCGCCTCGATGTCGGTGAACAGTCCGGCCGAATTGATCCGTTCCGCCGCCTCCACGGCCTGGGTGCGCCAGGCCGTGTCCACTTCGCCGAAGCGAACCAGCATGTTGACGTAGCGCGCGAAGGTCCATACACCTGCCCGCGTCCCGGATGGCAGCAGACCGGTCAGCAGGCGCAGAGCCGGCTTGCGCAGATTGGCGGGGTCGTTCTGCTTCATGCTGCCCGACACATCGATCAGGACACGGATGTCGTGCGTCGGCGTGGCCACATCGGGCGGCGTGGCGGCGGCGGCCGTCCCGCCCAAGCACAGGATCAGCAGCAGGCTCAGAATCGAGTAGTGTTTTTTCACTGTCCGTATATCCGGATGCCAGAGGGTTTCTACCCGGGTTATCGGAATTAACTCATTGATTCTTTAAGTGCGTTATAATCGCGCGCGGTCGGGTTCGATTATCAACGTAAACCGGCACTTGAACCGGCCGGTGGGGACTGGGGGGACGTAGGGGTATGCAATCGTTGTTCACCGGCGGCAAGGGCCGCCGCGCGCTCGACAGCGCCAGGCAGTTCACCACCCTGATCGGTGCCGGGACCAGCGTGGCCGGGACCCTGCGCGGCAGCGAGAACTGTATCGTCAACGGATCCGTCGAGGGCGATTGCGAAATCGATGGATTGCTGGTGCTGGGTGAGCAGGGACGCTGGCGTGGGAACATCTCAGCCGCGACGGTCATCATCTCCGGCGATGTCAACGGCGACATCGTGGCCCGCGATAAGCTGGAATTGAGTGCGTCCGCCCGTGTCACCGGCACAATCACCAGCCCGGTTGTAGCGATGGCCGAAGGGGCCATTCATCAGGGCGGCATCAGGATGACTCGCGAGGGCGCCGCGGTGTCCAGTTTCCAGGAAAAGCGCAAGGTATCTCCAGATTCGGCTCCCTGATCCCGGAATCCTCTCACCGCGGCTTGCCTTAATCCCGAGATTTTTGCTAGGGTATCACAGTCAGTTCGCTCCGCCGTCGCACCGGTCCGAGACGATTGACGTGGGGGTAATACATACAAGCTCAATGATAGCCACTGAAGTGGAGGTAGGCATGTCAAGTCGCGTCAAGTCTGCAAGCGATCACGATGCATTTCTTGTGATCTCTCTCTGTGTCATCGTCCTGGGGCTGGGGTTGTTCGCCAACTACGTATTGGTTGGGTAAACAGTCTAGCGCGGCGCTGACCGTTTGCGCCCAGGCAGTTCCCATTCAATAGCTTAGGGTTGTTTTACACAGTCGGGACAGTCGATGCGCCGATGCGGGACGATCAGGTCCCGTATCGGCCTTCGGCCAGGTACCCGGGTTCCGGTGTGTTCAGGTCCTTGTCCGCCGCTGTGTCGCGCGCGCAGCGCCGGAGACTAGCGGCGGCACCGGCCTCCCGATGCGCGCGAGTCGCGGATTGACGGCGTCCTCGGAGATCATGATGGTCATGCCGAGCAGGCGCATCATCGTTTCTATGTCCTCGGGATCCGCGAAATTGTCCCGCAGATATTCGAAATGAAATCGATTCAGGTACAGCATGTTCGGTTTTTCACCGTGCACGCGTTCGAAATCGAGTGCATGGCGATATATAAAGCTCAGCATGAGTCCCTTCCCCATTGCAGCTTCTGATACACCCAGCCACTAACGGCAAGTCCTCGGCAGGCCTTTAAATTCTTCCCGCAGGACTCATTGAAATATGCAGTTATATCAGTGCGGCCGCATCGGTTACCCGGCCAAGCATCCGTATGATGGCCCGCATTAATCCTTGATAATATTATGGTTTATGGCGCTATATTGACCAAATACCTTGTAAGTAATATGGTATTGATGCAGTGGCAGTGCAATGGTGCGACTGCGTTAATACGGAACAACACTAATGAAGGAGGTGACCATGGCCAGCAAGAGAGATGCGGCAACAGATGATGGCGTGCTTTGCATAGGTATAACCGTGATTACATTGATCTGCGGTTTTGTCGCTATGGCCTTGGCAGGCTGAAGCCTTTCCTGGCTGCCTGCGGCCGCCCAGCGCAGAACTCACATCCGCACAAGCCGGTTCCCGCTATGGGAACCGGCTTTTTTATTTAACTGAACTGTTCATATGACCGCTCTGTGTTGACGGTCGCTGCGTACAATAGCGAGCTGCTACACTATCGCGATGCCGCAAGGGACCGCATTACTGAGCATCCTCGCCGACGGCCATTTCCATTCCGGCGAGGTACTGGGAGAGGCGCTGGGAATCACGCGCGCCGCGGTATGGAAGCATCTGCGGGTGCTCAAGGCGCGCGGCATCGAAATACATTCCGTCCCCGGCAAGGGGCACCGACTGGCCAGCGGCATTGAGTTCCTTTCCGAGATGAAGATCCGCGCCGGGCTCAGCGACGCAGCGCGAGCGCGCCTGGGCGGGATCGAACTGTTCCAGCAGATCGATTCCACCAACAGCGAACTGCGCCGTCGCGCATCCGGACTTCCCTCCGCCTATGCATGCCTCGCGGAGACCCAGTCCGCCGGGCGCGGACGCAACAACCGCGCGTGGGTGTCGCCGTATGCGCGCAACCTCTATCTCTCGCTGCTGTGGCGCTTCAATGCCGGTCCAGACGCGCTCTCGGGTCTCAGTCTCGCTGTAGGTGTTGCCGTGCTGCGCGCACTTCAGGGCATGGGTGCGGACGGTATCGGCCTCAAGTGGCCCAACGACCTGCTCTGGCGCGGCGCGAAATGCGCCGGAGCCCTGATCGAGATGAGCGGAGAAGCCGGCGGTAGTTCCAGAGTGGTGATCGGAGTGGGTGTTAACGTCGACATGCCGCGGCAGCTCGGCGGCACCATTGACCAGGCATGGACCGATCTGGCCACCATCACCGGGCGCAATGTCTCACGTAACAGCCTGGCCGGCATGCTCCTCGGAAAACTGATCGAAATGCTGAGCGAGTTCGAGGATGCGGGTCCCGATGCCTTCCTCGAGGAGTGGCGCCGCCACGATATCGTATTGGGCCGGGCAGTGGCCATTACCACGATCCACGGCGAGGAGTTCGGCATAGCGCGCGGCATCGACGGCGGCGGCGCGCTGCTTGTCGAGGAAGGCAGTGTCATCAAGCGCTATCATTCCGGGGATGTCAGCCTGCGTGCCCTCGATGTTGATTCATCGCGCGAGTCCTCCGGCACGCGCGCTGGAACGATGGCATGATCCTGCTGGTGGACGCGGGTAACACCCGTATCAAATGGGCGGTGCTTGAAAATGGGGTGCTGCACTCGGGGGGCGCCATCCTGAGGCGCGGCGGCGCTGATGGTGTCGACCTCCTGTCCACGCCATGGGCCGCCCTGACGCCGCCGCGACGCCTGCTCATCGCAAACGTCGCAGGTGCGGAATTCGCAGCGTCATTCGGCGCATGGACGCAGCGGGCCTGGGGGTTGGACGCCGAGTTCGTTTCCGCCCAGGCGAAAGGTTTCGGAGTCACAAACGGGTACACCGAACCGCAGCGCCTCGGGGTTGATCGCTGGCTCGCGCTCGTCGCCGCACGCCGGTTCGTCAAGGGTCCCGTCTGTGTCGTCGACTGCGGCACGGCACTTACCATCGACGTGATGGAGAAGAACGGCGAACACCTCGGTGGGCTCATCGTGCCAGGCCTCGTCCTAATGCGCCGCGCGCTGTTCGATAAGACGGCGGACATCGGGCCTGCCATGGGCAACTCACCATCGCGGGACATCCCTCAGCTGGCGCAGGATACCCGCGGTGGCGTGATGGGCGGTACCCTGTACGCGGCTGCCTCCTTGATCGAGCGTGTTGTCAGGGACGCTGATGAGTCTGTCGGCGGCGGGATGACCTGCATCCTCACCGGCGGCGACGCGGTCACCATACGTCCGCTGTTGTCCGCCGACTTCCGTTTTGAACCGGAACTGGTACTGCAGGGACTGGCCATTGTTGCAGAGGCTGGTCCGTGAGACTCCTGTTCATCGTGCTGCTGTTGGCCAATATCGCCTTCCTTGCCTGGCAGTACCAGGCACGCGGCTTCGACGATCATGACGCCGCACTCCAAAATTTCCGGGCCACCGATCCAGGGACAACGCCACTGATGCTGTTGAGCGAGCGTCCCGATGCGGCGTCGACGGAACCGGGATCTGCGGGCGCAGCTGAAGTCATGGCCCTGGCGCCAGCGGCGGACGAGGATAGTGACGCGACGCCGGAACCGATAGCAGATATGGTCGAGGATGACCCTGCCGAGTCCGGCCAGAATATGGGCGCAGTGCCTCAAGGGCAGCCTGACGATGAACAGTTGCCCCGGCAAGTCGCTGCCGCGCCCGCGGTCACCAGACGATGTTATGAACTCGGACCTTCCACGGATCGCGCGTCGATCGAACGGGCGCAGGCGGCGGTACGGCAGGCGGGTGGGCAGACAAGCCTCCGTGAGGCCGTGCAAAGCGTTGCGGATGGCTACTGGGTGCGTTTGCCCGAATACCTCACCTATGCCGGGGCGCGCGCGCGTTATCGCGAATTGCAGCGGGTGGGAGTCGATGACATAGCTATAGTAGCGCTGCCCGACAAGCGCTATTTCATCTCGTTGGGTGTCTATAAAAAAGAAAGGACACGGTGGAGGATCGCCGCAATGAGATCCTCGCCATGGGCGTAACGCCGCTGATCGAAGAGCGTATGCGTGACACCATGGCTTATACCCTGGCATTTGAATTCGAGGCCGCTGAATCCGCCCCGCTGCAGGATCAACTGCGGAACCTCGGGATAGATTCCCCTGAGATTCCCATGCAGGAAGTCACATGTCAGTAGGGAATTCCGCCCGCGGGTCGGAATCCGCCCGGGGTTTGCTATAATCCGCGCAACTTCATCCGAATACGCTGGCGTAGCTCAGTCGGTAGAGCAGCTGATTTGTAATCAGCCGGTCGGGGGTTCAATTCCTCTCGCCAGCTCCATAAAATCAATAAGTTATATTTTTTACTCGGGATCATGTGTGCTATGTAGGCATTATGTAGGCGGGCGATGATTTAAGGTTCTATTGCAAAATCTATAATTTTCTAAATTGGTGATCGCAATTGCTGGTAATCAGATTCGCAAAATACTATTTAGTCGGATAGTTTGAAATATCAATATCAGCTTCGTAGGATCCCACAGGCCGGAGGTGCCCACAAAATGTCATGGCCAAAACGCACACACGCACGCAATTGGGCAGGGATGATTATGATGGGAAAATGCGTGAAGGTGATCTTCCGATCCCACTGCTCTCAAAAGATCAGCTGTTCCATCGAAATATGAACCCTCTTAACTCGGCGATTCAGACACAGCTAACAGCTTGGTTACTACGTCGAACTGCGGTGGCAGGGGCCTTCCTTTCAGCTGCTATTGCGACCGATGTTGGGAGCGTGCGTGGAGACAATCAGGATCGTGGAGTCATTGCCCGTGGAAGAGACAGCCTAGGGCATGAATACGCAGTTGCCGCAGTGGCCGATGGTATAGGTGGAATGCGTGATGGTGCTGCGTGCGCCGCTATTTCGCTCGGGACGTTTCTCGATAACTTGCGGCAGCATGCGGAGTCGGGAACTGTTAACGCTGAAGACTGGATTAGGCGAGCGGCGAACGCAGCTAATCAGGCAGTTTTCACCAAGTATCGTGGAGATGGTGGCTCTACCTTAGTGGCCGTTTTAGTGCGATCTGGTTTTCCTGCGTGTTGGCTTAGCGTCGGTGATAGTCGCGTTTATATCTCATCTGAAAAGTTCTTAAACAAGTTTCGGTGGATGATACCATCGCCGGTCAACTCGGAAAGACATCTGATGTGAGTCTTGACCAATCATCACTACTTCAATTTATTGGCATGGGTGATGACTTAGAGCCGCATATTGGTGAAATCTATGGTGTGTCAAATGATCTCTTCGTCCTCACAACTGACGGTGTTCACTATCTGGCGCCTACGCCTGGTTGGATGGGGCAGATTGTTGCAAACGCACCAGACGCGGGAATATGCGCAAAGCGCCTTGTTGATTTATCAAAATGGTGTGGAGGATATGACAATTCTACGGTCGCCGTGATTCCACTGTTCATACATAACAATCCTGATAGTAAACCTTACAAGTGGTTCGAAGTTTGGGATGCGTTTGGCGAAATCAACATCATCGCCAGCGAGCCAGGACAAGAGATATCCCGCAACAGACTTACCTCGCAAAGGGCTTCCTAGTGAAGAGCCTCCGGCCTTGAGAGGAATAGTAACTGTCAGTGCACCCGAGCAGAGAGGGGATAGCAAACTGTCGAAGTCAGAGCGTCGTAGCAAGTCGACACGAAGACCCAAGAAGTCACCTAGAAAAGTACGTGCTAAGTCAAAGGGAAGCTCCAAACCGGAATTGCCAGAACTGTTCGTCGAATTCCCTCCCAAGACCAAGTGACTGCACGATCTGGCGATGATAATAGACGGCCGTTATGAGGTAAACGGAAGTGCGCTAGCTGGTGGCATGGCAGTTGTCTTACCTTCTCGAGATAAGATTCTCGAAAGACGAGTAGCGATCAAGGTACTCCCCGGTGGGGCTGAGAAACGTCGCATACATGATGAACTCGCAGCGCTATTAAGAATGCGATCCAAACATGTCGTGCAAGTGTATGACGTGTTGAAAATTGGTGAAAATAACCTCGCCATTGTGCAAGAGTTTATTGAGGGTGTAGATCTTTTTGATAAGAAAATTTTTCCTTCGTCGACGACTGAATATTTGAAACTGATATGGCAAGTTGCCTCCGGAATAGCAGATATCCACGAATTTGGAGTAATTCATCGCGATATTAAGCCCAACAACATGAAAATTGACCCGGAGGGTGTGGTCAAGATATTCGATTTTGGATTAGCTAGGGAAGAAGGGCCTAGGCTTCTACGGTTGGTTTTGTGGGCACTGGTTTCGCAGCTCCTGAGCTTTATTCCTCTCGCGTAAAATTCACGCCCGCTGTAGACACTTATGCCTATGGGGCAACAGCTCTTTTCTTAGGCCTTCAGGACTTGCCCGCCGAACTCATGCACAAGCCTCCCGCGCTTTCAGGAAAAGATTACTTCACAACAGTCCCGTTTGATCTAGATCCGGAGCTGATTGAGAGCTTAAACGCTTGTCTCGCGCGTGATCCCATGAATAGGCCACTAATGCGAGACGTTAGAGATTTATTAGCTAAGCACTTGCTGCACGATCAGCATAGAGCTCTGGTTGTATTCCAGGGGAGAGCGTCTTACCTAGATGCTACACGTCGGTCAGTACGCCTCAACCTTGCTTCTATGGGAATGGTTGAAATTTACTACGATGGATTCTCCTTCCGTGTGCAAAACATCAGTGGGGATGTTTTTGTGAATAACCGGCGAGGTTGGTATGGGCGACGTTCTGCCCGGAGCGTGTGTCGTCGCGCTGGGTCAGCCCGAGGAAATGAACAGGCGGAGGTATATAACATTCGACCTTTCTCATCCGGAGATCGTGTTGTGAGTGGGCCGTTGGTACCGGGCGATATAATTGGAACGCGCTATGAAATAATTCGATATTTAAGCGAAGGTGGTATGCAGTTTGTATATGTGGCTCGAGATCATTTGACCGATCGGCTTGTTGCACTGAAGACACCTAAGAATAAATCAGCGCAAAAGCGTTTTCGAAGAAGCGCAATCGTAGCTGCCAAAGTTAACCATCCGAATGTGGCTAAAACCTTGGACTATGTCAGGAGTGGCGATCAGCGCTATCTAATCGAGGAATTAATTGATGGACAGGACTTGAAAGCAGCGTTACTTAACGATGCTTCCATTTTGGATCCTTACCTCATTGCCAAAATACTTCACCATTTATCCAAGGGCGTAGCTGCTGCGCATCACGCAGGTGTAGTTCATCGAGATCTCAAGCCAACAAACATCATGGTCGTTGAGGTTATTCATTGAGCGAACTAAAGGTCACTGACTTGGTATCGCAAAAATGGCTGGTGAAGAAAGATAAAGGAGGCAGTTGAGGGGGATGCGAGTCTGTCTACATCGCAAACGGCAGTCGGAGCTCTTCCGTATATGGCTCCGGAGGCGATTGAGCGGGCAGATAATGTAGGATCGCCAGCAGACATTTGGTCAATCGGTGCAATTATTTATCACCTTCTTTCTGGCGAATATCCCTTGGGCAAGGCTTGAAGGCGGTGCCAAAAATTATCGCAGCCGTACAACCGTCAATACCGGCATTCCTGACAACGAATCCGCAGTTTGCGCCGTTAGCAAAGGAAGTGATGGATATTGCTCTTTCTTGTCTTAAGAAGGACGTGGCATTGCGTCCAACAGCGGATCAGTTAGTTCAAAAGTGTTCCAAACTTTGTTACACATCTTCGCCTCGTTACAAGGAGTAGTTGCTGATTTTCGCTACGGAGCCTGGGGGTTTTATATCCACTCCAGAAGGGAACGTATTCTTTCACCGAGAGTGCGTTTATGGTTCGATCCCCGACATTGGAGATCGTGTACTTTTTTCCATATGATGGAGGTGGTGCCCCGCGTACCGCCTGTCATGAAATTGAAATAGGTTACAGCTGTACGTGAAGTGAGATCCGGTGTTCTCTTCTGATCTTGGCGCATTGATTCTAAGTTAGAGAATTCATCGGTACGCTATAAAAGCGCGCCGATTCGCGTACAGTTATTGACAGAACTCCAAGGAACCCATTTATCGAAGGGCGGCCCCTGTGGAAGCCCCGCCCCCTGTTATACAGGAACTCCTACCCGGTAATTGATTCTTGCCCCCGTTATACAGGGGCACCCCCGTAATACAGGGGTGTTCGGTTAACGTTAAGTCCGTTAAGACCGAGACCCTGTTATACGTATACGGGGGAAGTCCATACGTATAGTTAACTTGTCCAGCAAGATCCTTGGGCACAAGCGGCTGGGCAGAGCTCGTATTACGTATACGCCACTCATGAAGCCGGGTCGGTACTATTACGGGGCCCGCTTCGACCCCGTGCACTTGCCAGCCCACCGGGTCCCCATACCGGCCCGGCTTGTCGTTATACATTTGGCTGGTCGAATCGGGTGAGTTTTTCGGCGGGCCTGTGGGCCTCCCATCGCTAAGGTATAGTTGGCCCAATCTCCCGCATCCGCCGATCGTCGGGCCTCTTCCAGGATCCCGCAGTCTCCGTGTTAAGCCGACGCAGCTCCCGGTATACAGTGGCAGGCGGGCCCCCAATTTGCTGGAATTGTCGAATCCCCCAGGTTGAAGCCCAAGCCTCGATACGCTCGGCGCCCTTAACGGGGTCATTCCCGTAAACGTCTTGGTCGAGTCCATGACCGTCAATATTTTTACTCACATACTTAATGACGTAACCCGCGGCCGAGCCTTTCGCCGGATCGATCCGTTCGACCTTAACGCGGTGCTGCTCTGCCCCTGGTTCATCGCCGTCAATTTCCAACGCGTAGCGTCGTATTACGGCGAGGAGCGATTCGACGTGACCTGGCTCGATAAACAGTAATAAATGCCAGTGGGGGGTAGCGTCGTGGTGAGGCTCAACAATCCGGAAACCATACGGGTGAATGCCTCGTCTCTGGAGTGCTGCCCGGATCTTAGCCCACTGCTTATTCAGGTACGACTGCGCTTCTCGGGGAGTGGTGCCGTCATAGGTGGAATTCTTCTGACCCACCGACCGCCAGGCGTGCATCCGGGAGGGGCAGGTAATCGTGATGAATACAGACTCATGTCCCCTCTGCCGGGCGAGGGTTTCAAACCCAACGATTCGGGCCATCAGCTCAGACCGTCGGATATGAGGGTTTGAGACGCTGAGATCTGCGAGTTGCTGGAGGGTGTATTCCTGGTCCAGTTCGTTGACCGCTGTGGTGGCCTCCAGAGCGCGCGCGATTTCGGGCTTTCTGCGCCCGTCGCGGCCCACGGCTTCATCACTGGCATAGATCCCGGCGCCGCGGTGAACTTGTCCAATCTCGATGGCGAAGGATTCCACTTTCCGCCCGCAGGCCCGTCGCAGAAGGCGTCGCCAGCCTCATCGCCCAACCGGGCAATGGCGCCTGGAGAGAGACGGTGCTGCTGGGGATGGGAGGTTTCGCCCCCAGAGCGGCGACGTAAGGGCAAATCAGGCGATAGGCCCGCTCGTGGGTATGTTGGATGGCCAATCGCCTGAAATCGGCCGTCTGTCGCCGGGTCGCGGCTCTCAGCGCATCCTCGTCGCTGGCCAGTCGATAAACGCGTGGGGATAACCGTTTTGCACGATCCAAGAGCCAAAGATTGGCCTCCCCCCGGCCATGTCGCTGGGCGATGGTCCGGTATTCCGCGCGGTGGGTATCCGGAACTTTTCCGAAGACCGTTCAGGAGTGGCCGGCGGAATTTCCGGTCGGCCCCATCCGGGGTCGTGAGTTCCCACAGGAGACGCTCTGCCGGGCTCGGCCCGAGGACCGGCCGGGTGACGGCAGTCATGCGGCCTTGGGTCCGGGATCGGAGGTCGATCGCCGAACACGGCTCGTGATATAGGCGTTAAGGTCCGCATTACGATACCGGACAGCGCGGAGCCCTACCCGGATAAACGGTATTTTGGCCCCGGCCCAACGGTCACGCTCTAGAAAGGCTTTGCTTACGCCAAGATAGTGAGCGGCCTGTTCGGTTGTTAACAGCGAGTCAGTCATCGTGGTACTCCTTGTCCATGTGATACCGAGGACAAGGAATACGGTCTGTTTGAATGTGCTGGAATGGCGCAAGCGGCTTGAGATATATCTATGGTGCTTGCGATATATTCGAAGTGCTTGGGATATATTCTTTAGTAATATGAAGATCTATGAAATTCTCGATTTGAGTGATATGAAGATCCGTTTCTGGAATTTGGGCGATCGATACATGGTGAATACGACGGAAGCGGTTGTGCCCGTTTGTGATGACGAGCCGGGCTATCTTTCTAGCGAGCTGGCCTACGCGCGCCTGGATCGTTATCCCGTGAGTGACGGCCATACCCTGGTGATCCCAAGACGGCATATTTCGGACTATTTTCTGAGGTTACGCAGGAGGAGCGTTCCGCGCTGTGGACGCTGGTCGCTGACGTAAAAGACTATCTCGATAAAAAGTACGCCCCAGATGGCTATAACATTGGACTCAACATCGGAGCACGCCGGACAGACCGTCATGCATGCACATATTCATATCATTTCCCCGATATACCGGCGACGTGGCTGTGCCCAGAGGCGGGGTCCGTGGCGTTATCCCCGCGAAGCAGAGCTATTGAGCGATGACTGCACGACCACTTGAACGCTATAAAGCTTATACCCGTGAGGATGTCCATGACATTTTCGCGCCGGACGTGCCCTTTACACCGCAGGCCGGTACGTGGGGACTTCATGGATTTATTCAGATTCCGGAGCGTGAAGGATTTTGTCTTTTTCGTGACCTTTTGGTCAGCTCAGGGGAGCACATCTTTGATGAAGGGTGACGGAGAGTGGAATTTCTGTCATGGCAATCCCAGCCGCGACAGGGCTTGATACGCGCATCATCCAGCAATTCATCGCCCACAATGAATTTAAGCATTCAATCTACCTATTTTTGCGGACAAAGGACAATCGTCCGTATACCTATCTCGGCAAGTTGAAATACCTGTCTCACGACAAAGACCGTAGCGACCCGTCTATTTCCAGTGGCAAATTCTCGACTGGCAGATTGATCAGGCGACGTTGCGTAATATTGGTTTGAAGCTTGATCCGGACACCGACACACTTTCTAACTCAGAGCAACAACCTCTTACTGTCCTAGCAACAGAGTTAACGGAAACACCGGCGCCGGCTGTACGTGTTACGCGTGGCGGTGTGACGACTAAGACATTTCGCACGCGTAAGTCTCCTGACTATGAATCGCGCGATGCGATGAATCGAAAATTGGGGCTGGCAGGGGAAGTACAGGTGCTCGCCCATGAGCGTAAGACACTACAAGAGAACGGGCGTCCCGATCTTGCCGCGAAAGTGCGTCATGTCGCCGTGCTTGAAGGGATGGGGCCGGGCAATGATGTTTTGTCGTACACCCCGGAGGGAGAGCCTAAATATATTGAAGTCAAAACTACCCGTGGCGGTTCAGAAACCGGGTTTTATCTGACAAGTACGGAGCTCGCGTTTTCAAAACAGAGTGCTCATTACTATCTGTACCGCGTGTTTCATTTTGATATCGATATAGGGCGTGGGAAATTTTTTATCGTGACGGGCGCCCTGGACGCCCATTTTGAGTTAGAGCCACTGCAATACCGCGCCAAGGTGTAAGTTGGGTTTTAGTTTTATCCATCTGCCGAGGTCGGCTGTGCGTGTAACCTACGCTTATATTTTCCAATCCAAATTTCGAGCCGCTTCTCGGGATCATCGGTGTTGAGAATTTCATCAACATCCGATTTGAGTTCTTGATAGATCAAGTGTGCAGCTGCGCGCGCGGATTTTCTAGGATATTTCGTCGCATATAGGTGAGGGACTTTCTCTCGTAGCTCAGAAAAACGTGCCGCTCGCTTTAGTCCTCCCCTTCCGGCCGCGTGCTTGCAATTCGGTTTGAACCGCTGTCTCTAAATTTACCTTGGTCTGCGCATTCAACTCGGTTTCTGGAGTGCCAGCACTTTTAGGTGTTCGGGCGTAAGCCCGCATCCATCGCTTCCAGGGCCCAGTCGATCATGTTACCGCTATACTCACCGCTGTGTTGAGGGCCTGGTGTATGGGGTTGCCTTTAGATTCGTAGAGATATTCACTGACGTAGGCGAGGGTGAGTACTGCGAAATAATCCACCCAGGAGGCATCCGGCAGTGAGGGTTGCCCAGTAATGTCAAACTCTTCCCGGCGCAGTTTTAGTGCTTTCACCCGGCTGATGAAGCACTCGCCATCGCGTTCGGTAGCAGCTATTGCCGTTTCAAATTCCTTTGGCCCGCTTTCTCTTAAGATCCAATCTAGGGAATCGATGAGGAAATCGATTTGAGTCGGTGTTCGGTCGGCAAGTAACGCGCGTGCTCGGGTGAGCTGGTCCCCGAAAAACAGATGCAGGCTATCGGGCAGTCTCCCGGTTTTGAGATCAAACGCCAGATCAAACTCGAACAAGTGATAATGCAGCATGGCGGGGACGCTTGCTTGAGCCTATAGGAGAACGGTTCGCGCCGGGATCGTCCCCGCGTGCGTGTCTGAGTAATAAATCGGTAATCCGCTGCATCGGCTCGCGCAGTCGATCGATATCCCACCCGATGTAACCCTCGGTCACGTCATTGTTGACCTTGTGATTGACTAGCCGCTTAATGGCGTAGGCGGAGATATCGAGACTTTCCGCGGCGGTGATGAAGGTGCGGCGCAGATCGTGCGCTGTGAAGGGGACGCCGGAGGCCTCCACCACCTTTTTCATCTGCCGCTTGGGTTCGATTAAATAGCCGTGGCCGGTTTTGCCGGGGAAGACGTACGGGTTGATGGCCGCCTCGCGCCGTCCTGCCAAGAGGCGCAACAGATGATCGGAGAGGGGTAGGTGTAAGGGCACCCCGTTTTTCGTCGTGGGAATGGTCAGCAGGTGGGATCGCAGATCCACGTCCTGCCACTGCAACGTTAAGGCCTCCTGCCGGCGCAGGCCGGTAAACAGCAGCAGCTCCAAGAAGTCCGCCACCGTTTCATACAGCGAATAGTCCACCTCCCCCGGCAAGTTGGGGTCGGTGAGCTCACACAGGCGTAAGGCGCGCACGGCTGTATACCACCGCGGCAGATCCACCGGCTTAATGAAGGTCCGGCGTCGTTCGATCTTGTTCCAGGAGCGAGTCACCGTCAGGACCCGGACGGGGTTTTCCGGCAGCACGGAGCGGCCGTAGGGGTCATCGTAGACAGCCTTGGCAAAGTTGAGCACCGAGCGCAGAAACCGCATGCACAGATCGGCATGCGCCTTGCCTCGCGATTCGGTCAACTCCTGGTGCCGATCCAAGACCATTTTCTTGGTAATGGCGGTCAGGGGTTTGTCGTGCCAGGTCGTAAAGATCGTGTTGAAGATCCGCGTATAGTCCTTGCGCGTGCTAGCCCGCAGGGTCTTCCGGGCCTTCATGAACTCGGTATATGCGTGTTTGAGACTGGTCGCTTGCAGCTTGGTCGCCTGTCGCTCGTGCACCGGGTTTCGTCCGAGCGCGATCTTGCCGAGCTCCTGGCGCGCATATTGGCGCGCCTGTTCCGCCGTCAGGGGACCAAATCGTCTAGCGTGATCCGGCGCATCTTTCCTGGATGCGCTTTTCGAGGATGAAAGACTTGGTGCCGTTCTCGGTGATGCGCAGCCCAAAGCCCTTCAACTCGGTGTCGCGATAGAACACTTGACCCGTTGTCGGCGGGGCAAGTTTATCCACCACCGACTTGGTGAGCTTGACCGACTGATTGACCGAATTTGTAGGCACTATGTAGGCACCGCACGTCAAAGTGTGTCATGAGTGTACGGAGCAATTCAAAGAAATGTCAATATAGGACAGGTAGTTATAATACCTATGCAAAGTAGGTCAAATTCAGTCAAACTGGGAAAAATCGAATTTGTAATCAGCCGGTCGGGGGTTCAATTCCTCTCGCCAGCTCCATATACACGAAATACTTATTACATTGCACGGCAGTTACAATTGTTGTTTCTGGATTCGCGGCAACCCTGAGCGCCTTTGTCTGTAAACTGCGAATTGACCTTCGTAGACCTTCTGTATGTAAAAGATACGATTAGTCGTACGCGGTATTTTTACGTACTGAACGACCAGCGCGAGAGGCGATAAGGCTCATCTAAATGAATCAGGTAGTATGAACGCCCGGGAACTGTTGAACAAATTGCTTGCAGGAAAGGGGCATCGCATCGAGCGGACGATGCCGGTTATTTTGCGGGAGAATGTGCTCTTTTCCGCTGATCTTGATTTCCTTATCCAGCATGAAGTCTTCCGTAATGGCGGCAAGCTTCATTTCATTCAGATCGGCGCCAATGACGGTGTCAGCAGGGCCGATGACCTCATTCGCTATGTTCGCAATCATAGCGCCTCCGGTCTCATGGTGGAGCCCCAGCCAGACGTTTTCGCCATTCTGCAAAAAACTTCGCCGCCTATCCCGGGATTACCCTGCTTAACAAGGCGATCCATTCGGATGCCGATGCGATGACGCTGTACCGCTTGGATCCGCAGCTGATCGAGGTGCGGAATGACTTGCCCCATTGGGCCCGCACCAACGGTGTGGCCAGCTTTGACCGGAGGCATGTCCTGGGGCATGCCCGCCGCATCGGATTGGGTGAGGAGGCAATTGTCGAACAACAGGTTTCCTGTATCACCCTCAGTGAATTACTCGCGCTGTCGCCTAAGATGCCGGATGTCTTGAAGGTCGATACCGAGGGTTACGATTACGAGGTGTTGTCGATGCTTGATCTGGGGCGGTGTCGGCCGGCCATTATCCACTTCGAAAACTCCTGTATGACGAATGAGCAGTATGAAACGCTGATCAAGCGGCTTATAGCGGCGGGTTACCGATTCCTTGCGGACAAGATGAACACCACCGCCTGTCTGAGCAATCCTGCCGGCTCCAGGCCCACTGCACTTGGTGACGCGGGAGAGCCATCACTCGGGCCGGCTTAAACTGCCTGCGCGACCTGATGGGCTCCGTCCCACATCATGGTGAGCGCGATATACAGGATGACTAGCAGGCCGACGTAGCCGATCCAGCGGTGGCGTACGAGCAGCCGCGCCATGACAGTCGAAGCCACCCCCATCAGGGCCACCGACAGCACCAGTCCGAATACCAGCACCCAGGGGTGTTCGTGTGCGGCGCCGGCGACAGCGAGTACATTGTCGAGCGACATGGAGATGTCGGCGACGACGATCTGGGTCACGGCATCA
The DNA here is from genome assembly GCA_016712635.1 of Gammaproteobacteria bacterium. Classification (NCBI taxonomy): domain Bacteria; kingdom Pseudomonadati; phylum Pseudomonadota; class Gammaproteobacteria; species Gammaproteobacteria bacterium. The sequence goes on along the minus strand of JADJQS010000001.1, from coordinate 507,063 downwards.
CGGAAGGTTTTGGGTTTACGCGTCGTGACGTCCTTGCCTTCCAGCACCGCCTCGCCCTCCTCCTCCGCATGTGCGCGGGGCGTGCTCAGCTCTCGATACAGTTTCCAGCCGACCCACAGCAGCAGGATGCCGCCGGCGAGCATGAGCCCGATGATCTGCAGCAGCTGGGTGGTAGCCAAGGCGAACAGGATGCGCATCACAGTGGCGGCGATGATGCCGTAGAGGATCGCGCGACGGCGCTGTTCGGCGGGCAGGCCCGCCGCCGCCATGCCGACCACGATGGCGTTGTCGCCCGCGAGCACCACGTCGGTCATGATGACAGTGGCGAGCGCGGACAACTCCGAGGGGGAAATCAAAGAGAACAGATCCATCGCGCGTCTTAATAGCACACTCCGGGGGTGATTGTCAGCCGGCCGGGGGCGAATTCCTTAAAGTTAACCTGATAAAAGTCCGTTAACACCATGGACTTCCGTCTGGAGCGCGGAAGTGATCGCCCCCTAGGGGGTTGGCCTGCGCGGTTAATAGTCATGAGTAAGCCCGTTGATACATCCTGCGATTTCAAGCGCGCACGCTTTCTGATCGTCGATGAGTCCGCCGATACACGCCGCCTGTTGAAAATGATGCTGGCGGAGAGCGGTGCGGAACAGATCGATGAGACCGCATACGCAGCCGAGGCCATTGGGATGATGGCGCAGGTCGGCTACGACGTTGTGTTATGCGATTTCCACCTGGGCGCCGGCCGTGACGGACAGCAATTGCTGGAGGAGGCGCGCTTCAAGGGGATTCTCAAGGCGTCCACACTCTTCGTCATGGTGACTGCGGAGAATACCGCGCAGGTGGTGATGGGGGTGCTGGAATGCCGTCCCGACGATTATCTCTCCCTGCCCTTCACCCGCGAGCAGTTTTCCGCCCGCATGCAGCGCCAGCGCTGGAGAAGTTCCCCCAGGCGGAGGCGATATACGCCCAGGTGTTCACGCGCCGCAAGGCCGTGTGGGCGGGACTCGGCAGCGGCCGCGTGCGTTTTCTGGTGAAAGACTACGCGGGCGCGGCGGTCGCCTTCGAACGGACGCTGGCGGCGCATCCGCGCCAGCTCGAGGCCTACGACTGGCTGGCCAGGGTGCGGACCCTGCTCGGTGACCACGACGCGGCGCGGAAATCGCTGGGCACCGCCCTCGAACTTTCGCCACGCTCGATACGCCGGCAGATGGCGCTCGGCGAGCTCGCTTTGCGCGACGGACACTACCGGCTCGCAGCGCGCGCCTTCGGCGCGGCGGTCGCCCTGGGCAGTCGCTCCGTGTACCGCACCGCGTCCAGTTACATCAAGCAGGCGCGCGCCCTCATGCAGTTCGACGCCGGGAGCGCGCTGCGCGTCCTGCGCGATCTGCGCCGCGACTTCAGCACCGATCCCGAGGCACGTCTGCGCGCGGCGGCGGCGGAGTGCCTGGTGCACCGCCTGTTGGGCGAGGAGGCCGGTGCGCAGGCTTCCTGCGAGGAAGCGATGAAAATCTATGCCGGCATGGATGACGACGTCTCGCCCGAGGCCATGGTGGAGCTGGCGCGCATGCTGCTCGCGCGCGGTGAACACGCGACCGCCGTTGAACTGATGCAGCGCGCAATCGGCAACCGCCACGAGGACGAGGGCCTGCTGCAGGAGGTGCGGGAAGTATTCCGCGATGCCGGCATGGCGGAAGAGGGCGAACGGCTCATCGCGCGGGTGCGGGACGAAGTGGTCCGGCTCAATAACGACGGTGTCCATCTGGCGGAGGAGGGGCGACTGGAGGAGGCCGCTGAATTGTTCCAGCAGGCGATACGCGACCTGCCGGCGAATCGCACCATCAATATGAATACGGCCAAGGTCATGCTTCTGAGGATGAAGCGCGACGGACGCAATGATCAATATCTGCGCCAGGCACACGAATGCATCGAGCGCCTGCGGCAGCAGGATCCCGCCGCCGGCGCGGTGCAGCGCCTGACCGCGTTTTATCGCGAAGTCGCGGCGGGCGGCTGAGCGGGCGACAGCCGGGGTCCGCATGCAGGGTGCCGTCCTGGTGCGCCGCAGCCGGATTCACACGAAGAATTCAGCACTTATCTTCTAAAGCCGCCTGCCGGTCTGCCGTTAAACTGGAATAAGAATAGCGGCGGCGCCATGGGCAGCATATCTAATCTCAATCCTACGCAAACAGCCACGGACGGCAACTTCCGCGAGGAGGCGCACGCAGCCACGGACTCCGCGCTGTATCAGGGTGCCGAGTGTACCTACGCGATGTTCAAAGGGCTCAGGCTGGACTCGCATTACCAGCCGATTTTCAGCCTGGCCCATCAGCGCGTGATCGGATTCGAGGCGCTGATGCGCGCCACCGATGCTGACGGGCGTCCGCGCAGTCCCCAAGAAGTGTTCGGCAGCACGCGCGGTTATACCGATACCGTACTGCTCGACCGCCTGTGCCGTGCGACCCATCTGTACAATTTCGCCCGCCAGGCCCCGGCCGCCGCCTGGCTGTTCCTCAACATCAATCCGCGCGTCATCGCCGAAGGGAGGCGCTCGGGATCGTTCCTGCAGGCCAAGCTTGAACAGCTGGGATTCCCGCCCGAGCGGGTGGTGATCGAGATCGTCGAGGCCTCCCTGGCCGATGAAACGCCGCTGGTGGATTCCGTCCGCCACTACCGGGATCTCGGCTGTCTGATCGCGATCGACGATTTCGGCGCCGGCCACTCCAACTTCGACCGCATCTGCCGTCTGCGCCCGGATATCGTGAAGCTTGACCGCTCCATTGTCATGCAGGCGGCCGTCGACCCCGGCATCCGTTCCATCGTGCCGGGCATGGTGTCGCTGCTGCACGAGTCGGGATCCCTGGTGGTGATGGAAGGCATTGAAACCGAGTACGAGGCGATGGTGGCGATGGACGCCGACGCCGATTTCGTGCAGGGCTACTATTTCGCGCGCCCCGCACCGCAGGCGGCCGTGACCCAGGTGCCGGCGTTCGGCCAGCTCTTCGGCCAGTTCAGGGACATGACGCTGCAGGAGCGCACCGGCTATCGGACCGAGATTGCGCCTTATCTCAACGGCATGGGTTATGCCTCCGTGCTGCTCCAGTCGTCGCATCCGCTCGAGATCGCATGCAAGGGTTTCCTCGAGCTGCCGCGCGCCGAACGCTGCTTCCTCCTCGACAGCGATGGCCGCCAGATCGGCGCCAACATCAATTCACCGCACGCCCAGGTGGAATCCGATCCGCGCTTCGCACCCCTGCGCGATGCCGCCGGGGCGAACTGGTCGCGCCGGCACTATTTCCGCCGCGCCATCTCACGCCCGGACAAGGTCCAGGTAACGCGCCCCTATCTCTCTGCCGCGACCGCCACGCCCTGCATCACGATATCGATCGCCTTCAAGGTCCGCGGCGAGCGCCGCGTACTGTGCGGCGACCTCCGCTGGGACGAGGCCCACGGCTCGCACTGAGCCCGTTCCCTCCGCCCGGCGCGACGCGCCCCTTTCCTGCCCCACACCGGCCATTAAGCCAGGCTTAAGGACGCTCTGGTGTAATGATCCGTACGATGCAGCGGCATGGGACTCTTGCTGCCGCTGGCCCGCAAAATAGAAGATATACAATGATGTCCGCACGGGGCTATGCTGCGGTGGCTGTGCGTAATCAGGGGGCGCATGCGTATTCTCCTCGTGGAAGACGATGAGTTGCTGGGCAACGGCCTGCAGGTCGGATTGCAGCAGAGCGGTTATGCCGTGGACTGGGTCAAGGACGGGCACTCTGCCGAACTGTTCCTCGGCGCCGGCGCCTACGACCTCATGATCCTCGATATCGGCCTGCCCAGGCGTTCCGGCCTGGAAGTGCTGAGGACGCTGCGCAGCGGCGGCAGCAGCCTGCCAGTGTTGCTGCTCACCGCACGCGACACCGTGGAAGACAAGGTCTCCGGACTGGACAGCGGGGCCGATGATTACCTGGTCAAGCCTTTCGACCTGGACGAGCTGACCGCCCGCATCCGCGCCCTGCTGCGCCGGCGCAGCGGGCGCAGCGAGCCGGTGATCCGCCACCGTGATATCGTCCTTGACCCCGCCTCGCACGCGGTCACCCGAGCCGGCCAGCCGGTGGAGCTGGCGCCGCGCGAGTTCGCCGTTCTGCTGCAGCTGCTCGAAAACCGCGGCAGGGTATTATCGCGCGCCCAGCTCGAACAGAACCTGTATTCGTGGAAGGACGAAGTCGACAGCAACGCGGTGGAGGTCCACATCCACCACCTGCGCAGGAAGCTGTGGCCAGAACTGATCCGCACCATCCGCGGCGTCGGCTACGTCATCGACAAGGAAACATGAACCCTTCCCTGCGTAACCGCCTGCTGTTCACCCTTCTGCCGGTTACCCTGGCGATGTGGGCAATCGTAGGCATGGTCATGTACGCCGCCACCCAGAGCGAGGTGGACGAGCTGATCGATGCCCAGCTCGCCCAGTCGGCGCGCCTGCTGCTGAATCTCATGGGACACGAGCTGAAGGAACAGGCTTCGACCCCGGATTACAGCAGTGACGACGACATCGCGGAGCAGTTCACCGAATTCTCGCATAAGTACGAACAGCGCCTCGCCTTTCAGATGTGGATACTGCCCGAGGACCGCATCTGGCTGCGCACCGACAGCGCGCCTAGATACCGCATGTCGGAGCGCAACGCGGGTTTCGAGAACCGGGTCATTGAAGGCAGTCCATGGCGTGTCTATGTCCTGACCGACACGACAGGGAACCTCCAGGTGCAGGTGGGGGAGAGCGCCGAGCGCCGGGAAGAACTGCGCAACTTCATTGCATCCCGCGTGCTGATCCCGATACTGCTGTCGATACCGCTGCTCGCTGTCATGATCTGGTACGGCGTCGGCCGGGCCATGTTGCCGCTGCGCAACATCGCCGCCGACGTCAAGAACCGCCGGCCGGACAATCTGCACTCAATCCCTGACACCCAGGTTCCGGTCGAAACCAAGCCGCTGGTAGATGCGCTGAACGCCCTGTTCCAGCGCCTGCAGCAGGCCTTCGAGACCGAGCGCCGCTTCACTGCCGATGCGGCCCATGAATTGCGCACGCCGCTGGCGGCACTGAAGACCCAGGCGCAGGTCGCCTTGCGCTCCACGGAGGACGACGAGCGCCGCCGGGCGCTGTATCAGGTAATCACCGGCGTCGACCGTGCCACCCATCTGTCACAGCAGTTGCTCACGCTTGCGCGCATCGATCCCACCCTGTGGGTCGGGCGCGACCAGGTCGATCTGCAGGGGCTGGCGTCTGAGGTCCTGGCCGAGGTTGCGCCGGTTGCGCTCGCCAAGGACGCCGATCTCAGCCTGGAAGCGGATACCGGCGCCACTGTCCAGGGCGACCGCGCGATGCTCGGCATCATGCTGCGCAACCTGGTGGACAACGCGATCAAATACACCCCGCCCGGAGGGAAGATCGAGGTGCGCGTCGAGCGGGATGGAGCCGGTATCATGCTCCGCGTGGACGACAGCGGTCCGGGTATTCCGCCGCAGGAGCGCAGCCGTGTATTTGAGCGATTCTATCGCCAGGTCGGCACGCTCGCGCCCGGCAGCGGCCTCGGGCTTTCCATCGTCAAGCGCATCGCCGATCTGCATCACGCGGCGGTGCGGCTTGAGAAGGCGGAGCTGGGAGGCTTAAGGGTAGAGGTGATATTCGGGGCCGGCGTCTGAGCGATCGTCAGGCGCCGGCGTCAGGGTGCAGGGTGCGGATGCGGGCGGGCGTGGCCGGTGTGCGGTTGCACAGCCGTTTCTGAATCTCCTTGATCGCGGTGGCCAGCACGCTCTCGGTGATGAGCTCCGCATTGATGTGGTAGTAGTGCAGCAGGCAGGGTACGACCTCGTGGATCGCGCGGCGCGAGGCCGGCCTGAAGTCGGTCCATGCGATGACCGGCAGATCGTACAGGGTGCGGTCGACGCACACCCATGCCTCCTTGTCCACCAGCAGGTCCATGCCGCGCAGCCCGGTGAGAGGCAGGCGCAGGGGACTCTTCAGGCGCCGCACTCCGAGTGTAACCTGGTTGTAACGTCGTCCGTCCACCACGGTGGCCAGCGTCTTCAGTTTGGGAACTTCGTCGATTCTTGATTTCATTGCAGATGCTCGGATGGTGCGGATGATCCCGGTATGTCTTCCATATTAACGGCATGGAGGGCCCGTTCTGAAGCATGCCGCAGCCGTCTTTCCCGCGCGATCAGGCTGAATGTATCACATCCCGGCGCCCACCGTCCCGGCGCAATCCCGTATGCCGCGTCATATTCATTCCGCCGATCCGTTGTGAGAGAATCGCGTGGGTTTATGAGAGAGACTTGAGCGGGTAGCGGGATCCGGGGCGCAGCACCATGACATATCGTTTGGGTACACCGTTGTCCACGACCGCCGTGAGGGTGATGCTGCTCGGCAGCGGTGAGCTCGGGAAGGAAGTCATCATCGCGCTGCAGCGGCTGGGCGTGGAGGTCATCGCCGTCGACCGCTACGCCGGTGCGCCCGGTCATCAGGTCGCGCACCGTGCCCATGTGATCGACATGACCGACGCGCGCGCCTTGCGCACGCTGGTCGAGAGCGAGCGCCCCCATCTGATCGTGCCGGAGATCGAGGCGATCGCCACCCAGGCGCTGCTCGACATCGAGGCTGACGGCCTCGCCGAGGTTATTCCGACCGCACGCGCCGCGCATCTCACCATGAACCGTGAAGGGATCCGCCGTCTCGCGGCAGAGGAGCTCGGGCTGCCCACCTCGCGCTACGCCTTCGCCCGGAGTCTCGACGAACTGCGCCGGGCGATCGGGGACGGGATCGGATTTCCCTGCATCGTCAAGCCGGTGATGTCGTCCTCCGGCAAGGGGCAATCGACCGTGGACGGCGTGGATGGGGTTGCCGCGGCGTGGGAATATGCGCAGAGCGGCGGGCGCGTCAGGCAGGGCCGTGTCATCGTAGAGGAGATGATCGACTTCGACTTCGAGATCACCCAGCTGACGGTGCGGGCCGCGGGCGTCGACGGCGCGATCGGGACATTCTTCTGCGAGCCGATCGGCCACCTGCAGCAGCGCGGTGACTATGTCGAGAGCTGGCAGCCGCAGCCCATGACGGCGGCGGCGCTGTCACGCGCCCGCGAGATCGCAGGCCGGATCACCGCCAGCCTGGGCGGCCGCGGGATCTTCGGCGTCGAACTGTTCATCAAGGGCGACCGGGTCTGGTTCAGCGAGGTCAGCCCGCGCCCGCACGATACCGGGATGGTGACGATGGCGACGCAGCGCCAGAGTGAATTCGAGCTGCATGCGCGCGCCATCCTCGGCCTGCCGGTGGATCCCGGACTGCTCTGTCCCGGCGCAAGCGCGGTCATCTACGGGGGGCATGAGGCGGCCGGAATCGCCTTCGACGGGGTGGATGAGGCGCTGCGCGTGCCCGGCAGCGACCTGCGCCTGTTCGGAAAACCGGAGGCGTTCGTGCGCCGCCGCATGGGGGTGGCGCTCGCCTACGGCGAAGACGTGGATGACGCGCGCCGGCGCGCGCGCCAGGCCGCCGCGAGGGTGCGGCCGGTGGTAGCGCCGGCTTGAACCGGCGAGAAATCCGACCCGCCCGCATGCAGGCGGGACAAGCCGTGATCGGACCGAGCAACCCGTACTGTCCGGTACCACGACGATGAACCTGGGCGTGCTCGAAGCGGTCCTGGTGCTGCTCGTTGTTTCCGTACTCACCGTTTCCATCTTCCGCCGATTCAGGCTGCCCGCCATCCTCGCCTACCTGTGCGTCGGCGTCGTGGTGGGGCCGAACGGGCTGGCATGGGTGCCAGACAGCGCGGCGACGCGCCTGCTCGCTGAATACGGCGTCGTGTTCCTGCTGTTTACCGTGGGTCTGGAATTTTCGCTGCCGCGCCTGATCGCCATGCGGCATGAAGTGCTTCGTCTGGGTAGTGCCCAGGTCGTGCTGACGACACTGGTTGCGGGCGGCGCGGCCTGGGCGCTCGGCCTGTCGGTGGCGGCTGCCTTCGTGGTGGGCGGCGCGGTTGCGATGTCGTCCACTGCGATCGTGATCAGGCAGATGACGGAGCGCCTCGAGCTGAATTCTCGCCATGGCAGCCTGTCGGTGGGCATCCTGTTGTTCCAGGACCTCGCCGTGATCCCGTTCCTGATTCTGATCCCGGTGCTGGCCGGCGGCGACCAGGAAATGGTGATGTGGAGTCTGCTATGGGCTCTGGCGAAGGGCATCGTGGTGGTCGTGCTCATGTTCTCGGCCGGACACTGGCTGCTGCGCCCGCTGTTTCACGAAATCGCCTCCTCGCGCTCATCCGAGCTTTTCACCCTAACCGCACTGCTGATGGCCCTCGCGGCCGCCTGGATCACGCATTACGCCGGCCTGTCGCTCGCGCTCGGCGCCTTTCTCGCCGGCATGATGCTGGGCGAGACCGAGTTCAGGCACCAGGTCGAGGCCGACATCCGCCCATTCCGCGATGTCCTGCTCGGGCTGTTCTTCATCACTATCGGCATGCTGCTCGAGCTCTCCTCCCTGCCGGGCATACTGCACTGGACGGTGTTGCTCCTGGTAGCCATCATCGCCTTCAAGCTCGTGCTGATCGTTGCGCTCGCCAGGCTGATGGGGGCGGAGCCGGGGGTGGCGGTGCGTACCGGCATTGTGCTTGCACAGGGCGGTGAATTCGGTCTGGTGCTGCTGTCGCTCGCACTGGGTGAACGCCTGCTCGATCATCACGACGCCCAGGTGATCCTGGCCGCGCTCATCTTCAGCATGGCGCTGAGCCCGTTGATGATCAATTACAACGGGATCATCGTGAAACGTCTGTTTGCCGGCACCTATCTGAAACAGCGCGAACAGCTGCTGCAGGAGGTCGTGCAGGACGCGCGCGAACTCAAGGGTCACGTGATCATCTGCGGGTACGGCCGCATCGGCCAGAACATCGCGCGGCTGCTGGCGAAGGAGGGTTTCGACCACGTTGCGCTCGACCTCGATCCGGTGCGCGTGCGCGACGCCCGCACCGCGGGTGAACGCGTCTTTTACGGCGATTCGACCCATCAGGAGATGCTCGAGGCCGCCGGCCTGGCGCGGGCCCGCGCGCTGGTGGTGAGCTTCGACGACGTGACCTCGGCCCTGAAGATCCTGCCGCAAGCCCGGCGCCTGCGCCCGGACATGCCGATCCTGGTGCGCACGCGCGACGACACCGATCTGGAACGGCTGCAGCGCGCGGGCGCGACCGAGGTGGTGCCGGAAACCCTGGAGGCGAGCCTCATGCTGTCGTCCCATCTGTTGCTGCTGCTCAGCGTCCCGGTGTCGCGCGTGCTGCGCGAAGTGAAGGAGATCCGCGACAGCCGTTACCAGCTGCTGCGCGAGTATTTCCGCGGCCGGGGTGACGTCGACTCCGGGCAGGAGGCGGACAGCGGCGCGAAGCGCCTGCAGATCGTGAAGCTCGAGGCAGGCGCCCACGCCGTCGAGCGGACGCTGGCCGAGATCCGGCTGGAGCAGTTCGGCGTCGAGGCGACCGCCCTGTTGCGCAACGGCATCCGCAGTGAGGCGCCTGTGCCGGAGACACGGCTGCGTCGCGACGATACCCTGGTGCTGTTCGGCACCGCCGGCGCGATCGAGGCCGCGGAAAACCGCCTGCTGCGCGGTTGAGCCGCGACTCAGTCGTGGACGGGGTCGAATCTGGGCACGCCGTCCACGATGCGCGGGCGAAGGCGCCCTGCCAGGAGCATCAGCAGGTCGTCCCCGATCAGGGTTTTTTTCCAGCCGTGCAGGACCTCCGCATCACGCTCTCCGAGGATGACGCGCGCGAGTTCGTCGCGCGAGGCGAGCATCGCGGGATTGATCGCGTTCTCCGCGCCGCGCACGCGGACAAGCGCCATCATGATGTCGGCGAGCGCCTCCTGGCGCGGATCGAGCGGACCGGCGCGCTCGCCGGCGGGGGAAGGGTCTGCGCCGCCCGCCGGCGCGGCCTTTGCCAGGCGGATGAGCGAAAGGATCTCGGAACCGTAATCCTGCATGGTCTGGCGTTTGACCGATCGCAGGCTGGCGAGCTGTTCTGCGTCGTCGGGGCCCATGCGCGCGATGTCGACCAGCGCCTCGTCCGCCAATATCCAGCCGCGCGGACGGTCTTCCCTCCGCGCGCGCTCCTCACGCCAGGCGGCCAGTGACTTGAGCGTCGCCAGCCGCTTGCCCGTCAGCTTGCCGGTGGCGCGGATGCGGCGCCAGGCCAGCTCGGGCGGGTTGCGGTAACGCTCGGGATCGGACAGCGCGGCGAAGTCCTCCAGCAGCCAGGCCAGGCGTCCGCGGGCTTCGAGTTCAGTGCGCAGCTTCAGATAGAGCGGGCCCAGGTAGCGGACATCGTCGAGCGCGTACTCGATCTGCGCGGGGGAGAGCGGGCGGCGGCACCAGTCGGTGCGCGTGTGCGACTTGGACAGCGCGGTACCCAGCAGCTCCTGCACCGCGCCCGCATAGCTCGGCTGGCTCTGCATGCCGAGCAGCGGCGCGGCAAGCTGGGTGTCGAATACCGGTCCCGGCAGCTTTCCATAGGCGTGATAGAAAATCTCCATGTCCTGGCTGCAGGCGTGGAATATCTTGATGACGGCGGGATCAAACAGTATCTCGGCGAGCGGGTCGAGATGCGCGAGCGCGAGCGGATCGACGCAGGCGATGACGTCGTCGGTGGCGAGCTGGAGCAGGCACAGGCGCGGATAGTAGGTGCTCTCGCGGATGAACTCGGTGTCGAGCGCGAGCCAGGGCTTGTTCCTGATGCGTGCACACAGTTCATCCAGCGCAGCCGCGCCGTCAACGTAATAGGTCTGCCGGTTCATGGTTGCTCCGCCGGTTGAGTGAAGGGAAGGAGGGCCCGCGTCAGGCGGGCGCCTCCCGTGTTTTCCAGACGCTGGCGAGGAACGGCTGCTGTGCGCGCGGCAGGCCGGGCGGGCGGTAGAAGTGCTCGAGTTCCGCGAAGCCGGCGCCGTGCATGAAGCGGCGCCATTGCGCGAGATCGTGGTAGCAGCCGTAGCGCTCGCCCTGCCAGCCTTCCTGGTTGTCGCCGTGCGGATTCGAACTGAACAGCACACCGTCCGGCTTGAGACTGGCGCGGAGTTCGAGCAGTACGCGCGGCAGCTCCTGCGCCGGGACGTGGAACAGCGTGGCGTTGGCGAAGATGCCGTCATAGAAGTCCGCCGGAAGGTCCAGGTTAAGAAAATCCTGGCACAGCACCTCGCAACCGGACAGGCGGCGCGCCAGGGCGCACATGCGCGGCGCCCCTTCCAGTCCGGTCGGCAGGTGGCCGAGCGCGCGGAAGGCGATCAGATCGCGTCCCGGACCGCAGCCGAGATCGAGGAGGCGCAGCGGCGGCGCCGACCGGATGTGGCGCAGCAGCGCGGCGCGGTTCTGGCTGACGTCGTGGTCGCGCGTGGCCTCCCAGAATCGCTCGGCGCGGTCGTCGTAGTGGCGCAGCGTACGGCACGCGATGGCGGTGAGCTCGTCCTCCCTCAGCATCGGGTCGCCACGCCGGTCGGGATCGGCTGCGGAGTCATGGCGCCGGTGCAGGCGGATTCGCGGGAATGCCGGTCCGGCCTTCGATCTCCTCGATGCGCTCCTGGATGCGGCGCTGCCGTTCCGCCACCGCCGCCTCATCCGAGTCGCCCCCGCCCGAGCGTTCCAGCACCTGTGCTCGGGTGAGCACGGGATAGTCCGCCGGCAGCTCGAGCAACGCGGGTTGAGCCGGGGCATCGAGCCGGATGCGGAGGATTTCGTGGGTCACCCTGCCGCCTTCGCCGGTGCTCCGCAGCGGGATGCCGAGCTGTGTATAGTGGTCGTCGATCAGGTCATCGGCGACATCGCACAGGCGTTCCGGTTCGGTAAGAAGGGTGAGGACACGATGGTCCTGGTCCTCGGAGGCGGTGGCCATGATTTCGATGAAGCGGCGAATGCCGGGTTCGGCGAGCGGTGCGGCGGCGAGGAATTCGTCGCGGCAGTACGCGTCGTCGATCAGAACCCGGTAGCGCACCGTCGGATAGCCGGCGATATCCGGGCCGGCGCCGGCGTCCTCCAGGCGCACGCGCGGCGGTGCGATGCCGGTCGCCGCCATCTCCGCGTGTTCGGAGCGTCGCTGCCGGGGCGAGGCGAGATCCATGGCGAAATGCTCGCGCGTGTTGACCGCGAGCACGCGCCCGCTCTCCAGGTCGAGCAGCATGTGCAGGCCCGCATCCGCCCCGTCGATCCTGGCCATGCCGGCCCCGATCGTCACGCGGCTGTCCCGGCCGGCGGCGTCAGCGCCCTCGATAACGATGTCGCCATGCGCCGTCGTCCATGCGGCGCAGGCAAGGGTGCAAAACAGCGGAAACGATCGTCTGTTCACAGGTCCTCCGGAGTCGCGGTGGCCGGCCGGTTACAGCGGCAGTACTTCCATGCCGTGATCGCCGAGCTGCTGCGCGGCGGAGGCGCTGGTGATGACGGCCTGGCTGGCCTGCGGCGGCTTCAGGTAGGTTTCGCCCACCCGGCGCAGATCGCCGAGCGTGACCCCCGTCACGCGCATGCGGTAGCGCTGGCGCTGCGCCGGCGTGCGGCCGTAGAGGTTGTTGTGGAAGGCTGATTTTGCCTCGCCCGCCGGTGAGCCCGGCTTGTCGATCGCGCCGATCACGCCGAGGATCGCCTCTTCCAGCTGGCGCGCCTCGTGGCGGGTATCAAGCAGCCAGTCGATCGCACGGTCAAAGTCCCGCAGTGTTTCCTCGAGGCGCGGGTCGCGGTAGGAATAGAAGCGAAAGGCGGCAATGTCGGGGTCGTGGCCGGCACCACCGCCGTAGGCCCCACCCTGTTCGCGCACCGCGCGGTGCAGGAAGCCATTGCGCAGGAATCCGCCCAGTACCTCGAGCGCCGCGGCGTCCGGATGATCGATCGGCACAGTCGGATATACCTTGGCGCAGAAATTCACCTCCGTGCTGGTAGTCCACAGTTGCCGCACCGGATGGCGCACCGGCGCGCGGGTGAACGGCATGTAGCCGTCGTTGCCGGGCGCGGACGCTCCGTTCCACGCGGCCTCCAGGTCGCGCCGCAACTCTTCGTGGCGCTCGCGTTCGCCGATCAGCACGAACTGGCGCGGTGCGCGCAGGACGAGTTCATGGATGCGCGCCAGCCGCCCCGCGAAGTGCGCGAGACGGTCTTGCGCTCCGAGCGAATCGTCGAGCTGCTTCAGCGCGCGGATGCCGGCCAGCCCGCGCAGCCGGTGGTTGATGGCGGCGCCCGCGCTCATCCCGCTCGCGGCGGCGCTCATGGCGAGCGAGTGGCCGCGGCCGGTGACGCTCTGCTCCATGCGAGCACGCTCCTGGGCGATGAGCTCGCGCAGGCGGTCGAGTTCGTCGAAGCGGACGTCCTCCAGCGTCTCCCGCATGAGCTCGCTGAATGACGCGTGCCTGCTGGCGAGTGCCTTGCCGGAGAGGATGAAATGGGCGCGGATGTCCTGCACGTCGTCGATGCGGCCGCGCAGGCTGGTATAGGCGCTGATGTCGCCGCACACCTGCGACTGGCGCAGCTGCGTGGCGAGGTAATCGCGCCCGCCGCTGCCGAGTTCGGAGAGGGCGCGCGTGTAGTACGGCAGGCAGGCGAGCAGTTCATCGTCCAGCTGCGGCAGCTCGATCACGATCTGCTGATATACCAGTCCGTTGGTGCCCTGCGGGTAGAAGGTCGCCTCCCACGGGCCGAGCGGCTCACGCGCGCCCTCCGGGATGTAGAGGTCGGCGGGGATGTCGTCCAGGCCCACCTTGGGAAGGATCTCCGGATCGTCGTGGCGTGCCTGTCTCTGCAACAGCTCGGCGGCACGCGCCGCGATCCGCTCCTTCTCCTCCGCCGACAGCGCGGCGCGTATCGCCTCCAGTCGTTCCGCCTCGGCCGCGCCGCGGCGACGGCTCAGTTCCGGATCGGGTTTCAGGGTGAGACGCACGCGGTGCGGATTGTCGAGCAACAGTGACCGCACCTGCCGTTTGATGAAGCCGGGATCCCGGATCTCCGTGCGCAGGCGTTCCAGCACCGGCTCGAGATTGAGCACTGCGATCGGGTCGCCACGGTGGACGGCGGTCGGCAGCGCGCTCAGGATCAGTTGCAGGCCGTAAGGATAGGAGTCGCCGCCGATCTCGCGCTGGTGCAGCTCGAGCTGATGCAGTGCGGCCTCGACCATCTCCTGCGGTACCCCGTGTTCGGCGATGTCGCGCAACACGTCGAGGATCATGCCCTCGACCGCCTCGGAATGTTCCGGCCGGCTGCCTTCGACGCCGCACACGAAGGCCATCTCGCGGTTGGAGTCCTCCAGCCCGCACAGGGGCGAGGGGGCGCTGCCCAGCTTCGTGGTCTCCAGCGCATGGCGCAGCGGCGAGGCGCCATTGTCGAGCAGGATGTTGGAGAGCAGGTGGGCCTTGAGCAGATCTTCCAGTTCGGTGCTGCGGCCGAGCAGCCAGCCGAGCACGATGTGGGTCTTGTTGCCGCCGGTGTCGCCTTCCTCCAGCGCGTAACTGTCCTCTACGCCGTGCGGATGGTCACGGCGGGCCTCGTCCGCCACGGTGATGGCCTCGTCGAGCCGCCCGAAGCGGGCCAGGGCGCGCTCCTCGAAGCGTGCCTGATGCTCGTGCGCGGGGATGTTGCCGTAGGTCATGAAGACGGCGTTCGACGGGTGGTAATGCGTGCGGTAGAACTCCTTCAACTGCTCATAGCTGAGGTCGGGGATGTGTTCCGGGTCGCCGCCGCTGTTGTAATGGTAGGTGGTGGTCGGGTACAGGCGCTGGCTCAGGCTTTGCCACAGGGCGCTGACCGGGGAACTCATCGCCCCCTTCATTTCGTTGTAGACCACGCCCTTGTATACCAGGCGGCTGCGCGGATCGGCAGCGTCCTCGAACTCGATGCGGTGCCCCTCCTGCGCGAAATCCAGCTCGTCCAGCCGGGCGAAAAATGCGGCATCCAGGTAGACGTCGAGCAGATTGTAGAAATCCTTCCGGTTTTGGCTGGCGAAGGGGTAGGCCGTCCAGTCGCTGCTGGTGAAGGCGTTCATGAAGGTATTGAGCGAACGCCGGATCATCATGAAGAAGGGGTCGCGCACCGGATAGCGCTCGCTGCCGCACAGAGCGGTGTGTTCGAGGATGTGGGCGACGCCGGTGGAGTCCATCGGCACGGTGCGGAAGGCGACCAGGAAGACGTTCTCGGGATTTTCCGCGCTGAGGTGATAATGGCGCGCGCCGGTGCGCCGGTGTTCGTACTCCTCCACCGTCAGGTTGAGCGATTCGATGCGTTCGCTGCGGATCCAGGCGAAGGCGTCATGGGCCTGGCCGGTGGCGCTCGCGTCCGGGGTGGTCCGGCTGGTCGCTGGGATTGCGGTCTTCATGTGCTCGTTTCCGTTCTCGGCTGCTAATCAAGGGCATTCTACGTGTTCAGGCCCGCCGCCGCCAATGCGCATCAGCAGGGTCTGAGTTATTGATATTGGGGGAGAAATGCCAAAGACAAGCGGTGGAACTTGAATCTGCAGTCGCGCGGCCGCGCGCGGCGCGGCCTCAGACGCCCAGGACGTTGACGGCGTCGCGGTATTGTTCCCGGGTTTCCTCGACGAGCATGTTCAGCAGGGCGGGGGTCGGGGCGAGGCCCGTGGTCTGCCAGGCGTCGTCCTCGATGAAGACATCCGCCGACGCTTCGGCGCTGAAGGCGCCCTGCTCGCCGTGATTGGCAAGGGCGTCGGCGATGTGCAGGATCGCTGCCTCCATGCGTCCATGCGCGGTCGCCGCCGCCGGATCGTGATGGTGGCGCACAGCCTGCTGCAGCGCGTCCGGGAGGTGCCACTGATCGAGCATCATCCCGCCGAGTTCCGCGTGGCTGAACCCGAGCGCCTTCTGTTCGGTCCGATGCAGGATGCCCTCGTTGCCGCGCGCGGCCAGGATCAGATCCCGCGCCGTTTCCGGAACCCGGTTGTAGATGAGCAGGCTGCCGACGTCGTGCAACAGGCCGGCGACGAACAGACGCTCCGGGTGAAGCACCCCGCAGCGCTTCGCCAGCATGCGTGCGATGATCGCGCAGGAGACGCTGTGGCGCCAGAAGGTGTCGATATTGACGACGAAGCTCGGGATGCGCGAGAACGACTTGACCGCCGATACCGCGATCACCATGTTGTAGAGTTCGCTGATGCCGACCACAGTGATGGCGCGCGAGACGGTGTCGATGCGGCGCGAAAACTGATAGAAGGAGCTGTTCACGAGCCGGAGCAGGCGGGCGGTCAGGCTGGGGTCGCAACTGATGATCTCCCCCAGTCCCTGTGCGGTGGCCGTGTTCGATTCCACCAGTTCGAACACCCGGATGCAGATGTCCGGCGGAGAGACCAGGCTGGAGACGTCCTTGATCCAGCGGAGCGCAGTGTCTCGCGCCGCCTCTTTTTCGACTTCTGTTTTTGTGTTCACGGCCGGCCCCACGGTGGTCGGATGACGGGAAATGGAATTTCCTTAGTTAGCGTTCACAGCGGCGAATTGTTGAGCGGCGCCGCGCCGGGTCCGCCCGCCGCAGCATGCTAGACTGGGTCGACGCGGAACACCTTGCGGAGCGGATCATGATGCCGTCGATGACGTGGTGGCAGCAGGCGGTGCTGGCCCTGGTGGTCGTGCTGGTGCTGTGGTGGACCCTGCCCGGGGTCAAGGCGGCCCTGGAAAAGGGCCGGCGTGCGGACCGGCGCGACTGGCGCGGCGTGGTGCTGCCGGTCGGCGCCGTCGTGATCTTCGTGCTGCTGCTGATCGCGCTCGTGCGCTAGTCGAGCCAGCCGATCTCCCGCGCCGTGACGGCGCCGACCACTGCGGCGTGCAGGCCGATGGGCGTTTCCGCCCGGGTCGGGGAAAGCGGTGTGCGTCCCGCCATGATTTCCGCCCGCGACTGCGGATGGCGCGGTGCGAGATCCGGCTCCGCGTAGCCGTCCGGATAGAGCGGCAGATTGGTGCGCGGATCGTACTTGTCGGTGGCGCCCAGGGTATGCAGCAGTTCATGGGCGATGATGACGTTATTCTGCGCGCCCATGGTCCGGCTCGCGAAGGCCTTGATCAGGGCCAATGCCCCCTTGGAAAGCCCGACGGAATGCTCCAGGCGCGGAAAGCGCTGCGGATCATAATACTGCACGAACAGGCGCACCTGCGGCGTCGGGCCCGGGTATTCGTCCGCCGTCCAGGCCCAGTAGCGCAGACGCAGGCTCCACAGCATCACCTGCAGCACATTCCGTTCGCGCGGCAGATCGGGCGGCGGGGCCGACGCCGGCGCCGGCGCCATGTCGATCTCCACTGGCGCGGATAGGTCGACGCCGAAACGGCGTGATTCGCGGCGGAAGAAGTCCTCGATGGCGCGGAAAGAGTCCGCCCGCAGTTCTCCGATGTAGTGCTCCGCGGCCGGGCTACCGTCCGCGTTGATCGGATAGATCACGACCCGCAGCGGCTGCTCCCAGCCGGTGATGTCCTGGCGCGTGAACCACGCGTTGAGCGCGACCAGCAGCAGGATGAAGCTCAGCAGAGCTATGCGCAATCGTTTCGCCATCGTTGCCGGCCGGGGTAAGTGGATAACAGGGGTGCGGCGTGCAGAATACTTCAATCACCGCCATGTTCTATAGCGACCGCAGCGATGGAATATTGACGGCTGTGAGGGGCCCGGCCGCACCTGGGCGCGTGATATAGTTGGAGCCTGATGACAGGAGGTGAAGCATGCGCGCGAACATGAGCCCGGCCGCCCAGGCCGGCATTCTGATCTTGGCCCTGTGGGGTCTTGTCGGCGCGGCCGCGGCCGCGCAAGTGGACGATATCAGCCGGGATGAACTGCAGGCGCAACTCGGCGCCGCCGCGCCGCCGCTGGTGCTCGATGTGCGCACGACGGAGGAGTATGCCGCCGGTCATGTTCCGGGGGCGCTGAACCTGCCGCATGACCAGGCTGCCGGGCGGCTGGCGGAGCTCGCTCCTTATCGGGACAGGACGATCGTGCTGTATTGCAAATCGGGTCGGCGCGCCGGGCTCGCTGCGGAGGTGCTGGCCCAGGCGGGATTCGGCCCGCTGCGCCATCTTGCCGGCGACATGCCGGGCTGGATCGCCGCGGGGCTTCCGGTCGAGCAGGCCGCGACGGATACGCAGCCATAGGTCGCCTGTGCGTCTGATGCGGCGCGCGGCGGGAGGCCGCCGGACGCGGGCGCGTCGTTTCCACCGGGATGGCGCGGCGTTATTCGCCGGGCTGGCCATGTGCGGCGCGGCCGAAGGTGCAACCTTCGCCCTGCCTGCGCCCGGCGTGGATGTGGTGGGCGAGATCGGCACCGCCATCGTTGCCGAGGGCGAGACCCTGCTCGATATCGCCCGCGCCCATGACCTCGGCTATAACGAGATCGCCGCCGCCAACCCGGGGCTGGATCCATGGCTGCCGCCGCCGGGCGGTGCGGTGATATTGCCCGCGCGATTCGTACTGCCCGCCGCCCCGCGCCGGGGCATCATCGTCAATCTCGCCGAGATGCGTCTGTATTACTATCCGGCCCCGGCCGGGAGCGGAGCCGTGGTGATGACCTTCCCCATCGGGATCGGACAGGAAGGCTGGGGCACGCCGCTCGGCGTCACCGAGGTGATCGGCAAGATCAAGGATCCGTCCTGGACCGTGCCGGCGTCGATCCGCGCGGAGCATGAGCGCATGGGGGACCCCCTGCCCGGAATCGTGCCGCCCGGTCCGGACAATCCGCTCGGCGCCCATGCCCTGCGGCTCGGACTGACCAGCTACCTGATCCATGGTACCAACAAGCCCTACGGCATCGGCCGGCGCGCCAGTCACGGCTGTATACGCCTGTACCCGGAAGACATCGAAACTCTGTTCCGGCACGTGACCGTCCCCACGCCGGTATGGATCATCGACCAGCCGTACAAGCTCGGACGTGACGGCAGCACGCTCGTACTGGAGGCGCATGCGCCGGTCGCCGATGCGGACCATCCTCCGGCCGACTATTTCACTCCGCTGGTGTCAGCCGCGGCGGCGGTCAGCCGCGCGGCCGATCACGAGAAATTGCACGAACTCGCCGCCGGCATCGTGAAACGCGAATCGGGGATGCCCGAGCCGGTGGCGGAACTGGCGGCGGTGGACGCCACCCTGCCGCAGGGATGGATGCTGCAGCTGGGGGCCTTTGCGGAGCGCGGTAATGCCGCACGGCTGGCGGAGGAATTACGGGCGCAGGGCGCCGCGGTGACCGTGTCCGCCAACCTCGGCGACGGTTATTGCCACGTGCTGGTCGGCCCTTATCCCGGACGGGACGGGGCGCTGGCGGCAATGGAGGAAATCAGGCAGACCACCGGCTACACCGGCAGCGTCGTGGCGGCGGATCGCCCGGGTGCGCTGGCCGAATGCCAGCCCTGATCGGTCCGGACGGTAGTCGGCGGCGCCGGGTTATTTGCTGACCGCCTTGTTGAACATCCGCTCGGCCTTGACCTCGGCGCGCGCGGCTGCGTCCTGGGCGGCGGTGGCCTCTTCCTGCGCCTTGTTGGCGACGGTCATGGCCTGCGAGGCGGTGTCGAGCGCGTTGTGCGCCGTGGCGCTGGTGCTGGCGGCCTCGCTGCGGGCCTTCTTGGCGGTGTCGAGCGCTTCCTGGGCGACGCCCATGGACTCGTCCGCGCTGCGCTGTGCTGTCGCGACTGCGTCGGACAGGCGCTGCAGCTCCGTCGAATTGGTTGCGCAGCCGCCGAGCCCGAGCAGGATTACGCCAGGCAGGAAGACAGCAAGGGATCTGCGAGTAGTCATGGTGAATGAACCTCCTTTTCAAACGCGCCCATCAGTTGAAGACGCCTAAGGTAATGGATCCGGATCCGTTTGTCACGAGAGATGTCGCGCGCATGAGCGGCGGACGAAGTTCGCGGGTCTACCATTCCGGCGGACGCGGTGTCACACTGCGCAGAACCGCGCCGGGGGCGGGATGCCGCTGCACGGCGACGCGGGATCATTCTGAGTTTCGTATGGGCATGCACGGGCGGGCGACCGACAACGCGGGGAATTTTCCGGCGGCGCATTTGCGGCTGCTCGCCGCGGTGCTGTGCCTGGGCGCCGTCCTGCTCCACAAACAGGTTCTTGCCGCGGAGCCGGCGGGAGACGAGACCGCGTCACAGGACGAGGCGTCCCTCTATGAGGATGAATATGAAGACGAGGGCGAGCTCATCGCGGACCCGCTGGAGCCGATGAACCGCGCGATCTTCGCCTTCAACGACAAGTTGTATTTTTACGTGCTCAAGCCGACGGCGCGCGTCTACCGCGTGCTGCCGCAGGGGGTGCGTGTGTCGGTGTCGAATTTCTTCTCCAACCTTGGCGCGCCCATCCGCATGGTCAACGCGCTGTTTCAGTTCAAGCTGCTCGACGCCGGGGACGAACTGCTGCGCTTCGGCGTGAACACCACGGCAGGCCTCGGCGGCCTGTTCGACCCGGCGGGGCGATATCTCGGCCTGCGCGAAAAGGAGGAGGATTTCGGGCAGACCCTCGGGCGCTACGGGGTCGGGCCGGGGATCTATCTGGTGCTCCCCGCGCTCGGGCCGAGCAGCGCGCGCGACGGCATCGGACGTTTCGTCGACGGCAATTACTTCGATCCGGTAGTGATCGTGCCCGATGAGACCGCGGAGGTCGTGGCGCTGAAGGCGCTGGATGCAGTGAACTACCTGTCGCTTGACAAGGACACCTACGAGGTCATCAAGCGCGAGTCGCTCGATCCCTACACCTTTGTCAAGAACGCCTACGCGCAGAATCGCGCGGGCAAGGTCGAGAAATGATCCGCCGCCGCTTCAGCGCATCCGCGTGCTGAAGCGCAGTCCGCCGGGCGCGGGGAAGCGGTATGCCAGCAGCACAAGCGCAAGCGCGCTGAATCCGACGAACGCCACCAGAGTCCAGCCCGGTATGCTCAGTCCGAGCCAGGTCCAGTCGAGTGCGGCGCAGTCTCCGGAACCGCGCAGGATGATGCCGAGGGCCTTGGAGAGAGGGAAGGTATCCAGGATGTAGTCCATCGCAGGGCCGCACGGTGGCACCTCATCCGGGGGCAGGTGCTGCAGCCAGACGTGGCGTCCCGCGACGGCGGCGCCGGCGACCGAGATCACCAGCGAGAAGGCGGCATAGATGCGGCGCCCGACGGCGCCCGGGTTGTGCAGTGCGGCGAGCAGAAGCACCGCGCCGAGGAGCATGACGGCCACCCGCTGCAGTATGCACAGGGGGCAGGGTTCCAGCCCTGCGACGTACTGCAGCACGAGCGCCGCAGCCATCAGGCCCGCGCAGGCAGCGAAGCCGAGCAGGTTGAGGGTGCGGGGTGTAAGCAGGGTCGTTGCATTCATGGCGTATTCCAGGTTTGCCCTCGCGGATCTGGCGCGGATTGTTTTCGGGTCAGCGCGGTGGCCGGCACGGATGCCGCCGCGTGATCTGTCCTGAGGCCTCAGGCGCGGACATCATCGCCCAGCACCGCGCCGCCGGGCGGGTCGTCCGTGTCGTCTGCGCGGCGCCGGGGTGAACTGAGATCCTCTCCGCGCCGCGCGCCGCGGCGCCGGTTACCGATTGCGCTGCGCGTGTCGAGCAGGACGCCCTCGCGGCGCCGCCGGCGTTCCTGCACCCGGCGCTCCGGGCCGCGCGTGCGTTGCAGCGGCGGAGTGTCCCGGTCCCGCGCCACCTCGTCCGCGCGTCCGCGGACGGCGCGCGGGGCCGGCTTCGGCGCGCTGCGACGGGTCTTGTCGACCCGGGTTGCGTCGGCAGGCCGCAGGCGGCCTGCGTCGTCACGGGGTGGTGTGATCGATGTCATGCAGGGTGATCCGTGGACACCCGGGCAATTGTAGCGCAACCACCGTGCCCGCGGGTCAATCGTCTTCCATCAGCGGGGTCCAGCCGTGCGCCCGCGCATGCGCGATGGCCGCGCCATGTATATGCTCGTGGCGTGCCGCCAGTTCCGGCGGCAGCTGGCTGACGAGGTGGCCGTAGGGTTCCCAGGCGACATACACCCGGTCATAGAGCTGCTGCATCTGCGCGGGCGACCAGCCGGCGCAGGTCTCATGGTCGGGCAGAAGACCAAAAACGCGGGCGTCCCGGATGATGGTGCCGGCGGGACTCATCCCGCCGAAGTCATCGTGATCGATGCCGATGTAACCGCCTTCCTGCGTGATGTTCATGCGTGACAGTCTACCAGTAGTTCTCGGTGGTGACCTGCCCGGGCTCGGTGCGGCGATTCTTCCTGAAGCCGCGATCCTCGAGCACCGCGGTGGTGTCGCGCACCATATCGGGATTGCCGCAGATCATGACCTGGCAGGTCGCTGCGTCAAGGCGGATTCCCGCGCGCTGCTCGAGCCGGCCATCGCGGATGGCTTCGGGAATGCGGCCGCGCAGGGCGAAGTCGGTTTCCTCGCGGCTGACAAACGGGATGTAGACGAATTGCTCGCCGCGGTTCTCGGCGAAACGCGCGATATCGTCCCGGTAGGTGAGCTCGTCGGCGGTGCGCACGCCATGCACGAGTACGACTCTGGCAAAACGCCGCCAGGGCTCCTCCGTCTTGAGCTGTGACAGGAACACGCCGAGTGCCGTCCCGCTGGCGAACAGCCACAGGTGACGCGCATCGGGAACGGAGGCCAGCGTGAAGAATCCCCCCGCACGCGCGCTCACCCAGATCGGGTCGCCGATGCGCAGCTGGCGCAGGCGGTCGGTGAGCGGTCCGTGCGGGATGGTGATGAAATAGAACTCGAGCGGGCGTTCGTCCGGGGCATTGACGTAGGAATAGGGTCGCCCGACCCGCTCGCCGTCGATGTCGAGTGCGAGACGGGTGAACTGGCCGGCGCGGAATGGTTCGACAGGGGCATCGATGCGGAGAGAATACAGCTCGTCCGTCCAGTGGCGTTTTCCGACCACGTGTCCTTGAATCCAATGACTCATGTTGCCTGTTTTCAGCTTGCGGATGTTGAGTGGCGGCAGCCGCGCGGACCAGGGTCCGGACCTCGCTGCTCCGCCGGGCGCGATTGTCCGGGTTAATGCGTCGGGAAACCGGATATACTGGCGGCTTCGGAAAGGCCGTGACGCGCGGATGACGGCCAAGTATAACATCTAACGCTCGGGCATGAAGGCAGCACGGTTACAGCAGATGGCGAATTCCGGCGTGAACCGGCCACGGATCCCGGCGCGCTACCGGCCATGAATCCTGTCATCATCGTCGGGACCGGCCTCGCCGGCTACACGCTCGCACGGGAATTCAGGAAGCTCGACACGACGACCCCGGTGATGATGTTCACGCGGGACGGCGGTGAATTTTATTCCAAGCCGATGCTTTCCAATGCGCTCGCGCATGACATGTCCCCTGGCCGGCTCGCCAGCGCGGATGCCGCGCGCATGGCGGAACAGCTCAATGCGGTGATTCGCACCGGCACGGAGGTTGCCGCCATCGATGCTGCCGGTCGTTCGATCGAGGTGGATGGTGCGCGCATCCCGTACTCCCGCCTGGTACTTGCGGTCGGGGCGCGCCAGATCGTGCTGTCCGCCGAAGGTGATGCATCAGATACCGTGTTCATGGTGAACTCACTGGACGACTACGCACGCTATCGGGCCGCTGTCGCGCGCGCGGAACGCGTCGCCGTGATCGGTCCCGGTCTGATCGGCTGCGAGTTCGCCGACGATCTGCGCAGCGCGGGCAAGCGGGTGACGGTCGTCGGCCCGGACTCGACCCCGCTCGGACGGCTGCTGCCGCCGCGCGCGGGCGCCGCGTTCCGGGCCGCGCTCGAGGACGCCGGCGTAGCCTGGCGGCTGGGCACGACGGTGCGTTCCATCACCCGTCAGGGCGGCGCATGGGCGATCGCGCTGGCCGACGATTCGATACTCGAGGCGGACCTCGTCCTCTCGTCGATCGGTTTGCGGCCGGATACCGTGCTGGCAAGCGCGGCCGGTCTCGCGGTCCGGCGCGGCATCGTGGTCGACCGCTGCCTGCGGACGAGCGCCGCGGACGTATATGCCCTCGGCGATTGCGCGGAGGTCGAAGGACGGGTGTTGCCGTTCGTGATGCCGATCATGCACGGCGCCCGCGCGCTCGCGCGTACGCTGTGCGGCGAACCGACGCCGGTCAGCTATCCGGCGATGCCGGTGCTGGTCAAGACGCCGTCCTGTCCGGTTGTGGTGTCGCCCGCCCCGGCGGATGCGGCGGGGGAATGGCGGGAGGAGGCCGTCGAGGGCGGGGTGCGGGCGCGGTTCATCGCGCCGGACGGCGCACTGCTCGGCTTCGCCCTCACCGGCGCGGCGGTTGCCGAGAAACAGAGTCTGACCGCGCAGTTGCCGCCCGTGCTAGCCTGAGCGCGCTCAGCGGCACTCGCCGATCGAGCCGGGACGGCAGCGGCGCCGGTTGATCCATTGGGCGTCGTCCAGCACCGCGCCCTCGATCCGCGCCCTGGACAGCTCCACGTTGACGAGGTTGGCGCCGCTGAGATCGGCCTCGCTGAGGTCGGCGCCCAACAGGTCCGCCTTCTCCAGGTTCGCGCCTCGCAGCACGGCCTTCACCAGCCGCGCATCCTCCATGGACGCCTGTTCCAGGGAGGCGCCGGTGAGGTCCGCGGCGGTGAGATCCGCGCCGCTGAGGTCGGCCTGGCTGAGGTTGGCCTTCTGCAGTTCGGCGCCGCGCAGCGTGGCGTCGCTCAGATCGGCCTGATAGAAGGTGGCCGCGCGCAGCCGGCTGCGGTCGAGGGTGGCGCCTGTCAGGACCGCCCGGTCGAAGGAGCTGCCGTCCAGTATGGCGCCGGAGAGATCCGCGCCGGTCAGGTCGGCACTGACGAAGCGCGCCTTGTCGAGCCGGGCGTCTGCCAGGCGCGCCGCACGCAGATTGGCGAAGTTGAAATCGGCGCCGGACAAGCGCGCCCGGCTCAGGTTTGCACCCTCCAGGTTGGTGCGGGTGAGGATTGCGCCGCGAAGATCGGCATCGCTGAGATCGGCGCCTTTCTTGTCGCAGTTTATCCAGATAACATCCCGGGCAGGGGGGGTGTCGCAAGCGGCCAGCGCTGGCGCTGCGTGGGTCAGAAGTATCAGCAGGAATCCCGCCGGGAGCGCGAGCAGCTTCATCTGTCACCAAATTCCGATAACGTTCATATGGGTATGAGGCCTGGTTTGGCCGGCCACCGGAGTACCTTCGAAGGCCAGGTAGCGCCACGCGGGTCAGGATGCCGGTGTCCGGTGAAATTCGCTGCCATCCCGGCGCAAAGCGTGGATAATTAAGCCACGATATCACAGCGCCGATACAGACGGAGGTTACCATGGAAAAGTTCATGTATCTTGCGGGTCGGGTCTTGGTCGCGCATATCTTTTTGCTGGCCGGGGTGCAGAAGATCGGGAACTATGCCGGCACCCAGGGCTATATGGAGTCGATGGGCGTTCCGGGCATGCTGCTGCCGCTGGTGATCCTGGCCGAGGTAGGCGGGGCCCTCGCCCTGATCGTGGGCTGGCAGACGCGCTGGGCTGCGGCTGGGCTCGCGCTGTTCTGCCTGCTGAGCGCGGTATTTTTCCATACCAATTTTTCGGACGGGACACAGATGATCATGTTCATGAAGAATCTCAGCATAGCGGGCGGCCTGCTGTTCATCGCGGCGCATGGCGCCGGCGCCTATGCCCTGGACGTCCGCCGCGTATGAGCTGGGACGGCAGGCCGGAAGGCGCGGGAGGCGGGCAGGGCGGGGCGGCCGCCGCGCCGGGTGCGCGCGCCGGGGGGGCGCCTGCGCAGGTGCCGATGACGATGCGGCGCGCAGTCGAAATGAAGGAAGGGGCGGGCGTCGATGTGCAGCGCCTGATGCCGGTGCCCGGCTGGCTCAATTACGATCCCTTCGTGTTCTGGGACCATTTCGCCATCAGCCCGGAGACGGGATTCCCCGAGCATTCCCATCGCGGGTTCGAGGCGGTCACCTATCTCTTCACGGGGGCGATGCGCCACGAGGACAATCTGGGCAACAGCTCGACAGTCGTCGCGGGAGGGGCCCAGCGTTTCACCGCCGGCGCGGGCATCGCGCATTCCGAGCTGCCGGTGGGCCGCGGCACGATCCGCGGCATCCAGCTCTGGATCAATCTTCCGCAACGGCTCAAGGCCATCGCGCCGGACTACCAGCAGGTCGACGCCGATATGTTTCCCGTGCGCCGCTTCACCGGCGGGCACGAGGTCGAGATTGTTGGCAAGGCGTCCCCTCTGCGGCTGCATACCCCCGTCGAGTACCTCGCGGTGCATCTCGAACCCGGTGCCGTCTATCGCGGCCAGATCCCGGCGGATTACCGCGGTTTCGTGTATGTGGCTGATGGTGCCGCCGCTGTGAACGGTCGCGGACTCGATGCCGGCGAGGCCTGCTTCATGGAAAACCCCGGCAGCGTCCATGTGGAGGCGTGGCAGGAAAGCCTGCTGATGTTCTGCTTCGGGCGCCCGCATGGGGAGCCGATCCGCCAGAACGGCCCCTACGTGGACTGAGCCGCAGCCGTGCCTACTGCTGCGCGAGCTGGCGGATGATCAGCGCGCCGGCCAGATAGGTCCCCGAGGCAGCCCCGAGCGTACTGAACAGGAACACCAGCAAGGTACGCGCGACGCGGTTGCCCCACCATCCCTTCAGGCGGGAAACATCCGCGCGCAGGCGCGAGAAATCACCGATGCTCGGCCGCCGCAGCCAGGCCTCGACCGCCGCCGTGATCATGCCCACGCCGATGAGCGGATTCAGCGTCGTCAGCGGCGCGGCCAGGAACGCGCCAATCACGGTGACCGGATGGCCGCCGGCGAGCACGGTGCCGAGCGCCGCGAGTCCTCCGGTGATCACGATCCAGTCGGTGACCATGCCCCAGCCGATTTCCGCGCCGTGCGTGAAGCCGACGATGAAGCCGCCGAGGATCAGCGCGACCACGAGCCAGGAGACCAGCGCCGGCCAGCGGCTCGGCGCGGGCATCTCGTCCAGCTTTGCGATGATCCCGGAGAGCGTTTCCGGCGGGGGCTTATCCCGGTATTCCTGCAGGTAACGGCGGATGCCCTTCAGGTGTCCCGCGCCCACCACGGCGAGAATGTTGCGGCAGTCGCCGCGGTCGGCCGCGTTGATCAGCCGCGCCGACATGTAACGGTCGCGCTCGTCGATCAACCCGTGGTACAGCCCACGCGCCTGTTCGGAGAATTGGGTGAAGGCCGATTCCAGCATGTCGCCTTCCTTGAGGCGCTCGATCTCGTCCTCGGTGACCTTGCGGTGAACGAGGACGCTGGCGATGAGGCCGGCCAGCAGATGGATGCGCTGCCACCAGGAGACGCCGTGGTAGCAGCGCTTGAGGGTTACCGCGATTTCACGGTCGATCAGCAGCACGGGCAGGTGGATTGCGCGGGCGCAGTCGATCGCCATGCGCATCTCCGCGCCGGGCGTGATGTCGAGCTGTTCCGCCATGCGCTGCTGGAAGGCGCCGAGCGCGAGGTTCGCCGTTACCATGAGGACCTTGCGCGTGCGGATCACCTCGAAGAGGTCCATCTTGGCAAGTGCGTCAGGATTTACGATGGCATTATGCCTGCTGGGACACAGCTCGATCGCCACGGCGTCGTACGCGCCGGTCTCGATCAGCGCGCGGACCTTTTCCGCGCTGGCGCGCGAGATGTGCGCGGTCCCGAGCAGGGTGATGCGGGCGCCGCCGTGTTCGAGCGTATAGAGCGGCTCGCTGTCCGCAGCAGGGCGGGATTCGCTAGAGTTCATGCCGGTCCGGTAAGCGGGTGGTTTGCGCAGGTCCGCACCTGCCGATCCCTGGGCGGTGCCGGATCCTGCGCGATGAAGGACGAAACCTTCGGCGAGTCTAGCAGCAAACCCCGGCTGATGACAGCTTCCCGCGTTCAGCGGGTCAGGCTTGCGAACAGTACGGGTAATCTTTCGGGCAGACGCTGCACGTGGTCGATGACGGTGTAGTTGGTTTCGCCGAAGATGCGCCGGACGTAGCCGTCGGCCTGCGGATCGAGTGACAGGCAGTAGGTGACGATGCCGCGGGTATGCAGTTCTTCGACCGCCTTCCTGGCGTCGTAGCGCAGATATTGCGGATCGCGTTCGTCGACGTCGGCGGGTTCGCCGTCGGTGACCAGCAGTACCAGCTTGCGCCGTTGCGGCTGCTGCATCAGGTGGCGGGCGGCATGGCGCAGGGCTGCGCCCATGCGCGTGGATAGTCCGCCGTGCATGCCCGCGATCCGGCCCTTGGCCGCGTCATCGAACGGCTGGTTGAAATCCTTGACGCGGAAATAGCGCACGTCGTGGCGTCCGTCCGAGGCAAAGCCGTGCACCGCGAACGGATCGCCGATGCCTTCGATGGCGGTGGCCATCAGCGTGCAGGCCTCGCGTGTCAGCGACAGTACCGACTTGCCGGAGTCCGCCACCAGCTCGTTGGTCGATTCCGACAGGTCGAGCAGGAGCAGCACGCAGAGGTCACGCGTGTTGAGCACGTTGCGCAGGGTGATGCGCGGGTCGGGCGACAGGCCGAGGCGCAGGTTGACCATCGCCTCGACCGCCGCGTTGACGTCGATCTCGTCGCCGTCCTCGAGTTTGCGCTGGCGGGTCACGCCGGCGGGACGGAGCAGATCGACGATCTGGCGGATGCGGGCGGCGACCGGTTTGTGCTCGCGCAGGATCTGCTCGACGCTCGCCGGGTCGCCCGCGGGCGGGCGCCGCTCGTAGACGGTGGCCCAGTTGGGGCGGTGCAGCTGCACCTGGTAATCCCATTCGTGATAGTGAAAGGGGTCGGAGACCGGCTCCTTGCCTTCCAGCTCGTTCATGCTGACGCCCTCGGGATCGCCATCACGGAAGAATTCGCTTGCGAGGGTCCAGATCTCCTGGGCGTCGTCGCCCGCCAGCTCGCAATCGACCTCGTTGACCATCTCCATGATCGAGACCCTGCGCCGCACCTGGCGCTGCGCAGCCGCGAGGCGTTCGACGTCCGACCAGGCGAATTCCTCGAAACTCCAGCAGTGCCGGTTGTCGTCGCGGTACGGTATGCGGATGGCCTGGAGGATGCGCAGTGCGGGGACCGACCGGCGCTCAGCAAACAGGTGATACAGCTCAAGGCCGAAATCCCATGAGAGGCGCGCATCGCGCCGCCGTGTTTCGATCTCTGCGTGAAAACGCGCCGCCAGCGCGTCGAGTCCGGCGTCACCGGTGCGAGCGTCGGCGTCGAGCAGGCAGAGGGCCAGCCGTTCCAGGTCGTTCAGGGCCGGATGCTCGGCGGGCTGGTCGGGCCGGGCGACATGCAACGCGCGCCACAGTTTGCGCAGCCCGGGGAATTCCCGTGCCGCGCAGTATTCCACGCGCGCATCCTCCAGCAGGCCGATGAAGAACATCTGCGCGGGGCTGAGCTGTTCTGCGCTCAGCGGCCGGTCGGTATAGCAGATGTGCGCCGCCATGTGCGCGGCGGTCGCGCGGTACAGTTCGAGCCCGCCCACGCCGGCCAGGTCGTCGACGGCGTCGGGCAGGTGCAGCATGCGCGCCTCGATGTAGGGGCGGAAATCGGCGTGGTCCGCCGCCGTCGGCCGCAGCTGGAAATCGCGGCCCCACAGCGCGCGCAGATAGAAGTTCAGCTTGCGCTGGCTGTCGATGAACAACGTGCCGCGCCGTTCCTGCTGCAGGACGGCGCGGCTGTCCTCGGTCGCCAGGCTGAAATAATCGACCAGCTTGTTCAGGTCCTGCCGGTAGGCCTGCGCGCCAAAGTTGGCCCAGCGCCGCAGACCGCTGAGGGTCAGTTTCGAGAGCAGTTCGTCGATGTGCTTGAGCAGCGGGCGCAGTCCGCGCGGGGCCTTGGCGGAAAGCTGGTGGATCAGGTTGAGATAGCTGCGCAGAAGTTCGGGATCACCGAGCCGTTGCGCAGCCGTCGGCAGGCTCGAAAACAGCAGCGCGATGACCTCGCCCGAGGTCATCGAGGAGAGTTTGAGGGCCGCGTTGATGCAGTCCGGGATGACATCCTCGCCGCACTCCTGCACCACCGCCGGCATCTCTTCCAGATAGGAGATGACAAGGTCGGTCCCGCGGCCGAGCCCGGCAAGTCCGCGCGCGCCGTCGAGGTAGGTTCTGAGGCCGGCGGGCGACATCACGCGCGCTGCCTCGTGGAAGATGCCGTCGAGGGTGGCGGCCAGTTCGGGCGCCGA
The DNA here is from genome assembly GCA_016712635.1 of Gammaproteobacteria bacterium. Taxonomy (NCBI): domain Bacteria; kingdom Pseudomonadati; phylum Pseudomonadota; class Gammaproteobacteria; species Gammaproteobacteria bacterium. The sequence goes on along the minus strand of JADJQS010000001.1, from coordinate 476,968 downwards.
CTGGGCGAGGTTCGCGCGATATTCGTCGAGATTGAGGCTCATGTCAGCTCACCACCGGTTGAGCGGGCGTGCGTTCAGCCGAAGAAGGTGTGCACCGCCGCGTCGAGCGTGTCGCGCATGTCGGGGTCGTCGGTGAGCGGCCGCACAAGCGCCATGCGGCACGCGGCCACCGGGTCGATCCCCTTGGTGATGAGCTGGCCGGCGTAGACCAGCAGGCGGGTCGAGATGCCCTCGTCGAGGCCATGGCCCTTGAGATTGCGCGCGCGCTGGGCGATCTGCACCAGCCTGCCTGCCGCCGCTTCGTCGATGCCTGTTTCGTGCTGCACGATGCGGGTCTCGATCTCGGCGGCGGGATAGTTGAAGTCGAGCGCGCCGAAGCGCTGCTTGGTCGACTGCTTCAGGTCCTTCATCAGGCTCTGGTAGCCGGGGTTGTAGGAGATGACCAGCTGGAAGTCCGGGTGCGCCTCCACCAGTTCGCCCTTCTTGTCGAGCGGCAGCGTGCGGCGGTGGTCGGTCAGCGGATGGATCACCACGGTGGTGTCCTGGCGCGCCTCGACCACTTCGTCGAGATAGCAGATCGCGCCGATGCGTGCCGCCGTGGTGAGCGGCCCGTCCTGCCAGCGCGTGCCGTTCACATCGAGCAGGAAGCGCCCGACCAGGTCGGAGGCCGTCATGTCCTCGTTGCATGCCACCGTGATGAGGGGGCGTCCCAGCCTCCAGGCCATGTACTCGACGAAGCGCGTCTTGCCGCAGCCGGTCGGTCCCTTGAGCATGATCGGCATGCGGGCGGCATAGGCCGCCTCAAACAGCCCGACCTCGTCGTGGACCGGGAGGTAATACGGTTCCTTCTTGATCTGATATTGTGCGTTGTCGGCTTTACTCATCATGTCTCGCTCCAGTCAAGGACTAAGAGGTAAGGTCAAGGATGGATGCGCGGGCAGCACCTGTCCGTCGTGCTCAGCATTGCCGATAAAATCCGGCAAAAAAAACCCCCTGCGCGGCGATCCCGGGCAGGGGGTGCTGGCTACAGCATAACCTGCGGCGGGATCAGTTCATCGGCCCGCGGTAAATCACCATCGATGTGCCCTGCGACTGGGCTGCGTTGTCATACCCGACCAGGCGCACGTGGTTCATGGGGTGGGTTTTGTGGCAGGCATCGGCTTCGGCCAGGATCCTGTCGACATTGGTCTCGCCGAACATCGGCAGCTTCCACATGTACCAGTAGTGATCGAAGGCGTTCTCCGGCTCGCTGTGCTCGATGGCCGGGTTCCAGCCCTGCTTCACGATGTACTCCACCTGCTTGCGGATATTCTCCTTGCTCATCTCGGGCAGGTAGGAGAAGGTCTCGAATTTGCGGCTCGTGAAGTCGGTCAGACTCGATTTGTAATCCTGCATTTCGCTCATTGCATGCTCCTTAATGTTGAATAGGTGAGGTGTTAGGCGCGAGGTGTGAGGCGGATAGGTTTAACGCCTAACTCCTCACCCCTCACTCCTTACATGTCTTACTTGTGCGCCACGTCCAGCTTGTCCACGGTGTCGAATTCGAACTTGATCTCTTTCCAGGTCTCCAGCGCCATCTTCAGCTCGGGACTGCTCTTGGCGGCCGTGGTGAGGATCTCCTTGCCTTCCTTCTCGAGGGCGCGGCCCTGATTGCGGGCCTCGACGCAGGCCTCGAGCGCCACGCGGTTGGCCGCCGCACCCGCGGCGTTGCCCCACGGATGGCCGAGCGTGCCGCCGCCGAACTGGAGCACCGAGTCATTGCCGAAGATGGTGACCAGCGCCGGCATGTGCCAGACATGGATGCCGCCCGAGGCCACGGCGAAGACGCCGGGCATGGAGCCCCAGTCCTGATCGAAGAAGATGCCGCGTGAGCGGTCTTCCTTGATGTAGCGGTCGCGCAGCAGGTCGATCCAGCCCAGGGTCGCGGCGCGGTCGCCTTCCAGCTTGCCGACGACGGTGCCGGTGTGCAGGTGGTCGCCGCCGGACAGGCGCAGGATCTTGGCCAGCACGCGGAAGTGGATACCGTGCTTGGGGTGGCGGTCGAGCACGGCGTGCATGGCGCGGTGGATGTGCAGCAGCATGCCGTTGTCGCGGCACCAGTTGGCCAGGCCCGTGTTGGCGCAGAAGCCGCCGGTGATGTAGTCGTGCATGATGATCGGCGCGCCGATTTCCTTGGCGTATTCCGCGCGCTTGTACATCTCTTCCGGGGTCGGCGCGGTTACGTTGAGGTAATGCCCCTTGCGTTCGCCGGTTTCCCGTTCGGACTTGTCAATGGCGTCCATGACGAAGTCGAAGCGCTGGCGCCAGCGCATGAAGGGCTGGGAGTTGACGTTCTCGTCGTCCTTGGTGAAGTCGAGACCGCCGCGCAGACACTCGTACACGGCGCGGCCGTAGTTCTTGGCCGACAGGCCGAGCTTCGGCTTGATGGTGCAGCCGAGCAGCGGACGGCCGTACTTGTTCATGATGTCACGCTCGACCTGGATGCCGTTGGGCGGGCCGCCGCAGGTCTTGACGTAGGCGATCGGGAAGCGTACGTCCTCCAGCCGCAGGTGACGTACGGCCTTGAAGCCGAACACGTTGCCGACCAGCGAGGTAAATACGTTGACGACCGAACCCTCTTCGAACAGGTCGATCGGGTAGGCGATGAAGGCATAAAATGACTCGTCGTCGCCCGGCACGTCCTCGATGGCATAGGCCCGGCCTTTGTAATAGTCGAGATCGGTCAGGAGGTCGGTCCACACCGTGGTCCAGGTGCCGGTCGAACTCTCGGCGGCGACGGCCGCGGCGGCCTCTTCGCGCGGCACGCCGGCCTGCGGGGTGATCTTGAAACAGGCGAGGATATCGGTTGCGGCCGGGGTGTATTCCGGCATCCAGTAGGTTTCGCGGTAATCCTTCACTCCCGCTTTATAGGTTTTCACTGCCATGGCCTGATCTCCTAGAGCTGGTTGATAATGTTGTGCGGCTTGGCGCGACCGGATGCTTCCATGCCCGCGCTCTCGCGGTACGGGTGCTTGGCACCCCCTCCAGCCGGCTTGCGCCCCCTCAACGTGGCTGGATGGCGAGGATTATAAAAGGCCCATTCATAATGTAAAATCAATATTATTAATTGATTGTATAAGTTAAACCTTATATATTTTTTCCTTATGCATGTGACCCTTCGACAACTCAAGGTCTTTGCCTCCGTGGCGCGCCACTTGAGCTACACCCGCGCCGCGGAGGAGCTCCACCTTTCGCAGCCCGCGGTCTCCATGCAAATCAAACAATTGGAGGAGAACATGGGCCTGCCGTTGTTCGAGCAGCTGGGCCGGGGTATTCATCTCACCGAGGCGGGGCAGGAGGTGTATCAATGCAGCCGCGTGATCCAGCAGCAGCTTGGCGATACCGATGCGGCGCTGGAGCAGATGAAAGGGATGCAGCGCGGGCGGCTCAATCTGGCCGTGGCGAGCACGGCGAATTACTTCGCCACTCGCCTCATCGCGACCTTCAGCCGACGGGTGGAGCACTTGACGGTGAGCCTCGACGTCACCAACCGCGAAGGGCTGCTGCATGATCTGGAAAACAACGAGACGGATCTGGTGATCATGGGTAAGCCGCCGGAGGAGCTGGGTCTGGTCGCCGAGCCGTTCATGGACAATCCCCTGGTCATAATCGCCGCGCCTGATCATTCGTTCATCGGCCGCCGGAGCATTCCGCTGGTCGATCTCCAGGGCGAGACCTTTGTCGTGCGCGAGCCCGCCTCGGGGACACGCATCGCCATGGAGCGTTTCTTCGCAGAAAGAGGGGTGCGGCTACGGACCGGAATGGAAATGCGCAGCAACGAGGCGGTACAGCAGGCGGTGCAGGCGGGGCTGGGCCTGGGCATAGTGTCCATCCATACTCTGGAACTGGAGCTTGACACCGGGCGTCTGGCCCTGCTCGATGTGGAGGGTTTCCCGATCATGCGCCAGTGGTACATCGTCCACCGCGTGGGGAAACGCCTCTCTCCCGTGGCGCAGGCGTTCAAGTCGTTCGTACTGCAGGAGGCCGCTACGCTGTGGCGCCTGCCCGGGCAGGGCATGGCGGCCGCGCCGCGCACAGGATGAGGGGGGAGGCAATGTTCTCCGGTGGAACCAAGGGTCGATCGGGCCGTCTCGCGGTCCGGCGGGAGGAGCGATGAGCTGGTGGGGCAAGCTTCTCGGGGGCGGCGTCGGTTTTGCGCTCGGGGGACCCCTGGGCGCGCTGATCGGCGCGGCCCTGGGCCACACAGTCGACGCCCGCCGCCGCGGGTCCACGGGCGGGCGCGAACGCACCCAGACCGCGTTTTTCACCGCGACGTTTTCCGTGCTGGGCCACCTTGCCAAGGCGGACGGCCGCGTCACGCACGATGAGATCCGTCTTGCCGAGGCGGTCATGGCGCAGATGCAGCTCGGGGCGGAAGTACGCGAGCTGGCGAAAAGCCTCTTCCGCCGGGGCAAGGAGCCTGGCTTCGATCTCGATGCGGTGCTCGACCAGTTCAAGCGGGAATGCCATCGCAGTCGCATGCTGCTGCAGATGTTCATCGAGATCCTGCTGCAGGCGGCCTATGTGGACGGCGTGCTGCACCCGGCGGAGAGGGGTATCCTGCTGCATATCTGCTCCCGGCTGGGCATCTCGCCCGCGCAATTCGACCACCTGGACGCGATAGTGCGCGGTGCTCACGGGCGCCGCATGCGCGGGAATGGCGACCGCGGAAACGAGCTTGCCCGCGCCTACGCGATTCTCGATGTGTCGCCTGAGGCGGGTGACGACGAGGTCAAGCGCGCCTATCGGCGCCTGTTGAATCAGCATCATCCGGACAAGCTGGTGGCGAAAGGGCTGCCGGAAGAGATGATGAAGCTGGCGAGCGAGAAGACGCATGAAATCCGCAAGGCTTATGAATGCATACGCGCGGCGCGCGGCTTTTAGGCACGCAGAGGCGCTGCGGTCGTCCGGCGGTACTCTGCGTACGGCCGTCGGTTTTGTGACGGCCCTCCGGCGTCTGTGCTATATTTGGCCGGTCGGTTCTACCGCGTAAATCATATTGGGGAGATCTATCTTAATGGCGATATCAGCCGCGCGCAGACCCGTGATGACCCTCTATTCGCGGGCGGACTGCCCGCTCAGTCACCGCGTCCGCATCGTTCTCTCCGAAAAAGGTATTTCCGCCGACGTCGTCGATGTTGATATCAACAATCCGCCGGAAGATCTGATCGACATCAATGCGTACAACACGGTTCCAACGCTGGTGGACCGTGACCTCGTGCTGTACGACTCGCTTATCATAATGGAGTATCTCGACGAGCGTTTTCCGCACCCGCCCCTGATGCCGGTGGATCCGGTGTCGCGCGCGCGCACGCGCATGATGCTGCACCGCATCGACGTTGACTGGTACAGCATGATCGCCGACCTCACCGGCAGCGACCGCGACAGGGCGGAAAAGGCGCGCAAGACACTGCGCGACGACCTGACCATGCTGGCGCCGATGCTGCTCAAGAAGCCTTATTTCATGAGCGACGAGTTCGGTCTGATCGAATGCAGCATCGGCCCGATCCTGTGGCGCCTGCCGCATTACGGCGTGGAGATGCCGGTCCAGGCAAAGCCCGTGCTGCGCTACGCGGAGCGCATCTTCAAGCGCGATTCTTTCATGGCGAGCCTGACCGAGGTCGAGCAGGAATTCGTCAAATAGCGCGGTTCCGTCGCCCTGGCCTCCACCATGACCGCCATGACCTCCAGCCGGCCCTATATCCTGCGCGCCATCCATCAGTGGATTGTCGACAACGGCATGACTCCGCACCTGCTGGTGAACTCCGGTTTTCCGGGGACGCGCGTCCCTGAACAATATATCGAGAACGGCAAGATCATCCTGAACATCAGCGCGCGCGCTGTGAGTGATTACCACCAGGACAACGACTGGGTCATGTTCCAGGCACGCTTCGGCGGGCGCAGCCAGGAGATCGTCATCCCGGTAGCTGCCGTGCTGGCGATCTACGCGAAGGAGAACGGCAAGGGCATGGTGTTCGGACAGGACGACAACGGCGGCGGCGATGCTCCCCCTCCGCAGCCGCCTGCCGGCACGCCCAAGCCGGGCAAGCCGCGGCTGCAGGTGGTGAAGTGACCGGGGGAAGAGGCGGACAGGTTCGGCACGGCTGACATCCCTGCGGTTCCACTGGGCTTGTCTACGGGGTCACCGGTCGTTCGTTCTGCAGCGGAAACATCTTGTCCGGATTGAGTATCCCGCGCGGATCGAATTCCCGTTTCACACGTCGCATCAGATCCAGTGTGACCGGGTCGATCTCGCGTCCGACGTAATCGCGTTTCTCCAGCCCCACCCCGTGTTCGCCCGAGAGGGTGCCGTCGAGTTCCAGCACCAGGTCGAACAGCCGCGACAGGCAGGCATGGGCCTGGCTCATCTGGCGCGGATCGTCCGGGTCGACGAGCAGGTTGACGTGGATATTGCCGTTGCCGGCGTGGCCGAAGTTCACGATGGTCACGCCGAATTCGGCCGACAGACGCTCCAGGCCGGCGATGAGCTGCGGGATGCGGGAGACCGGCACCACGACGTCTTCGTTGATCTTCTTGGGGGCGACCTTGCGCAGGGCAGGGGACAGCGCCTTACGCGTGGTCCACAGTTCCGCCGTCTCGGCCGCGCCGGCCGCTGCCTTGAAGTCGACCAGGCCCGGCAGCGTGCAGGCCGCGCGGATCGCATCGACCGCCGCATCCATCGCCACCGCCGGGCCGTCCGTCTCGATCATCAGCATTGCGCCCGCGCCGGCCGGCAGATCGGCGCTGGAATAGTCACGGATCATCTCGATGGCGCGCGCGTCCATGAATTCCAGCGCGCAGGGCGTGACCGGCTGCGCCATGATGCGCGAAACCGCCCGCGCCGCCGCGTGGATGGAATCGTACACGGCTTGCATGGTGCGGCGGGCCTCGGCGAGCGGTGTCAGTTTCAGGGTCGCTTCGGTGATCACGGCGAGGGTGCCTTCCGATCCGATCAGCAGCCGGGTCAGGTCGTAACCCACCACACCCTTGCTGGTGGAGACCCCGGTCCGGATCTCCTCTCCGGCCCCGGTCACCGCGCGCAGGCCGAGCACGTTTTCGCGCGGCGTGCCGTACTTTACGCTCCGCGGTCCGGCGGAATTGTAGGCGAGGTTTCCGCCGATCGTGCAGTAGGCCGCGCTGGTGGGATCCGGCGGCCAGAAGAAGCCGGCCGCCGCGGCGGCATCCTGCACCGCCTGGTTGGTCGCGCCCGGCTCGACCACCATCAGGCGGTCCTCGGGAGCGACGCGCAGGATGCGGTTCATGCGTTCGAATGACAGCACCAGGCCTCCGCGTGTCGGTACCGTGGCACCGGTGGTACCGGTGCCGCGACCGCGCGGCACGACGCAGACGCCCGCCCGGTTGCACAGGCGCAGGACGTCGCGTACCTGATCATGCGCGGTGGGAAAGGCGACGGCCTCGGGCGGATTGTGGCGGCGGCTGTTGTCGTATCCGTAGGGCCAGCAGTCGGCGGGGTCGCGCAGTACGTTGCGGTCTCCGACGATGCGGCCGAGTTCGCTGATGAACCCCGCGTCGATCATCCTCTTAGTCGAGGTACTCGACCACCAGCACGACACGCTCGACGCCGTCGACCTGCTGAACGATTCGCGCGAAGTACTGGGCGTCGTTGCGCCTGGCCATGCCCATCAGATAGACCACGTTGTTATCGGTGACCACCTTGGTGTGGACGGAGGGCAATCCCTGCTCGCCGAGGAGGCGGCTTTTGACCTTGGCGGTGGTCAGGGAATCGATGCCGCGCTGTTTCATGGATATGGCCGGACCGATTGCCAGCTCGTCGTGAATCCTGCGCACCTTGTCCACGGTATTGACGTGGGTGATCACGCGTTCGCGCGTCGCCTGCGACGGTACCTGTCCGGTCAGCAGTACGACCCGGTTGTAACTCGTGACGGAGATATGGGCATCCTTCAGCGTGTCGTCCGCGTTGATCTCGCCGCCGGCCTTGAGTTCGATCGCCTGGTCGTCGAGCACGGCGGCCGTCGTGCGCTTGTCGGTGGCGATGGAGGCCCCGGCCGCCGCCCCCGCCACGAGTACGGGCGCGACGCAGCCGGCACTCGGGCCGAGCGCGAGCGCGACCACGAACAGTGTCAACCAGTTGCGTGTCATAGTGCTGCGTTCCTCTGTGCGTTGAATCATAATCGCCTTCAGGCGCCGAATGCATCCTTGACCCATTGAATGGCCGCGCGTTCCCCGTCTGGCACGACGGATATGACATCAAAGCGCGCGGAATGTTTTGCTGCGTGCGCGTGGGTCTGCAGGTATTGCCGGGCCGCGACGATCAGTTTCTCCTGTTTCCGCCGATCTACGCTCTCCAGCGCGCTGCCATAGCGTGCGCTGCTGCGGCAGCGCACCTCTACGAATACGATACAGGTTTTCTCCAGCATGATCAGGTCGATCTCACCGCGGCGGTGGCGGTAGTTCCGTTCCAGCAGCGTCAGGCCCCGGTCGAGCAGGTAGCGGCAGGCGGCCTCCTCGGCCCGTCGGCCGAGAGTGTGCGCGTCGGATCGGTCGCTGGCCGGCCTCATATGCGCGTTGCCGACGGTTCAGTTATAAGGCCTGGGCAGCCCGTTGCCGAAGCGCGCCCACTGCAACTGCCGGTACAGGCGGTTGGTTTCGCTGAGCTGCAGCATGCCTGTTACGCCGCTGTACTGTTCATATCGGTACTGTCTCAGGTTGTCGAGATGCGGAATGATGTTATAGGCATCGACGCCCAGAGCGTAGAAACGGGTGTATTGCTGAAAGCTGTCAGGCCACAGGCGGGCAGCCTTGGCCTTGAGGGTATTTCCGCCATCCTCGGCGAGCACCCACGGGAGGTCGCAGAAGATCACATCGTCCATGTCGCGATCCGCATTCTGGTTGCGCACGCCGGTAAAGACGTGCGAGGTGCTGTATACCGCGAGATCCCCCGCGTAGTGGAATTTCAGCTGCGGCCGGATCAGGCGTCCCTGGCGGGGAAATGCCGCCATGAAGACGACATCGGCGTCCTGGCGCCGGCGCGGCTCGAATTTCAGCGTCTGCTGCAGCAGCTTTTCCAGGCTGTGGCGCCGGCTTACGCTCTCGTCAAGATCGAGCAGAGGTTCGATCTGGTCTGAAAAATCGTTGTTGTCCGCCGGATAGCGCTGCACCTCCAGCAGCACGCCCCCATGCTGCTGCCAGTCGTCCGTGAAGGACTGCAGCACGCGATCGCCCCATTCACCTTCCGGGACGATCGCGAGGGCGTGGTTGTGCCCGTCAAGCCAGGCCCGTTCCGAGACCTGGCGCGCCTCGTCCTCCGGCGCCAGGCCGAACTGGAACAGGCGGTCTCCCGCCGGGCGGTCCGTATCGGCGTAATTCAGGGTCAGGGTGGGTACCGGGAAGCGGCCGTTGCGTATGATCTGGTTGACGGACTGCTTGATCAGGGGGCCGACCACGAAATCGCTGCCGTCCTCCACCGCCTTGCTGTAGGCGTGTACGGCGTCATCCGGCTCCGGTCCGGAGTTGTAGACGTGAATGGTCGGTGTGTAGTCGGGGTTGTCGCGCTGATAGTGGGCGGCGAGAAATCCGTCGCGCAGCGCCTCCGCGGTCTCTTTCACGGCGCCGCTCAGCGGCAGGAGCAGTGCGATCCGGGCGGGACGCCGGGTTTCCTGTTGCTCGCGGGCCAGCAGCAGCTCGATGATCTCGCGCGCCGCCGGATGTTGCGGATAGAGTGTCTGCCAGTGGCTGACCTGCGCGGATACATTGGACGGCGGGGTTGATTTGGCGATCTTGGCCAGCTGGACCCATCCGCTGAAGACGTCAGGAGCCGGTTCGGTCCGGATTGCTTTCAGGGCTTCGAGCGGCATGCGGATCAGGGATTGCCAGATGGCCTGCTGGTTGCGGGCGAATGCCTCCCGCTCGTCTCGATCGATGTAGGGTTCGCGCAGGACGCGCTGATACGCCGACTCGGCGAGCCTGCCGAGGCGCTGGTAAGCGTCGGCGCGCAGCTCGTGCAGCTCGGAGCGCACGCTGGCGGAGGTGTCTGCGGGGGCCTCTGTCTGCAGCAGTTTGAGCGCCTCCTGCGGCCTGTTGTCCGCCAGCGCGATGCGCGCAGCGAAGACCCGATGCTGTACGCGCTGGTGGGGATTCAGCGTGCCGGCATCAATCGCCTCGATCGCACGTCGCGCCTGATCGATGTGGTTGCCGCGCAGCAGCGCGCCCGCCGCGCGCAGGAGGTAGGCCGGGCGCTTCAGTTCGGAGAACTGTGCTGCCAGCACGGTGTACTCCCGCGCCGCCGTCTCGTAATCGCCGGCCTGTTCGGCGCGCTGGGCCCGTTGCAGCGCACCGTGTTCCTCCGGACTCGCGCCGCTTCTCTGCGTATCCAGAGCACACCCCGCAAGGGCGAGTGCTATGATCACGGGTGCAAGACGGGGCAGTACAGGGGGGCGGCGCATGCGATCAGCGAATGGAAGATTCAAGCGTGAGGGAGCAACAAGTATCTCGATGAGGGCGGGCAGTGTCAATTGCTAAGGGCACACTTTATGTGGTGGCGACACCCATCGGAAACCTCGGAGACCTGAGCGCGCGCGCGCATGAGATACTGTCCGGTGTGGACGTGGTGGCGGCCGAGGATACGCGGCACAGCCGTCAGCTATTGCGCCATTTCGGCATCGACAGGCCGATCGTAGCCTTGCATGAACACAACGAGCGCGCCCAGGTGGAGCAGCTGGTGGAGCGGTTGCGCGCAGCGCAGACGCTCGCCCTGGTGAGCGACGCCGGTACCCCGGTCGTCAGCGATCCGGGTTATCACCTGGTGCGTGCCGCGCACGAGGCGCGCTGCCGCGTCGTTTCGGTCCCCGGCCCGAGCGCCGTAATCGCGGCGCTGTCCATCTCCGGGCAGTCGGCCGAACGGTTCGTGTTCGAGGGTTTCCTGCCCGCGAAACCGGCGGCCTGCCTGCAGAGGCTGGAAATCCTGCGCCACGAGAGCCGGACCCTGGTGTTTTTTGAGGCCCCGCATCGCGTGGTGGACACGCTCGAGGCGATGGTGCAGGTGTTCGGTGCCGATCGCGAGGTGACCTATGTGCGGGAGCTGACGAAACTGTATGAGACCGCGCGCCTGACCCGTATGGCGGAACTGCTCGACTGGGTGCGCGCCGACCCCATGCAGCAGAAGGGCGAGATCGTCATCGTGGTGCGGGGCGCGGAGGCGGCGCCCGAGTCCGATGCCAGGGCGGGGGAAGACGCCTTGGGCATCCTCCTGGGGGAACTGCCCCTCAAGCAGGCGGTAACGCTGGCGGCGAAACTGACGGGCGTCAACCGGAACCGCCTCTATGAGGCGGCGCTGAGGCTGCGAGAAAAAGAATCGGATACCGGGCCGGGATAGGTTCGGTCGAAGGGGTATGCCGGCAGGAGGCCGGATCGCGCTCTCTGGCCGGCATATATGTGTATGGAGGACGCGCTCCCTTGTCTCGTCCTGCGTCAATCCTGTATCTTAGGCCCCGGGAGTCGGCCGGACAGTCGCTTCCCGTCGTCACTCGATCACGTTCCGTACGGGACAGGCCGCGGCGTCTGATCGAGTGACGGCGGGAGGAGGAAAGTCCGGGCTCCATAGGGCGGGATGCCAGGTAACGCCTGGGCGGCATGAGCCGACGGCCAGTGCCACAGAAAATATACCGCCCGTCGCCTTCGGGTAGCGGGTAAGGGTGAAATGGTGCGGTAAGAGCGCACCGCGCTGGTGGTAACACCAGTGGCAGGGTAAACCCCATCCGGAGCAAGACCAAATAGGGGAACATCAGTGCGGCCCGCACTGTTCCCGGGTAGGTCGCTTGAGACGCGTGGCGACGCGCGTCCCAGATGAATGACTGTCCTCGACAGAACCCGGCTTACAGGCCGGCTCCCACCTTAATTTCATTTCTCGTCATGGCGGTTTTGTCGCGCCGCCGTTTTGAGCGCGACTGGGGAAAAGGTCCGATCTTTACGGTCCTGGTTCCGACTGCATCGTAACACCCTCCGCAGGTCTGCCGGCCGGCCGGCAATGCTCCTGATCTTATAAATCACCGCACTATTCAGGGGCAAGTTCATGATTTTTTTGTTTTCGTTGTAACTGCGCGCCGCCAAGAGTGGACGCCGCACCCCGCCTGTTGACCTAAGTTGCTGTGCCATAGAGAGAAAATTGTTAATTGTGGAGGCGGTTTTGGCTTGACAGTGTGATTTCGCGGTATATAGTGTCACGAAGTGGGAAAAAGTGGGGTGTAGTGGAGTATGGGGGCGGAGAGGGAACACACCTCGTTTCGCGGGGTCAGCGTCTTGAGTCTGGATGCCAAGGGCCGGATCGTTATCCCGACCAAGTATCGTTCGATCCTGACGGAATCCTGTCAGGGCCGGGTGGTAATTACGGTCGACAGCGATCCCTGTCTGCTGCTCTACCCCCTGCCGGAGTGGGAGGCGATTCAGCAAACCCTGACCAGCCTGCCGAATCTCGACGTGCAGACCCGCCAGTTGCAACGCCTGCTGCTCGGCTACGCCTCGGACTGCGAGATGGACGGACACGGCCGAATCCTGCTGCCGCCGGCGCTGCGCGGCGTCGCCCGGCTGGAAAAGCGCATCTGCCTGATCGGGCAGGGTAACAAGTTCGAGCTGTGGGATGAGCAGACCTGGGATGAGTTTCGCGCGAAATTATTGGCCCGTAACGAGCATGAGCAACCCTTGTCGGAGCAATTGCGATCGTTTTCGATATGACATGACGGCGGTGGACGAGTATTCACATCGGCCGGTGCTGCTGGCCGAGGTGATCGGCGCGCTGGCCATCGTGTCCGACGGGACATATATGGATCTGACCTACGGGCGCGGCGGGCATGCCGGCGCGATCTTGGAGCGCCTGGGTGCGCGCGGGCGCCTGATCGTCATGGACAAGGATCCGGCGGCGATCCGCTCGGCGCGGGATCAGTCCGGGCAGGATGCCCGTGTGGAGATCCGGCCCGGCTCGTATTCCGGCGCCGGCCGGGTGGCTGATGAACTCGGCGTGCGTGGACGGGTCAGCGGTGTGTTGATGGATTTGGGAGTGTCTTCGGCGCAGCTGGATGATCCCGGGCGCGGCTTCAGCTTCCGCAACGACGGTCCGCTCGACATGCGCATGGACCCAGCCGCCGGAGAAGGCGCGGCCGACTGGCTGGCGCGCGTTCAGGAACAGGAGCTCATCCGGGTGCTGCGTGAATACGGCGAGGAGCGCTTCTCCGCGCGCATCGCGCGCGCGATAACAGCGGAGCGCCGCCTGCATCCGATCCGCACCACCGGGCAATTGCGCGCCATCGTTGCCGCCGCCCATCCCGCCTGGGAAGCGGGCAAGGATCCGGCCACGCGTACGTTTCAGGCCATCCGCATCCACATCAATCGCGAACTCGAGGATCTGCGCCTGTGCCTGGATCAGCTCGTCGGGCTGCTTGCGCCCGGCGGCCGGCTCGCGATCATCAGCTTTCACTCGCTCGAGGACCGCATGGTGAAGCGGTTCATCCGCGACGAGTCTCGCGGCGATCCGTTTCCCGCCGGGCTGCCGGTGCCGGACGCCATGCGCCAGCCGCGGCTGCGGCCCGTGGGCGGCGCCGTCCACCCGGGCGCGGAGGAAGTGGCGGCCAATCCACGCGCGCGCAGCGCGGTCCTGCGCGTGGCGGAAAGACTGCAATGACGCGCATGAGGCACGGAGTCATCCTGATCCTGGCCGTGGCCGTGCTGGCATCGGCCCTGGCGGCTGTGTACACCAAGCACCGCAGCCGCCAGCTGTTTGTCGAGCTCGAGAGCCTGAAGGCGCAGCGGGACGATCTGAACATCGAATGGGGACAGCTGATGCTCGAGCAGGCTACCTGGGCCACGCCGACCCGGGTCGAACTGATCGCGCGCCAGCGGCTGGGGATGACGGTGCCGCCCTCCGATACCATCCGCATCGTGATGCCATGAGCCGCGCCGTTCCGCTCAGCCACTCGATGCGGCTGGTGTTCCTGCTGGCGCTGCTCGGCCTGATCGTCCTTGCGCTGGTGTGGCGCGCGGTCGACCTGCAGGTGATGAATCGGGATTTTCTGCAGGACCAGGGCGACGCGCGTCATCTGCGCGCGCTCACGCTGCCCGCGCACAGAGGCATGATTACCGACCGCAACGGGGAACCGCTTGCGGTAAGCACGCCGGTGGATTCGGTGTGGGCGAACCCGAAGGAGCTTGCGCTCGAGCGCGAACGCTGGCGTCCGCTGGCACGCCTGCTCGATATGGACGTGGCGGAACTGCGCGACCGCGTCGTGCAACGCGCCGACCGCGAGTTTGTCTACCTCAGGCGCCACGTGGATCCCGCGCTGGCGCAGCGGGTGATGGCGCTGGAAATCCCGGGTGTTTCTCTCCAGCGCGAATACCGTCGCTATTACCCGCTGGGCGAGGTCGCGGCACACCTGGTGGGTTTTACCAACATCGACGATGCCGGTCAGGAGGGCATCGAGCTCGGCTATGAGAATTGGCTGCGCGGTACCTCGGGGTCGAAATGGGTGCTCAAGGACCGGCTCGGGCACGTGGTCGAGAATGTGGCCGGGATTAAGGATCCGGATCCGGGCCGGGACCTCGTGCTCAGCATCGACAATCGCATCCAGTATCTCACCTATCGCGAACTCAAGGCGGCGGTGCAGCTGCACCGCGCGCGCTCCGGGTCGGCGGTGGTGCTCGACGTCGCGACGGGCGAAGTGCTCGCAATGGTGAATCAGCCCTCCTACAACCCGAACAATCGCGAAGGCATGCGCAGCGATCTGCTGCGCAATCGCGCGGTGACCGATTTGTTCGAGCCCGGTTCGACGATGAAGCCTTTTACTGTGGCGGCTGCGCTGGAATCCGGGAAATACCGCCCTGGCACCTACATCGATACCGCGCCCGGTTATTACAAGATCGGCCGGCATCTGGTGCGCGACAAACATAATCTCGGTTATATCGACGTCACCACGGTGATCGAGAAATCCAGCAACGTGGGCGTAAGCAAGATCGCGCTCACAATCGACCCGGCACAGATGTGGCGGATGTTTTCCAGCGTGGGATTCGGCCAGCCGACGGGTGGCAACTTCCCCGGCGAAGTCACCGGCCTGTTGGCCGATTACCGGGGCTGGAAAGAGATCGAGCGCGCCACACTGTCCTTCGGCTACGGACTCTCGGTGACTCCGCTGCAGCTTGCCCTGGCCTATGCAGTGCTGGGCGACGGGGGGCGGTTGAAACCGGTTTCCTTCGTCCCGGTCACGGGCGCAGTCGAGACCCGGGAAGTGATGAGCGAGAAGACCGCGGGCGAGATCGTGCGCATGATGGAGACCGTGGTCTCGGAGCAGGGCACGGCCAATCTGGCCCGGGTGGCGGGCTACCGCGTCGCGGGCAAGACCGGCACGGTGCAGAAGCTGGGCGCCGACGGCTACTCGGACCAGCATTACGTGGCGGTGTTCGCCGGGCTCGCGCCGGCAAGCGACCCGCGGCTCGCAATGGTGGTCGTGATCAACGAGCCGCGCGGAGAGGAATACTACGGCGGACTTGTGGCGGCCCCGGTATTCTCACGCGTGATGACCGGTGCGCTGCGCGTCCTGGGCGTGATGCCGGACGAGTTGCCGCGCCAGTGGCAGGCGGATGCGGGCGCACGCAAGGGCGCGGGCGGACGGGATGCTGACGTCCCGGTCAGTACCGCCGCCGAGTCGAATGCGCGGCCGGTACTGGCCGGTGGCCAGGAGGTGATGTGATGTCTGCGCAGGGTCTGGCAGCGGCCCGGAAACCGCAGTGGCTGAGCTCCTTGCTGCAGGGGTTCGCCGCCGTGGACGCGGACAGCGACCGCGAGATCGCCGGACTGGAGACCGACAGCCGGCGCGTGGTCCCCGGTGACCTGTTTCTGGCCTGCGCTGGCCAGCGCGCGCATGGCGCGGATTACATCGACGATGCCGTGCGCGCGGGCGCCAGCGCCGTCGCCTACGAACTGGACTCACGCGCAGATCAGCGTATGGCGCAGCGTTACCCGCCCGGCATCCCGCTCGTGGGTGTCGCCGGCCTGGGGCGCCAGCTCGGTGTCATCGCCGCGCGGTTTTTCGATGACCCGTCGCGCGACATGCTGGTGATCGGCATCACCGGAACCAACGGCAAGACATCGGTTTGCCACTATCTGGCGCAGGCCCTCCTCAAGGACGGGGCGCCGTGCGGCGTCATCGGCACGCTGGGCTACGGCGCCTACGGGGCGCTGCACCCCGGCGCCCACACCACGCCTGACGCGGTCACCCTGCAGGGAGAGCTCGCCGCCATGCGTGCTGCGGGCGTACGGCGCGTCGTGATGGAGGTTTCTTCGCACGCGCTGGAACAGGAGCGCACGCGTGCGGTGTCCTTCGACGGCGCGATCTTCACCAATCTGACCCGCGACCATCTTGATTATCACGGTGACGTGACCGCCTACGCATTCGCCAAGCAGAAACTGTTTCTCATGCCGGGCCTGAGTTACGCCGCAATCAACGACGACGACGCCTTCGGGCGCGAGCTGCTGGCCGGTCTGGCGCGGCCGATTGTCGGGGTGCGCTACGGTCTCGGCGCGGAGGTGGCGCGTGCGGATGGCGCCCGCTATGTGCGCGGGATCATCATGCGGCGCGACATTTCCGGCATGGAGTTGCGGGTGAGCTCGAGCTGGGGCGAGGGAACACTGCGCACCGCGCTGCTCGGAGAGTTCAACGCCAGCAACCTGCTCGCGGTGCTGTCGATGCTGCTTTTGATAGAACTTCCGCTTGAGGACGCGCTGGCGCGTCTCGGCGACCTGCGCGCCGTGCCGGGGCGCATGGAGCGGTTCGGCGGCGCCGGGCCCAGGCCCCTGGTGATCGTGGACTACGCGCATACCCCGGATGCCCTCAAGCAGGCGCTGCAGACCCTGCGTCCGCACTGCGCGGGTCTGCTGTGGTGCGTATTCGGCTGCGGCGGCGACCGCGA
>JADJQS010000001.1:0-157500 GCA_016712635.1 Gammaproteobacteria bacterium | reverse complement strand
TCGTAACAAGGTAGCCGTATCGGAAGGTGCGGCTGGATCACCTCCTTTCATCCAAGTGTTAGAATCACTGCGCGAGCGCTCGCACAAATTGCTTGATTTCCGGGTTAGAACAAGAGGGGTTGTCGCTACGGGTCTGTAGCTCAGGTGGTTAGAGCGCACCCCTGATAAGGGTGAGGTCGGTGGTTCGAGTCCACCCAGACCCACCAATAGTCAGCGAGGTGTTGGGCGTAGGGAGTGAGGGGGTGCTACCAGCCTCACACCTGGCTCCTCACGCCTCACTTGGTTATCAGGGGGCCATAGCTCAGCTGGGAGAGCGCCTGCTTTGCAAGCAGGAGGTCGGCGGTTCGATCCCGCCTGGCTCCACCAGTGTGAGCGCAAAGTTTAAAGTTAAGGGTGATGCAGGACCGGCGCCTTTTGCTTTCAACTTTACGCTTTGGATTACTCCGCGCACGCGGTTCGTTTGCGCGGTGCTCTTTAACAATTCGGAAAGTTGTCAAAGGCGCTGAACAGGCTGTATGGCCTGTTCAAGGGTATGTTGCACATGCACATGCTTTACCGGCCTATGATCCCAGACTGCTTGGGGTTATATGGTCAAGCGAATAAGCGCATACGGTGGATGCCTTGGCGGCAACAGGCGATGAAGGACGTAGTAGCCTGCGATAAGCCTCGGGGAGCTGGCAAACAAGCTTTGATCCGGGGATGTCCGAATGGGGAAACCCACCGCTTCGGCGGTATCTGCACCTGAATCCATAGGGTGCTGAAGCTAACCCAGGGAACTGAAACATCTAAGTACCTGGAGGAAAAGAAATCAACCGAGATTCCCCTAGTAGCGGCGAGCGAACGGGGAGCAGCCCTTAAGTCTGGTCATCTGTAGTGGAAGTGTCTGGAAAGTCACGCCATAGAGAGTGATAGCCTCGTACATTAAACGGGTGATCAGATGAAATCGAGTAGAACGGGACACGTGTTATCCTGTTTGAATATGGGGGGCCCACCCTCCAAGGCTAAATACTCGTTGCCGACCGATAGTGAACCAGTACCGTGAGGGAAAGGCGAAAAGAACCCCGGAGAGGGGAGTGAAATAGAACCTGAAACCGTATGCGTACAAGCTGTCAGAGCCCCGCAAGGGGTGATGGCGTACCTTTTGTATAATGGGTCAGCGACTTACTTCTCAGTGGCAAGCTTAACCGAATAGGGGAGGCGTAGCGAAAGCGAGTCTGAATAGGGCGTTCAGTCGCTGGGAGTAGACCCGAAACCGGGCGATCTATCCATGGCCAGGTTGAAGGTGGGGTAACACCCACTGGAGGACCGAACCGGGATCTGTTGAAAAAGATTCGGATGAGTTGTGGATAGGAGTGAAAGGCTAATCAAGCTCGGAGATAGCTGGTTCTCCTCGAAAGCTATTGAGGTAGCGCCTCGTGTATCACTCTCGGGGGTAGAGCTCTGTTATGGCTAGGGCTGCATCGCGCAGTACCAAACCATTGCAAACTTCGAATACCGGGAAGTGCAATCACGGGAGACACACGGCGGGTGCTAACATCCGTCGTGAAGAGGGAAACAACCCAGACCGCCAGCTAAGGTCCCCAAGTAACAGCTAAGTGGGAAACGATGTGGGAAGGCGAAAACAGCCAGGAGGTTGGCTTAGAAGCAGCCATCCTTTAAAGAAAGCGTAATAGCTCACTGGTCAAGTCGGCCTGCGCGGAAGATTGAACGGGGCTAAGCTGTGTACCGAAGCTGCGGATGCGTAGCAATACGCGTGGTAGAGGAGCGTTCCGTAAGCCTGCGAAGGTGTGCTGTAAGGCATGCTGGAGGTATCGGAAGTGCGAATGCTGACATGAGTAGCGATAATGCGGGTGAAAAACCCGCACGCCGAAAACCCAAGGTTTCCTGCGCAACGTTCGTCGGCGCAGGGTGAGTCGGCTCCTAAGGCGAGGCCGAAAGGCGTAGTCGATGGGAAACAGGTTAATATTCCTGTACCTCGCATGACTGCGATGGGGGGACGGAGAAGGCTAGGTCAGCCGGGTGTTGGACGTCCCGGTTTAAGCGTGTAGGGAGTGCCCCTAGGAAAATCCGGGGGTGCAATTCCAAGGCGTGATGACGAGCCCCTTACGGGGCGAAGTGACTGATGCCATGCTTCCAAGAAAATCCTCTAAGCTTCAGGTCATGCAAGACCGTACCCCAAACCGACACAGGTGGGTGAGGAGAGAATCCTAAGGCGCTTGAGAGAACTCGGGTGAAGGAACTAGGCAAAATAGCACCGTAACTTCGGGAGAAGGTGTGCCTCCGGTACGTGAAGTGACTTGCTCATGGAGCGGAAGGAGGTTGCAGTAATCAGGCCGCTGCGACTGTTTATTAAAACACAGCACTCTGCAAACACGAAAGTGGACGTATAGGGTGTGATGCCTGCCCGGTGCCGGAAGGTTAATTGATGGGGTCAGCCGCAAGGCGAAGCTCTTGATCGAAGCCCCGGTAAACGGCGGCCGTAACTATAACGGTCCTAAGGTAGCGAAATTCCTTGTCGGGTAAGTTCCGACCTGCACGAATGGCATAACGATGGCGGCACTGTCTCCACCCGAGACTCAGCGAAATTGAATTCGCTGTGAAGATGCAGTGTACCCGCGGCAAGACGGAAAGACCCCGTGAACCTTTACTACAACTTTACAGTGGACTTTGAATAACCTTGTGTAGGATAGGTGGGAGGCTATGAAGCGTGGACGCTAGTTTGCGCAGAGCCAACCTTGAAATACCACCCTGGTTTGTTCGGAGTTCTAACCTAGATCCGTTATCCGGATCGGAGACAGTGTATGGTGGGTAGTTTGACTGGGGCGGTCTCCTCCCAAAGAGTAACGGAGGAGCACGATGGTACCCTCAGCGCGGTCGGAAATCGCGCAATGCGTGCAAAGGCATAAGGGTGCTTAACTGCGAGACGGACAGGTCGAGCAGGTGCGAAAGCAGGTCTTAGTGATCCGGTGGTTCTTAGTGGTAGGGCCATCGCTCAACGGATAAAAGGTACTCCGGGGATAACAGGCTTATACCCCCCAAGAGTTCATATCGACGGGGGTGTTTGGCACCTCGATGTCGGCTCATCACATCCTGGGGCTGTAGCAGGTCCCAAGGGTATGGCTGTTCGCCATTTAAAGTGGTACGCGAGCTGGGTTTAGAACGTCGTGAGACAGTTCGGTCCCTATCTGCCGTGGGCGTTTGAGACTTGAGGGAAGCTGCTCCTAGTACGAGAGGACCGGAGTGGACGCACCTCTGGTGTTCCGGTTGTCACGCCAGTGGCACTGCCGGGTAGCTATGTGCGGACGGGATAACCGCTGAAAGCATCTAAGCGGGAAGCCCCTCCCAAGATTAGGTCTCACTGGATACTTGATATCCCTAAAGGGCCGTCCGAGACTAGGACGTTGATAGGCTGGGTGTGGAAGCGCGGTGACGCGTGCAGCTAACCAGTACTAATTGCCCGTGAGGCTTGACCATATAACACCCAAGCGGTTTGTATGGTCGGTAAGGCGTAACTTGCAACACCCGCACCTATGACAACTTTCTGAATTTGGAAAAATGGGGACTGAGCCATTGCTGCGTCCCCGGTTTTCCTGACCGTTTTCCTGGCGGCCATAGCGAGTAGGAACCACCCGATCCCATTCCGAACTCGGAAGTGAAACTGCTCAGCGCCGATGATAGTGTGGGGTTCCTCCATGCGAAAGTAGGACACTGCCAGGTCTTTATCCAGGACCCCTGCAGATCAACGATCTGCAGGGGTCTTCTCTTTTCAGGCTCCGCACCGGCGCCTGGTTTTCCTGCGGGTACCCCTGAGGTCGGTAGCTGACACCATCTGCGGTGGTGACAGTGCTACGTACTGTCCCGGGACCGCGCCGCTTGTCACCGCGGATGAAAAGGCGTATTAGAATGGTTATGAACGTCTTCATCACCGGTGCGAACCGCGGCCTGGGCTTCGGGTTCGTCACGCATTACCTCGCTCGCGGCGACGAGGTGTGGGCCTGTTATCGCTATGAGATGGGCGCTCTGGAACCGCTGGAGGACGAGCGCTTGCACCGTGTGATGTGGGACATGCGCGAGGAGGCGCCGCGCACCGGCGGCATGCTTCCCGAGCGCATCGACCTGCTGATCAACAATGCGGGGATCTACGGCCCGAAGGATGGCGCCCAGTCGCTGGAGGAGGTCGTGCCGCGGGATATGCAGGCGGTGTTCGACGTCGACTGCATCGGCCCGCTGCGCGTGGTGCAGTATCTCCTGCCGCGGCTGGTCAAGGCGCGCGGCGTCATCGCCAACGTGAGTTCAAAGATGGGTTCTTCGGGAGACAACAGCAGCGGTGGGTGCTATGCCTATCGCGCGGCCAAGGCCGCCCTGGTCATCGTCTCGAAGTCCATGGCGGTGGATCTCGCCCCGCGGGGCGTGCGCGTCATCACGCTGCACCCCGGGTGGGTGCGCACGGACATGACCAATAACTCCGGGCTGATCGACGTGGCGCAGTCGGTGGACGGGATGGCCCGCGTGATCGACTCCATAGAGTCCTATCCCCTGGGCGCATTCGTCGCCTTCGATGGCAAGGAAGTGCCTTATTAGGGTGAGGCGTTAGGGGTTAGGAGTGAGGAGAAATACCAAAAAATCATTTCACAACGTACTTGACATGAAAAATGAAGTGGCCATGCTCTAGTCGCCTCACGCCTCACGCCTCACGCCTCACGCCTCACGCCTCACGCCTCACGCCTCACGCCTCACGCCTCACGCCTCACGCCTCACGCCTCACGCCTCACGCCTCACGCCTCACCCTCCGGCGCGTTCCGCCTTGCCGGTCGCCAGGCCGAGGTTGCTCCAGACCGCGAGCGTCGCCTGTGCCTGGTTCATGGTGTAGAAGTGCAGGCCCGGGGCGCCGCCGTCCAGCAGCTTGCGGCACAGGTTGGTGGTAACGTCGAGGCCGAAGTTGCGCAATGAGGCCATGTCCTCACCGAAATCCTCCAGCCGCTTGCGGATCCAGCGCGGGATCTCCGCGCCGCAGGCATCGGAGAAGCGCGCCAGCTGGGTGTAGTTGGTAATCGGCATGATGCCAGGCACGATCGGCAGGTCGAGCCCCTCCGCCTCGCAGGCGTCGACGAAGCGGAAATAGGCGTCGGCGTTGTAGAAATACTGGGTCAAGGCCGAATCCGCGCCGGCCTCCACCTTGCGCTTGAAGTTCAGCAGGTCGGTGCGCGCCGATGCGGCCTGTGGATGCACCTCCGGATAGGCGGCGACCTCGATGAAGAAATGGCTGCCGGTCTCGGCGCGCACGAACTCCACCAGCTCGTTGGCGTAGCGGAACTCGCCCGCCTCGCGCATGCCGGACGGCATGTCGCCGCGCAGCGCGACCAGGTGGCGGATGCCGCTGTCGATGTAGCTCTGCAGGATCTCGCGGATGCTGGTGCGGCTGGAGCCGATGCAGGACAGGTGCGGCGCCACGTCGATGCCGGTGCGCTGCTTGATGTCCACCACCGTATCGCGCGTGCGATCGCGCGTCGAGCCGCCGGCCCCGAACGTGACGGAGAAGAAGCAGGGATCGAGCGCAGCCAGCTTCAGGCTGACCGCGCGCAGCTTTTCCTCACCCTCCGCCGTCTTGGCCGGAAAGAACTCGAAGCTGTAGGCCTTGGGGTAAGTCAGTTGGGACTTCATCTAGTATGCGAGCCGTGCGCTGAAGAATGAAAAGGTGAGGCGTGAGGAGCTAGGCGTGAGGCGGAAACCCGGGTTACAGATTTTTTCACGCCTCACTCCTCACGCCTATCGCCTCACTAGTATCTGTAAATCTCCGGCTTGTACGGCCCTTCGACCGGCACGCTGATGTACTCGGCCTGCTGCTTGGTCAGGGTGGTGAGCCGGGCGCCGATCTTCTGCAGGTGCAGGCGGGCGACTTCCTCGTCGAGTTTCTTCGGCAGCACGTAGACCTTCTTGTCGTACTTCTTGCCATGGCAGAACAGCTCGATCTGCGCCAGCACCTGGTTGGTGAACGAGTTGGACATGACGAAGCTCGGATGGCCGGTCGCGCAGCCCAGGTTCACCAGGCGCCCCTCGGCGAGCAGGATGATGCGCTTGCCGTCGGGGAAGATGATGTGGTCGACCTGCGGCTTGATATTTTCCCAGGTGTACTTCTTCACCCCGGCAACGTCGATCTCGTTGTCGAAGTGCCCGATGTTGCACACGATGGCCTGGTCCTTCATCGCCTTCATGTGGTCGTGGGTGATGACCTGGAAATTGCCGGTGGCGGTGACGAAGATGTCGGCCTGGGAGGCGGCCTCGTCCATGGTGACCACGCGATACCCTTCCATCGCCGCCTGCAGCGCGCAGATCGGATCGATCTCGGTCACCCACACGGTGGCGCCGAGCCCGCGCAGCGACTGCGCGCAGCCCTTGCCCACGTCGCCGTAGCCGAGCACCATGCAGATCTTGCCGGCGATCATGACATCAGTGGCGCGCTTGATGCCGTCGACGAGCGACTCGCGGCAGCCGTACAGATTGTCAAACTTGGACTTGGTGACCGAGTTGTTGACGTTGATGGCCGGGAACGGCAGATCGCCCTTCGCCTCCATCTGGTAGAGCCGCTGAACACCGGTGGTCGTCTCCTCGGTGACGCCGCGGATGTTGCCCTTGATGCGGCTGTAGAAGCCGGGCGTCTTGGCCATCTGGGCGCGGATGGAGGCGAACAGCACCTGTTCCTCCTCGCTGCCGGGATTGTTCAGCACGCTGGCGTCCTTCTCGGCCTTCGAGCCCAGGATCGCGAGCAGGGTGGCGTCACCGCCGTCGTCGAGGATCATGTTCGGCGTGCCGCCGTCATGCCACATCATGATGCGGTGGGTGAAGTCCCAATATTCCTCCAGGCTCTCGCCCTTGTAGGCGTATACCGGGATGCCGCGCGCGGCGATCGCGGCGGCGGCGTGGTCCTGGGTCGAGAAGATATTGCAGGACGCCCAGCGGATCTCGGCGCCGAGATCGGCCAGCGTCTCGATCAGCACGGCGGTCTGGATTGTCATGTGCAGGCTGCCGGCGATGCGCGCGCCCTTGAGCGGCTGCTCCTTGCGGTATTTGTTGCGGATCGACATCAGGCCGGGCATCTCGGTCTCGGCGATCGCGATCTCCTTGCGGCCCCAGTCGGCGAGCGCCATGTCGGCGACTTTGTAATCGGGCGTGAGGTTCTTGGCGGATTGTGTGCTCATTCGGTATCCCTTGATGGTTGATTGGCGGTTCGCGCGCGCTTAGCGCTTGCCGGCGGCATCGCGCAGCGCGGCTGCCTTGTCCGTCTTTTCCCAGCTGAACCCGGGCACTTCACGACCGAAGTGCCCGTAGGCGGCGCTGTTGCAGTAGATCGGCCGCAGCAGGTCCAGCATCTGGATGATGCCCTTGGGTCGCAGGTCGAAATGTTCGGCGACCAGGGCGGCGATCCTGTCGTCGGCGATGGTGCCGGTGCCGTGGGTGTTGATCGTGATGTTCATCGGGCGGGCGACGCCGATCGCGTAGGCCACCTGGATCTGGCACTGCTTGGCCAGCCCCGCGGCGACCACGTTCTTGGCCACATACCGCGCGGCATAGGCGGCCGAGCGGTCGACCTTGCTCGGGTCCTTGCCCGAGAAGGCGCCGCCGCCGTGCGGGCAGGCGCCGCCGTAGGTGTCGACGATGATCTTGCGCCCGGTCAGGCCGCAGTCGCCGTGCGGACCGCCGACCACGAAGCGGCCGGTCGGGTTGATCAGGTATTTGGTGTCCTTCAGCCACTCCTTCGGCAGCACCGGCTTGATGATCTCCTCGATCACCGCCTCGACGAAGCTGGCTTTCATCTTCGTCTGTGTCTCGCTCTGGTCGGGGCTGTGCTGGGTCGACAGCACCACGGTATCAATGCTGTGCGGCTTGCCGTCGACGTAACGCAGCGTGACCTGGCTCTTGGCGTCCGGACGCAGGAAGGGCAGCTTGCCGCTCTTGCGCAGCTGCGCCTGGCGCTCGACCAGGCGGTGCGCGTAGTAGATCGGCGCCGGCATCAGCTCGGGCGTCTCGTCGCAGGCATAACCGAACATCAGGCCCTGGTCGCCGGCGCCCATGTTGAGGTAGTCGTCGCTCGCCTGGTCCACGCCCTGGGCGATGTCGTTGCTCTGCTTGTCGTAGGCGACGAGCACCGCGCAGCCCCTGTAGTCCATGCCGTACTCGGTGTTGTCGTAGCCGATGCGCTTGATGGTGTCGCGCGTGACCTCGATGTAGTCGACGTAGGCATTGGTCGTGATCTCGCCGGCCAGCACCACCAGCCCGGTGTTGACCAGGGTCTCGGCGGCCACGCGCGAGCGCGGGTCCTGCGCGAAGATTGCATCGAGGATCGCATCCGAGATCTGATCCGCCACCTTGTCGGGGTGGCCCTCGGAGACAGATTCGGAGGTGAACAGGTATGATTTAGACATGGGTTCCTCTTCTTCGTGAATAAAAACGCTGACTGGCACAGCCTCGCTAAGGCGATCTGAATTTGGTACGGCCAAGACGTATCTTTACTTCCCGCCGTCCACTGGGTAGGAACTGACAGAATCTCGTGCCTAACTGCATGTCAAATTTCGCCATATATTAGCCGTCTTGCCTGTCCATGGCTAGCGAAAATCCCCCGCAATTCCCCGGTTTCCCCGCGCAAGAATCCTTAGGTCAAGCGGCGCGGCGGCCCGGCGCGGCGCCCCCATCGCAAGCCGCGCCGGACCCGCTATAATGGCGCTCTTTTCTCGAAGAAACGGGATGCAACGATGCGGTCCGTCATGGTGCGGGCCGCTGATGGAGGAGCCATGGTGCGTCTGGAAACCCCTGTATGTGATTTCGGCCTGCCCGCCCCGGCGTTTTCCCTGCCCGGCGTCGACGGCCGGGTGTGGGCCCCGGCCGATTGCCGCGGTCCCAAGGGCCTGCTGGTGATGTTTATCTGCAATCACTGCCCCTACGTCAAGGCCATCCGCGAGCGCATCGTGCGCGATGCCCGCGAGCTGCGGGAATACGGCATCGGCAGTGTCGCCATCATGTCGAACGATCCCGCCGAGTACCCGGAGGACAGCTTCGACAATATGCGTCAGATCGCACGGGAGTTCGATTTTCCGTTTCCCTACCTGTGGGACGAGAGCCAGGCGGTCGCGCGCGCTTACGGCGCGGTCTGTACCCCCGATTTCTTCGGCTATAACGCGGCCCTGGAGCTGCAGTACCGGGGCCGCCTGGACGCCAGCCGCAAGGACGCGGCCCCGGACGCCCGCCGGGACCTGTTCGAGGCCATGAAGCAGGTCGCGCTGACCGGCCAGGGCCCGCGCGAACAGATCCCGGGCATGGGTTGCTCGATCAAATGGCGTGGATCGGTATAAGCACGGGCCCTGATCGCCGGCGCCGGGATATTGACTACAGGAGGCGGATGCCACACTCTGGCCCACGGGCCCAGATTTTTATTGATGGGATCATGAGCCTAGGCGAAAATATGCGGTTCTTGCTATAGTCGGCACATAAAAATTACCCGTCTGGTCGAGCGATCAGGCAGCGGACGGGCGGAGGGGTGGTGGCGGACGGCCGCGGTAACGTTCGGTCGCTCCGGCGGGTCTTGCAAGGCATCACCCAGGAAATGGCGCGGTTGCCTGCCGGAGTGAACCCCGACGGCCCGCCCCTCATGCGCCACCCAGCCACGACGGCGCGACGGTGCGTAAGTGGCACAGATGCAGGGTCCCAGCGTTTATCCGGACTGGATCGGACCTCGGGGGCGGACTCCCTCGGGAGGCCGGACCGTCCACGCGGGAGGCCGGGTACTGTCTGTCGCAGCGGGCTTCGAGACACCGGTTTACATACTCGGAACGTTGATTGTTTGAAACAGCTAAATTTTAGGAGACAGAAATGCCATCCCGCAGAGAATTAGCAAATGCGATCCGCGCGCTCAGCATGGACGCCGTGCAAAAGGCCAAATCAGGACACCCGGGCGCGCCCATGGGCATGGCGGACATCGCCGAGGTGCTGTGGAACGGCTTTCTCAAGCACAATCCGTCCAACCCGAACTGGTGGGACCGCGACCGCTTCGTGTTGTCCAACGGACACGGCTCCATGTTGCTGTATTCCCTGCTGCACCTGAGCGGCTACGACCTGCCGATGGAAGAGCTGAAGAACTTCCGCCAGCTGCATTCGAAGACCCCGGGTCATCCGGAATACGGCTACGCGCCCGGCATCGAGACCACCACCGGCCCGCTCGGACAGGGCATCACCAACGCCGTGGGCATGGCGCTGGCCGAGCGCACGCTCGCCGCGCAGTTCAACCAGTCCGGCCATCACATCGTGGACCACTATACCTGGGTGTTCCTCGGCGACGGCTGCCTGATGGAAGGCATCTCGCATGAGGCCTGCTCGCTCGCCGGAACGCTCGGACTGGGCAAGCTGGTCGCGTTCTGGGACGACAACGGCATCTCCATCGACGGCCATGTCGAGAACTGGTTCAGCGAGGACGTCGCCAAGCGCTTCGAGGCCTACGGCTGGCACGTGGTGCGCGACGTCGACGGGCATGACGCCGCCGCGGTGGAGAAGGCGATCCACGAGGCGAAGTCGGTCAACAACCGGCCGTCGATGATCTGCTGCAAGACCGTGATCGGCTACGGCGCCCCCAACCTGTGCGGCAGCCACGACTGCCACGGCGCGCCGCTGGGTGAGGACGAGATCAAGGCCACGCGTGAAAACCTCGGCTGGAAGCATGCCCCGTTCGAGATCCCGCAGGAAATCTACGCCGGCTGGGACGGCAAGGAGAAAGGGGTCGCCGCCGAGCAGGCGTGGAACGAGAAATTCAAGGCCTACAAGGCCGCCCATCCTGCGCTGGCCGCCGAATTCGAGCGCCGCATGAGCGGCAGGCTGCCCGCCAACTGGGAACAGCACACGCAGGCCTACATCAAGGCCTGCGCCGAGAAGGGCGAGAGCCCGGCCACGCGCAAGGCCTCGCAGATGGCGATTACCGCGCTGGCCAAGGTGCTGCCGGAGTTCCTCGGCGGCTCCGCTGACCTGACCGGCTCCAACCTGACCAACTGGCCGGAGTGCAAGGCGATCAACAATACCGTCGCCGACGGCAACTACATCTCCTACGGTGTGCGCGAGTTCGGCATGTCCGCCATCATGAACGGCGTCGCCCTGCACGGCGGCCTGCTCCCGTTCGGCGGCACCTTCCTGATGTTCTCCGAATACGCGCGTAACGCCCTGCGCATGGCCGCGCTGATGAAGCAGCGCTCCATCTTCGTCTATACCCACGACTCGATCGGTCTGGGCGAGGACGGCCCGACCCACCAGCCTGTGGAGCAGACCGCGACGCTGCGCATGATGCCCAATATGAGCGTCTGGCGCCCGTGCGACACGGTCGAGACCGCGGTGGCCTGGAAGGCGGCGGTGGAAAACACCCGGGGCCCGACCAGCCTGATCTTCTCGCGCCAGAACCTGCCGCACCAGGCGCGTGATGCCGCCCAGCTGGCCAACGTCGCCCGCGGCGGCTATGTGCTGCGCGACAGCAAGGGCGCCCCCGAGGCGATCATCATCGCCACCGGTTCCGAGATCGATCTGGCGGTGAAGGCCGCCGAACAGCTGAACGCCAAGGGCCGCCGGGTGCGTGTGGTGTCGATGCCGTCCGCCGACGCCTTCGACAGGCAGGACAAGGCCTATCGCGAGTCCGTGCTGCCCGGTGCCTGCCGCGCGCGCGTTGCGGTCGAGGCCGGCGTCACCGATTACTGGCGCAAATATGTCGGCCTGGACGGCGCCGTCGTCGGTCTCGACCGCTTCGGTGAATCGGCCCCCGCCGGCGCGCTCTTCAAGGAGTTCGGCTTCACAGTGGAGAACGTCGTGAAGGCCGTCGAGGCCGTGCTCTGACAGATTTCAAATCAGCCTTGCGAGGAGAGAGACTATGACAATCAAAGTCGGTATCAACGGGTTCGGCCGCATCGGCCGCATGGTGTTCCGTGCGGCGGTCAAGGAAGCGGAGTTCAAGGACATCGAGATCGTCGGCATCAACGACCTGCTCGAGCCCAGCTACCTGGCCTACATGCTCCAGTACGACTCGGTGCACGGCCGCTTCAGCGGCGACATCAAGGTGGACAACGACACGCTGATCGTCAATGGGCGGAAGATCCGTCTTACCGCCGTGAAGGATCCGGCGGAACTCAAGTGGGGCGAAGTCGGCGCCGACGTCGTGGTGGAGTCCACCGGCCTGTTCCTCACGCTGGATACCTGCCAGAAACACATCACCGCGGGCGCCCGGAAGGTCGTGCAGTCGGCGCCCTCCAAGGATGACACCCCGATGTTCGTCTACGGCGTGAACCACGCGAAGTATGCCGGCGAGAAGATCGTCTCCGCCGCCTCCTGCACCACCAACTGCCTGGCGCCGGTCGCCAAGGTGCTGCACGACAGCTTCGGCATCAAGCGCGGGCTGATGAGCACGGTGCATGCCGCCACGGCGACCCAGAAGACCGTCGACGGGCCGTCCAGCAAGGACTGGCGCGGCGGCCGCGGCATCCTGGAGAACATCATCCCGTCGTCCACCGGCGCCGCCAAGGCCGTTGGCAAGGTGATCCCCGAACTCAACAAGAAGCTCACCGGCATGGCGTTCCGCGTGCCGACCTCGGACGTGTCCGTGGTGGATCTCACCGTTGAACTCGCGAAGGAAGCCAGCTACGAGCAGGTCTGCGCGGCCATGAAGAAGGCCTCGCAAGGCTCGCTGAAGGGCGTGCTCGGTTACACCGACGAGAAGGTGGTGTCGACCGATTTCCGCGGTTGCTCGCTGCCGTCGATCTTCGACGCCGAGGCCGGCATCGCCCTCGACCCGACCTTCGTCAAGGTCGTGTCGTGGTACGACAATGAATACGGCTACACCTGCAACATGCTGCGCTTCGTGCAGCACGTGGCCAAGTAAATACGGGTGAGGCGTGAGGCGTGAAGCGTGAGGGATCAATTCCTCACGCCTAACACCTCACTCCTCACCGTGGTTCTCAAGGAGCAAGCATGTCTGTCATCAAGCTGACCGATCTCGATCTCAAGGGCAAGCGCGTGTTGATCCGCGCCGACCTGAACGTGCCGGTGAAGGACGGCAAGGTGACCTCGGACGCGCGCATCACGGCGTCCATGGCCACCATCAACCACTGCCTCAAGCAGGGCGCAAAGGTGATGGTGACCTCCCACCTTGGCCGCCCGACCGAAGGCGAGTGGTCGGAGGAGAATTCGCTGAAGCCCGTCGCCGACAACATCGGCGCGCGCCTCGGCAAGCCGGTGCGCCTCATCAAGGATTGGGTCGACGGCGGCTTCGACGTTGCCGCGGGCGAGCTCGTCGTGCTGGAGAATTGCCGCATCAACAAGGGCGAAAAGAAGAATGCCGACGAAACCGCGAAGAAGTATGCCGCGCTGTGCGACGTGTTCGTGATGGATGCCTTCGGCACCGCGCACCGCGCCGAGGCCTCGACGCACGGCGTTGCCCGCTACGCCCCGGTGGCGGCGGCAGGCATCCTGCTGACCGAGGAGCTGGAGGCGCTGACCAAGGCATTGCTCAGCCCGAAGCGCCCGATGGTCGCCATCGTCGGCGGCTCCAAGGTCTCGACCAAGCTGACGGTGCTCGAATCGCTGTCCGACAAGGTCGACCAGCTCGTGGTCGGCGGCGGCATTGCCAACACCTTCCTGGCCGCGGCCGGCAAGAAGATCGGCAAGTCGTTGGCCGAGACAGACCTCATTCCGATCGCCAAGGCGCTGATGGAGAAGATGCAGAAGCGCGGCGCCTCGATCCCGATCGCGGTCGATGTCGTCGTCGGCAAAAAATTCGATGCCAACGAACCCGCCGTGCTGAAGGACGCCGCGGCGACGGCCGACGACGACATGATCTTCGACATCGGCCCGAAAAGCGCGCAGCAGCTCGCCGACATCATCATGAAGGCCGGCACCGTGGTGTGGAACGGCCCGGTGGGCGTGTTCGAGTTCGACCAGTTCGGCGCCGGCACCAGGAAGATCGCCGAGGCGATCGCCAACACCCCCGCCTTCACGCTCGCGGGAGGCGGCGACACCATCGCGGCGATCCAGAAGTACGATATCTATGACAAGGTTTCTTATATTTCGACGGCGGGCGGGGCGTTCCTCGAGTTCCTCGAGGGCAAGACGCTGCCCGCCGTCGCCATCCTGGAAGAACGCGCCCGTTCGCGGCGCGTATAACTGGCGTTTAGGGAGTTGAACCGAAGCTTATTATGACGCAAGAAAGAAATCGTTTGAGGCGCACGAAGATCGTCGCCACACTGGGACCGGCCACGGACAATCCGGGGGTGCTTGACCGCATGGTGCGCGCCGGGATGGACGTGGTGCGCGTGAATTTCTCCCACGGTGAGGCCGCCGATCATGTGCGCCGCGTCGAGGCGGTGCGCCACGCGGCGCGCGAGGCCGGACGCGAGGTCGCGGTGCTCGCCGACCTGCAGGGGCCCAAGATCCGCACCGACCGCTTTGCCGACGGCAAGGTGGTGCTGGAGGAAGGCGCTCGCTTCGTGCTCGATGCGGCATGGCCGGCGAATGCCGGTAACCAGGAGCGCGTCGGCATCACTTACAAGGAACTGCCGAACGACGTCGTCGTGGGCGACAACCTGCTGCTCGATGACGGCAAGATCGTGCTGGAGGTGGTGGAGATCGCCGCCGGCGAGATCGTCTGTCGCGTACTGGTCGGTGGCGAGCTGTCCAATAACAAGGGCATCAACCGCCTGGGCGGCGGCCTCTCCGCCGCCGCGATCACCGACAAGGACCGCGCCGACATCAAGGTGGCCGCGTCCATTGCGGCGGATTACGTGGCGGTATCGTTCCCGCGCAATGCAGCGGATATCAACGAGGCGCGTGAACTGCTGCGCGCCGCCGGCGGACACGGCGCCATCGTGGCGAAGATCGAGCGCGCCGAATCGCTCGCCAGCGTGGAGGACATCATCGCCGCGACCGACGTCGTGATGATCGCGCGCGGAGACCTCGGCGTAGAGATCGGCGATGCCGAGCTGCCGGGTGTGCAGAAGCACCTCATCCAGCTCGCGCGCAGCATGAATCGCGTGGTCATCACCGCGACGCAGATGATGCGATCCATGGTGGACAGCTCCATTCCGACCCGGGCCGAGGTGTTCGACGTCGCCAATGCGGTGCTCGACGGCACGGACGCCGTCATGCTGTCAGAGGAAACCGCCACCGGGCGTTACCCGCTCAAGGTGATCGAGGCCATGGACCGGATCTGCCGCGGGGCGGAAAGCCAGAAGGTGGCGGTGCTGTCGCGCCACCGCGTGGATTCGGAGTTCCGTCATATCGACGAGGCGATCGCGATGGCCTCCATGTATACCGCCAACCACCTTCGCGTGCGGGCGATCGCGGCCCTGACCGAATCCGGTTCGACGGTGCAGTGGATGTCGCGCATCAGCTCCGGGATACCGATCTATGCCCTGACCAAACATGAGGCGACGCGGCGCAAGGTCAGCCTGTTCCGCGGGGTCTACCCGGTGGCCTTCGATGCCTCATCCACGCAGCACGTCGAGGCCAACCGCGAGGTGATCGACGAATTGCTGAAGCGCGGCACCGTGCAGGAAGGGGATCTGGTGATCATCACCAAGGGCGACCTGATGGGCATGCACGGGGCTACCAACACCATGAAGATCATCCGGGTGGGCGATTATTGACGCAGGCGGGAGCGATTCCACTACGGTTCGTCCGATGATTTTTTCGTGGAAGGATTTAGAATAGATACACACTAACGGTTATACAGGTAAGGAGAAAAGCCATGGCCTTGATATCACTTCGTCAGTTACTGGATCACGCCGCCGAACGCAATTACGGCGTACCGGCGTTCAACGTCAACAACCTGGAACAGATGCGCGCCATCATGGAGGCGGCTGCCGAGACCGACAGCCCGGTGATCGTGCAGGCCTCCGCAGGCGCGCGTAAATACGCGGGCGCGCCTTTCCTGCGCCACCTGATCCTGGCCGCCATCGAGGAGTGGCCCAATATTCCGGTCGTCATGCACCAGGATCATGGCGTCAGCCCGGCGGTGTGCCAGCGTTCCATTCAGCTGGGTTTCTCCTCGGTGATGATGGACGGTTCCTTGAAGGAAGACGGCAAGACCCCGGCCTCCTATGAATACAACATAGATGTGACCCGCCGCACGGTGGAGCTGTCCCATGCCTGTGGTGTGTCCGTCGAGGGCGAACTGGGCTGCCTGGGATCGCTGGAGACCGGAATGGCCGGCGAAGAGGACGGCATCGGTGCGGAAGGGAAGCTGGATCACTCCATGCTGCTGACCGATCCCGAAGAGGCCGCCGACTTTGTCAAAAAAACCAAGGTGGACGCCCTGGCGATTGCGATCGGCACCTCGCACGGTGCCTACAAATTCAGCCGCCCGCCCACCGGCGATATCCTCGCCATCGAGCGCATCAAGGAGATCCACGCGCGTATCCCGAATACGCATCTGGTGATGCACGGTTCGAGCTCGGTGCCGCAGGAGTGGCTGAAGATCATCAACAGCTACGGCGGCGCCATGGGCGAGACCTACGGCGTGCCGGTCGAAGAAATCGTGGAAGGCATCAAGCACGGGGTGCGCAAGGTCAATATCGACACCGATCTGCGCATGGCCTCCACCGGTGCGATGCGCAAGACCATGGCGGAGAACCCCAAGGAATTCGATCCGCGCAAGTTCTTCGCCGCAACCATCAAGGCGATGAAGGAGATCTGCAAGGCGCGTTACGAGGCCTTCGGCACCGCCGGCAACGCCTCCAAGATCAAGCCGCTCTCGCTGGAGGCGATGGTCAAGCGTTACGACAAGGGTGAGCTGGAACCGCAGGTGAAGTAATCATGAGAGGCAGGGGACAGATTTAAAATCTGTCCCCAATCTCGAAAAGAAAAAGGGCGGGGTAACCCGCCCTTTCTGTTAGGAGTCAGGCGTAAAGCGTCAGGAGGAAGATCAAAATAACTGTCGTAATGACATTGACATGAAAACCAAGGCGGTCATGCTCTTGTCGCCTCACGCCTCACGCCTCACGCCTCACGCCTCACGCCTCACGCCTCACGCCTCACGCCTCACGCCTCACGCCTCACGCCTCACGCCTAGCTCTTGTAGTACTCCCGGTACCACTCGATAAACCGCTCGATACCCTGCCCGATCGGTGTCGCCGGCTTGAATCCGACATCCCGCATCAGGTCGTCGACGTCGGCGTAGGTCGCCGGCACATCCCCGGGCTGAAGCGGCAGCAGGTTTTTCACCGCCGTGCGGCCCAGGCAGCGTTCGATGGTCTCGATGAAGTCCATCAATTCGACCGGATTGTTGTTGCCGATGTTGTAGAGCCGGTACGGGGCCAGACTGGTACCCGGGTCGGGATCTTTGCCGCTCCAGCCGGAATTGGCCTCGGGGACTTTGTCCAGTGTCCTGACGACGCCCTCGACGATGTCGTCGATGTAGGTGAAGTCGCGCTGGCATTTGCCGTAGTTGTACACGTCGATGGGTTTGCCGGCGAGGATGTTGCGGGTAAACAGGAACAGCGCCATGTCGGGCCGACCCCACGGGCCGTAGACGGTGAAGAAGCGCAGCCCGGTGGTGGGTATGCGGAACAGATGGCTGTAGGTGTGCGCCATCAGCTCGTTCGCCTTCTTGCTGGCGGCATAGAGGCTGACCGGATGGTCCACGTTGTCATGGACCGAGAACGGCATCTTGGTGTTCGCCCCGTACACCGAGCTGCTGGAGGCGTACACCAGATGCTCCACGCGGTGGTGGCGACAGCCCTCGAGGATGTTCGTGAAGCCGACCAGATTGCTGTCGATGTAGGCGCGCGGATTCACCAGTGAATAGCGCACACCGGCCTGCGCGGCCAGGTTGACCACGCGCTGAGGTTCATGAGTCCTGAAGGTGTGTGCCATCGCTTCCGGGTCTTCCAGGCTCGCGCGCACGTCGGTGAATCGATCGTAGTGTTTCAGGCGGGCCAGCCGCGCCTGCTTGAGATTCACGTCGTAGTAGTCGTTGAGGTTGTCGACGCCAATGACCTCGTCGCCGCGCTCAAGGAGCCGGTGGGCAAGGGTGGAGCCGATGAAGCCGGCGGTGCCGGTGATGAGTACCTTCATGATTGTAGTGTCCTGATGATATTCCGTAATAGGGGCATGGCTACGCATGCTCTATGGCATAGCCTTCGGTGAAGCGTAAGGCGTGAGGCGGAAAGCAATCGCGGGCGTTTCTGTTTTTTACGCGCCACGCCTGACACCTTGCTCCTGACCGTCAGAGCCTGCCATCCACTGCGTCCGGCGGAAACAATGACTTCACATCGTAAAGGACCGCATTGGGTTTGCACAGCCGCCGTACGCCCTCGATGCCGAGGTCGCGGAACTGATCGTGAGCAACGGCCAGGATCACGGCATCGTAGACTGCCGGTTCCGGGTGGGCGACGGGGCGGATACGGTATTCATGTTCCGCCTCTTCGGGGTTGACCCATGGGTCATAGACGTCGACGTTGGCATGGTAACCCTTGAGTTCGGCGGCGATGTCCACCACGCGGGTGTTGCGCAGATCGGGGCAGTTTTCCTTGAAAGCAAGCCCAAGAATCAATATGCGCGAGTCGGCCACCGGGATTCGGCGCTGGGTCATCAGCTTCAGTACGCGCTCGGCAACATAGGCGCCCATGCTGTCATTGATCCGGCGGCCGGCGAGGATGACTTCGGGATGGTAGCCGATCTCCTGGGCCTTGTGCGTCAGGTAGTAGGGGTCGACGCCGATGCAGTGGCCGCCGACCAGGCCGGGGCGGAAGGGAAGAAAGTTCCACTTGGTGCCGGCGGCCTCCAGGACTTCGATGGTGTCGATGCCGAGCCGGTTGAAGATCAGTGCAAGCTCGTTGATCAGGGCGATATTGACGTCCCGCTGCGTGTTTTCGATCACCTTGGCGGCTTCCGCGACGCGGATGCTGCTAGCCTTGTGCGTACCGGCCGTGATGATGCGCGCGTATACGGCGTTTATCAGATCGGCAGCCGCGGGCGTTGAGCCCGATGTAACCTTGGCTATGGTGGCGAGCCGATGCCGCTTGTCGCCCGGATTGATACGTTCAGGGCTGTAGCCGGCGAAGAAGTCACGGTTGAATACCAGGCCGGAATTCTTTTCCAGGATGGGTACGCAGATCTCTTCGGTGCAACCGGGGTACACGGTGGATTCATATACGACTATGTCCCCTTTCTTGAGCGCATTCCCGACCGTGCTGCTTGCCGAGATCAATGGGCTCAGGTCCGGGCGTTTGTAGGCATCGATCGGAGTCGGGACCGTTATGATGAAGAAATTGCACTGAGCCAGATCATCCGTGCTGTCGCTGAATTTCAGATTCGCTACTTCTGCAAGCTCCGCCGCCGGCACCTCGAGCGTGCTGTCGCGTCCTTCGCGGAGTTCGTTGATGCGGCGGCGGTTGATGTCGAACCCTGTGGTCGGGAAATGTCCGCCCAGGGCCACGGCCAGCGGGAGGCCTACATAGCCGAGACCGATGACGCCGATGCGGATGTCGTTGAGATTCAGCATATCTATTCCTAAAGTAATGGCATTGATCAGGTCTTTCAGCGCGCCCCATTGAATGCACAGTCGGCGTGCGATCAGTCGCGGATATCCAGGAGTTTCTAGTTCCCGATCGACGCTGTACTGTCCATGATATCCATGCCCCGTGCTACGGTTGTTTGCCTCGGCCGATTGAGTAATAGATCAGCCCCGCCTTCTCAACGATGTCCGGATTATAGAGATTTCGTCCGTCGAAGATGACTGGGGACTTGAGGGCGTCTTTCATGCGATTGAAATCGGGGCTGCGGAATGCATTCCATTCGGTGACGATCGCCAGGGCATCGGCGCCGATGAGTGCGTCGTCCGGAGATTCGCACAGGACCAGCCTTGCGTCGTCGCCGTAGATGCGCCGGGTTTCCTGCATCGCCTCGGGATCATAGGCGCGCACGCGGGCGCCGGCGTTCCACAGGGCCTCCAGCAGGACGCGGCTCGGCGCCTCTCGCATGTCGTCGGTATTCGGTTTGAACGCCAGGCCCCACACTGCGAAGACCTTGCCGTCCAGCTTTCCCTTGAAGTGCCTGTCGATCTTGTGGAACAGTGTCTGTTTCTGGCGGTTGTTCACGGATTCGACCGCGTGCAACAGTTCGGCCGTATATCCGATCTGCTGGGCAATGTGCTCCAGCGCCTTGACGTCCTTGGGAAAGCAGGAGCCGCCGTAGCCGACGCCGGGATAGATGAAGTGGTAACCGATGCGCGGGTCGGAGCCGATACCGATGCGCACCTGCTCGATGTCCGCCCCCAGCCGTTCCGCCATGTTCGAAAGCTCGTTCATGAAACTGATCTTGGTCGCGAGCATGGCATTGGCAGCATACTTGGTGAGCTCGGCTGACCGTATGTCCATGCGTATGATGCGCTCATGATTGCGGTTGAAGGGGGCGTACAGCGCACGGAGCAGTTCGGTGGTGCGGGGATTGTCGGTGCCGATGATGATGCGGTCTGGCCGCATAAAGTCGTCGATGGCGGCCCCTTCCTTGAGGAATTCGGGATTGGAAACGACGTCGAACTCGACGGCGGTTCCGCGTACAGTCAATTCCTGCTGTACCGCGTTTTTCACCTTGTCCGCGGTGCCCACCGGCACCGTGGATTTATTGACGATGATCCGGTAGTCGGATATGTGCCGCCCGATGCTGCGGGCGACCTCGAGGACGTACTGCAGGTCCGCCGAACCGTCTTCGCCGGGAGGCGTGCCGACCGCGATGAACTGGAACAGGCCGTGCGCGACGCCTTCTGCGACATCGGTCGTGAATTTGATCCGGCCAGACTTCAGGTTGTGGACGACAAGGTCCTCAAGCCCGGGTTCGAAGATGGGGATCTGTCCTTGTTTGAGCCTGGCGATCTTGTCATGGTCGATGTCGACACACAGCACCTCGTTGCCGACCTCGGCAAGACAGGCGCCGGTAACCAGGCCGACGTAACCGGAACCGAATATGGTGATTTTCATGTGATTATGAGTGACTACCTTGGAGTGTTGAGAACGATGGGTGTTAATTCATTGATGGGCGCTATGATAACTTGACATGTTTGCCTGTACCACCCGACATGGATCTTGAAGTGACCAGGATTTAGCGGCGGCACCAGTCGATACTGCAGCGTGCCTGAACCCGGTTATCTTACTTGCCACCACCGGAAACTCTTTGTTTTATTCCAAAGGCATCACGCTTGAAGATTTCAGTGACTTGTGGTTTTATCTTCTATGTCGTTATTCGGCGACGTGGCAGATAAGTCAGTTAATCCAAACCCCATCCTATCTTGGGCGACGAAGTATTGCATGGTTAATAACTAGTAATACTCGTAATCTTGCACATTAATGGATCGCGCAAATCAATTTCGCACCCGGATCAACCATGTAGGAGAAATTTATAGTTATGAATAATTCATTTTAAACATATAGATATAATAAATTAGCAGTCTGGAATAGTTGTTGCTATAATTCGCGAGTCAAGGAACTGACGCTATATTATCAGGGATGCCATCATTATGTAACTTCGTCCAGATATGCTGTTGTTGTAAATATCGCAACGGATGTTGCCAAACATCCCGATATAGACATATAGAACGAATGAATATCCAAACCATATGTGCTCTAATCTGTATCACATCCCCGCGTTGTATTTTGCCCTCATCACGTGTTAGGAGCATGTTATGAATAGGGCCGAAATGTTTCCTGTGTTGAAAAAGGCATCGGAAGGAAACGTCCGATCCTTCAGGGGGGTGATCCGCAGTCATCATTACGATATCTCCACCCTTTTGCGCTTCATCGACGCCGTATTGGTCGGCGCGACACTGTGGGCGATGATCTGGTTATCTGGCGAGATCGGAGACTACCGTTACACTCTTATTGCCATCCTCTCGATGGGTCTGTTCTTTGTCATCGGCCAATTCATGGACATCTATCGCGTCCGACGCGGTGCATCGCTGTTCCATGAGATGCTGCAGCTCTGCCTGGTGTGGATGGGTGTGTTGCTGGTCCTTCTGCTTGTCGGGTACGCCACAAAAAGTTCGGAAGCATATTCGCGGCGAGTAATTCTATCCTGGATCATCTTGGCCCCGATTGTACTCATCGCCTGGCGAAGCTTTATACATTATGCCTTGGGAGTATTGCGTAGGAACGGTTTTAACACCTGCAAGGTCGCCATTGTTGGCGCGCGTGATCTTGGCGCGGAATTCGCCAGGACGGTGCTTGATTCTAAATGGATGGGGCTAATGCCGGTCGGGTTTTATGATGACAGAAAACCGGCGGGTAGCCGGCCACTCGTTACAGAGCCGATCAAGGTGATCGGGAATCTCGAGACATTGGTCAAGCACGCCCGCGAGGGGAAGATAGACGCTATTTATATCACCTTGCCCATGCGGGCGGAGGAACGGATTAAAAAGCTGCTAGATCAGCTCTCGGACACGACGGTTTCAGTGCATCTTGTGCCTGATTTTTTTGTCTACAACCTGATGAATGCCGGAGTGAGCAACATTGGACAATTCCCCATCGTCAGCATTCACGATACGCCTTTCAACGGTGTGGATGGTTGGATCAAGCGTCTGGAAGACATCGTGTTGACGAGTCTGATCCTGCTGGTGATCAGTGCCCCCATGCTGCTCATTGCCCTGGGCGTCAAGCTGTCGTCGCCCGGTCCGGCGCTCTACAAGCAGAATCGATACGGCCTGCGCGGCAACAAGATCGAGGTGTGGAAATTTCGCACCATGACAGTCTGTGAAAATGAAGGCGAAGTCAGGCAGGCTCAGGTGTCCGACGCGCGTGTCACCGCATTCGGCGCTTTTCTCCGCCGCACCTCGCTTGACGAGCTGCCGCAGTTCATCAATGTACTCCAAGGCAGCATGTCCATCGTCGGGCCGCGTCCCCATGCGGTGGTTCATAACGAGGAATATCGCAAGCTGATCAACGGATATATGCTGCGACACAAGGTGAAACCTGGTATCACCGGGCTGGCCCAGGTCAATGGCTGGCGGGGCGAGACGGATACCTTGGATAAAATGCAAAAGCGTATCGAATATGATTTGGACTATATCAAGAACTGGTCCTTGTTATTGGATCTGAAGATCATATTCTTGACGCTGTTCAAAGGCTTTTCGGGGAAGAATGTCTATTGACAGTGGCTACTGGAGCATCGGCATAGTCTGCAAGGCTTGAAAATTGCCTTGTCCATCCTTCCAGAGGGGGTTGTCA
Source organism: Gammaproteobacteria bacterium (assembly GCA_016712635.1). Lineage (NCBI taxonomy): Bacteria > Pseudomonadati > Pseudomonadota > Gammaproteobacteria > Gammaproteobacteria bacterium. The sequence continues at coordinate 134,275 of JADJQS010000001.1, read as the reverse complement.
CGATGCTTTGGTAGGGTGGTTTGCTCCGCTTTAGCGCATTATCCGCAACCTTTATCCCCCATCCCGTGGCAAATTCCTGCCTATCAACCTATCATCCGCAAATGATGTTTGATCCCGGCGGCAGTGCTACCAACGCTATCTGCTCTATCCTGGCGGTCTAGCTGGCTTATTGGTTGCATTGTAAACGCGGTCACCGACATATTACAGGTAAATGATTATGCTCAATGATCAGGCACACGCTTCACCGCGGGGGTTGTTCGGCGTTTGCCGCGGCTACGTGATCCTCCTCATGATCATCGGTTCCGGCGCAGTATTTGCCCAGGACAAGGGCATGCCAGAACTGGATTATATGATCGGCCCTGATGATGTGCTGGACATCAGTGTCTGGAAGGAAGAGACGCTTCAGCGCAAGGTAGTGGTGAGGCCGGACGGCAAAATATCGTTCCCATTGATCGGTGAGATTCGGGCAGCATCGCATTCGGCTGAGGAGATTCAGAATGAGATCGCACAAAGATTGAAGAAATATATCCCGGATCCTGTTGTTACCGTGGTGATCGATAAGGTTTCCGCCTACAAGATCTACGTGATCGGGGAGGTGAAGAATTCCGGCCAGTACCAGGTGGGCCATTACCTCGATGTCGTTCAGGCGCTGGCCCTGGCGGGAGGACTTACGCCGTATGCCGCAGAAAACAAGATAAAGATCCTGCGGCGGGAGAATAATTTGGTAACGGTTATCCCGTTCGAATACGCGAAAGTCGAGGCGGGAATCGAACTCAAGCAGAACATCATACTGAAGCGCGGCGACGTCGTGATCGTGCCTTGATTGAGGCCTGCTGCACTTTGGTACGTGAAATTTGCAGAAACAACGCCTAGGAATGAATGGTTGTGCGATGGGTGAGAAGGACGATTTAGTTCAATGCGGTCGTTGCAGATTCAGCATTTGCGCTGCGAATCTTGTGCGGATTGCCACGACAGCGATGTGTGCAGTCCTTATCCTCGTATTGCAAACCGGTGTATCGGGGGCGGATGAGTGGTCCCTTACCCCATCGGTGCAGTTACGAAATCAGTATGATGACAATATCTTCCTGAGCGTGGATGACCCTGTTTCCACATGGGGTGGAAGCCTTTCCCCGCTGATTGATCTGCGAAAACGCACGACAACCGGCTTCCTGGGTATCGGCGCGCGTTTGATTTTCAATCGCTATGCCACAGACGAGATCAGAGACACCAACATCCAGTTGCTGACCATCAGCGGTCGCAGTGCTACGCAACTCAGTCGATACAATCTGACCGGATCGTACCGGCGTGATACGACGATCGCGACAGTTTCCGCCGCGCCTGAAGATGACGATGAAGAGGACGGCCAGGCAGTAGACGCGCCTGATGTGGACGCCGGCCTGGTGGAGACCCAGGTCAGGCGGAACAGACTGTCTCTGCGCCCGTCCTGGACATACTCCCTGGCACGGCTGACCTCGCTGAGGCTGTCATATTCCCTTAACAGCACAAACTATTCCGACGATGCCGGCACCTCGTTGGAGGACTATCGGCGTTACCGCATCAGTGCAGCCATAACGCACCGATTGACGCAGGGGGACCAGTTGAGCGTGAACGTGGGCGCTGGGACATACAAGTCGCCTGACAGGGGTTCTGAGACTGATGATTACAGTCTGAGCGTCGGCTTGAGCCATAACTACTCCCCCTTGTTGCGCGGGAATGTGACCGTAGGCGTGCGATCATCGACAACGACGTTCAACGATGTCGAGGACGATTCCACCGGTGGGTCGCTCACGGCCAGCCTAGTGAAAAAATCCACGGAATTGACCACGTACCGCTTCCAGGCGGGGCGCAATCTGTATCCAAGTGGCGCGGGGACGCTTGTGCTCAGCGACCATCTGCAGGCGAGGGTTTTACACCAGATCTCGCCCGTGCTGTCCTTCTCGCTGTTCGCCAATGTTCAGAAGAATAGTTCACCGGATTTCTTCAGCGGGTCGGTCGATCGGCTCTATTACGACATTGAGCCGGGGTTTCGTTATTTGTTGACCCGCTTGTGGAGTATCGACGGTTCCTACCGATATCGATGGCAGGAGTATGAAGATAGGGCGGATTCTGCAGACAGCAACGCGGTATTCGTCGCGATCAACTATGCCTGGCCGCGCCTGGCGGTGTCACGATGAGGGGCGGATAGGTATATGATATCGGGAAATCAACGTGTTGGCGGAATCGCGCATGAACCTGGACTGCTGCGGAAGATGATCTGGGTGGTGTTACATGGATAGACATGGCTTGAATCTGAGCGATTATCTGGCGGTATTGAAGCGCCGGAAGCTGCAGCTGATCGTGCCGACAGCGCTGGTGTTCGTTGCTACCCTTGGCATCGCCTTTGGTCTCCCTCCAGTGTACATCTCGACCGCGACGATCCTGATCGAGCAACAGGATATTCCGCAGGATCTGGTCAGAACCACGGTGACGAGCTATGCCACCGAGCGCATCCAGGTTATCAGCCAGCGTGTGATGACGCGCGATAATCTGCGCACGATCATCGAGAAGTACGATCTTTATCCCGAAGAACAGCGATCCACTGACATCGGCGAGATCATCACGATGATGCGCTCGAACGTCAGCGTGCGCATGGTGAGTGCCGAGGTGGTGGATCCCAAGAGTGGCAGGGCCGGCAAGGCGGCGATAGCCTTCGATCTTTCGTTCGAGAGCAGCAATCCGGAGGCGGCAAAGCAGGTCGTCGACGAGATGGTGTCGCTGTACCTCGAGGAGAATGCCAGGATGCGGTCGCAAATGGCCGCGGACACCTCCGCATTCCTGGCGGAAGAGGCGAATCGCCTGAGTATCCATATCGCCGATCTCGAGGCGCAGCTGGCGGTGCACAAGGAGAAGAACGTTGGACAGTTGCCCCAGTTGATGGCGATGAACATGAACCTGATGGAGCGCACGGAGCGGGAGTTGGAGGAGGTGCAACGCAGTATTTCCGACCTGGAAGAGCGCAAGGTTTACCTGGAATCGCAGTTGACTCAGCTCGAGCCCAACACCGGAGATAGCCCGGAGGGCCGCTTGCGTGCATTGCAAATGGCGTATCTGCGCGCATCCTCCATCTATTCGCCCGATCATCCAGACATCCAGAACATGCGTCGCGAGATCGACACGCTCAAGGCCCAGGTCGGGCATACCGACAGTACAAGCAGCCTTGAACAGCAGTTCCTGAAGGTGCAGGCAGATCTGGCGGCGGCACGCGAGAAATACTCCGAGGACCATCCTGATGTCGTCGCGTTGAAAAGATCCCTCGCGACCCTCGGTAACGAACTGGAGGTTGCTCGCGACACCGGCAACGGGGTTGTCACCAGCGGGTTTCAACCGGACAACCCGGCCTATGTTTCAACCAAGACACAACTCGAATCATTGAAGATCAGCCTCAGCTCGACGCTGGAGCGACGCGACAGATTGAAGGCCAAGCTGGCCGATTATGAAAATCGTATCGTCCAGACGCCGAAGGTAGAGCAGGAAGGACTTGCAATCTCGCGGGAATACGACAACGCGGTGCGCAAGTATCATGAGCTGAAACAGAACCTGCTCGAGGCCCAGGTATCCGAGCAGCTGGAACAGGAGCAGCGTGGTGAAAGGTTTTCCCTGATCGAGCCGGCCTATGTTCCGTCGTCGCCGGACAAGCCAAACCGGCCCGGGATCCTTCTGCTGGGGACAGTTCTGTCTCTGGTGGCCGGGCTGGGGTTCGCGGCGGGTACTGAATATCTGGATGAATCAGTGCGCGGCACCCGGGGAATCACCCAGCTGTTCGGGTCGCCGCCGATCGTGGCCATACCTTATATCAATATCGATGGAGAGGGTACGGCCGCCCTTTCCCAGAACAGGATCATGGTGATTGGTCTGGCTGTGCTGACTGTGCTGGTACTGGGTCTGCTGTTGATGCAGTTCTTCTGGTCCGCGCCGGCCTGACATAACTGGTGGACAGGATGGAAATTTTTCAGCTACGGTCGATAACTAGGCGGAGCGGGCGCTCCCGCCGGATGAATAATTGGGCTAGTGACAAGCGATGTCCATAGACCGGATTACCAAGGCTGTAGAAAAGACGCTGCAGGACCAGCAACGGACGGGTGCTGTCCAGGGAGAGCGCCCGCTGGCGGCTGACGAATCTGTTGATGTTCGCAAGGCGCAGGTATCAAAAGAAATTCTTAAAAAGAACCGGGTCATCCTCGGGGATGATAACAGCGACTATGGCCAGGCCTACAAAGTGCTGCGCACGCGCGTGTGGCACCAGATGCGGGCGAACGGATGGCAATCCCTGGCGGTAACCAGCGCCAATCCAGGGGAAGGCAAGACCCTGACGGCCATCAACCTGGCGATTGGACTGGCCATGATGGAGACCGGGCGGACAGTCGTGCTGGTTGATCTGGACATGCGCCGCCCCTCGGTCCACCGGTATCTGGGATTCCGTCCGGAGTTTGGCGTCAGTGACTTCTTGCTGACTGGCATGCCGCTGCAAAAGATCATGGTCGATATCGGCGTGGAACGCCTCACCGTGCTGCCGGGGTGCGCGTCGTTCGCGAATTCATCCGAGATCCTGTCTTCCGCGAGGATCGTGCATCTGCTGAACGAGATCAAGAAATGCTTTCCGTCGCGCCTCGTCATCGTCGACCTTCCGCCAGTGCTGGTGACGGATGACGTGCTGGTGCTGGCGCCGCATATGAATGCCTTTCTCATGGTCGTCGAAGAGGGTCGCACCCATGCGCGGGATATCCGCAAATCGGTCGACCTGCTGAAGGACGCGAATTTGTTGGGGACGGTGTTGAACAAGACGCCGGAAGCTACCAGCCAGTACTATGGCTACTGAACATAAGCCCGGATTACGCGCGGCGGATTAGAGGTCGAGATCATGTACGAGTCATATTATAAATTCAAAGAAAAACCGTTTTCCCTGCTGCCCGATCCGGGTTTTCTCTTTCTCAGCAAGAACCATCGAATGGCGTTGGCCATGCTGGAGTACGGCCTGTTGAACCAGGCCGGATTCACGGTGATCACCGGCGAGATCGGTTCTGGCAAGACGACGTTGATACGCAAGCTGCTGAACCAGATCGAAAGCGATGAAAATATCACGGTGGGCCTGGTTTCCAACACCCATCGTTCCTTCGGCGAATTGCTGCAATGGATCCTGCTCGCGTTCAAGCTGGAATTTCGCGGCAAGGAAAAGGTTGAGCTGTACCAGACCCTGGCGGAATTCCTCATGCGCGAGCATGAAATGGGCCATCGCACGATCCTGATCATCGACGAGGCGCAGAATCTCGATATTGAATCTCTCGAACAGCTGCGGATGCTGTCCAACATCAACGCAAACAAGGACCAGATCCTCCAGTTGATGCTGATCGGCCAGCCTGGCCTGCGCGACATGCTGCGCCACCCCCATCTGGAGCAGTTTGCCCAGAGGATCGCGGTGGATTTCCACCTGCGGCCCCTTGATCTCCAGGCGACGTGCGAGTACATCCGCCATCGGCTTGTGGTCGCGGGGGGGGATCCCAACCTGTTCGAGGCGGCGGCATGCGTCACCGTGTTCTATTACACGCGCGGCGTGCCCCGGCTGATCAATGTGCTGTGCGATACGGCGCTGGTATGCGGCTTTGCCGACCAGAAACCCCGTATCGACGCCGATCTGATCCATGACGTGGTGCGTGACCGCAACATCGGGGGCATCTTCCCGGTCTGGGGCGCGGAAACGGACGATCACGGGAAGGTGCTCGACATGCACGCTGTAAAGAACAGCGGCCATAGCGGAGCTGAATAGCCGCAGTCTTACGACGTCGGCGCGTGCCCTGTCGCCTCGGGCACTGTCCGCGTCTCGTGAGACTGTGTGCGTGCAATCAGACGCATCCAGACGCCTCACCCGGACCAAATCATCGTGACTAGAAGCAACTTGTAGTTATGGAGTCTTGTTTATGAAGGTTGTCATACTGGCCGGAGGTCTGGGTACGCGCATCAGCGAAGAGACTCAGCTGAAGCCGAAACCGATGGTTGAGGTCGGCGGCAAACCCATTCTCTGGCACATCATGAAGATTTATTCCGCATATGGGATCAATGACTTCATTATATGCTGCGGGTACAAGGGATACGTGATCAAGGAGTATTTCTCCAACTATGTCCTCCATATGTCCGATGTCACTTTCGATCTAAAAAACAACCGGATGGAAATGCACCAGAACGGTACCGATCCCTGGCGGGTCACGCTGGTCGACACGGGCGAGAATACCGGCACTGGGGGCCGGCTCCGGCGTGTCAGGTCATATCTGGACGATGAGGATTTCTGCTTCACCTACGGGGACGGTGTCTGTAGTGTCAATATCACTAGCCTGATTCAGTTCCATCGGCAGCAGGGCCGGCTCGCGACCCTGACGGCGACGCAGATGCCGGGGCGCTTCGGTGCGCTGAACCTGGACGGCCCGCGCGTGCACAAATTCGAGGAAAAACCCAAGGGCGATCGCGGCTGGATCAACGGCGGATATTTTGTGTTGTCGCCCAAGGTGCTCGATTATATCGACGGTGACCATATCTTTTGGGAGAAGGAGCCGATGGAGCGGCTCGCCAGCGACTGCCAGCTGGCGGCCTTCCTGCATGAGGGATACTGGCATCCTATGGATTCACTGAAGGACAAGAACGACCTCGAGGCGCTGTGGGCCTCGGGGCGAGCGCCGTGGAAGGTATGGTAAATGAACCCCGGATTCTGGGAGGGAAAAAGAGTCCTGCTTACGGGCCATACCGGCTTCAAGGGTAGCTGGCTGTCGCTCTGGCTGCAGAAGGCCGGTGCCCGGCTGGTCGGCTATTCCTTGCCGGCCCCGACAGTTCCGAGTCTGTTCGAGGTCGCCCGGGTCGCGGGCGGCATGACCTCCGTGGAAGGAGATATCCGCGACCTGCCGCATCTTGCCGCCGTGCTGCGCCAGCACGAGCCGGAGATTGTCATTCATATGGCAGCACAATCGCTGGTGCGCTATTCCTACGAGCACCCCGTGGAAACCTACATGACGAACGTCATTGGCACGGTCAACGTGTTCGAGGCGGTGCGCGCGATGCCCGGCGTCCGCACGGTACTCAATATCACCAGCGACAAGTGCTACGAAAACCGCGAGTGGCACTGGGGATACCGCGAGAACGAACCGATGGGTGGCTACGACCCGTATTCGAGCAGCAAGGGCTGCGCTGAACTGGTTACCGCCGCTTACCGCAATTCCTATTTCTCCGCGAGCAATCAGCGGGTCGTGCTGGCGAGCGCGCGTGCAGGTAACGTCATCGGTGGCGGCGACTGGGCCAAGGACCGACTGATACCCGATATCGTGCAGGCCTTCATGCAGGGCCGGCCCGCAATCATCCGCAATCCCGTCGCCATTCGTCCGTGGCAGCACGTGCTGGAACCGCTCAACGGCTACCTGACGCTGGTGGAGGCGAGTTACGAGCGTGGGGTTGCCATGGGCGAAGGATGGAACTTCGGTCCGGAGAGTGCCGATGTGCAGCCGGTCGCCTGGATTGTGGAGAGGATGGCCCAGATGTGGGGCGGGGATTCAACTTGGAAGCTTGATCCATCGGAGCAACCGCACGAGGCACGCCATCTGAAACTGGATTGCAGCAAGGCACAGAGCGTGCTCGGCTGGCGGCCGAAGATGACCCTGGCCGAGGGGCTGGCGCGGGTTGTTGACTGGTACCGCGCCTTTCAGAACGGGCAGGATATGCGTGATTACACCATGAACGAGATTGCGGTCTATGAAAAAAAATAACAATGCGGTGCCGACATGCCGGTTCTGTGATGCAGCACTGATCCATACGTTTGTCGACCTGGGTATGTCGCCTCTGTCGAATGCCTACCTGACTGCGGACAAGCTGCGCAGGATGGAGCCGTTCTTTCCCCTGCATGCCCATGTCTGCGGGTCCTGTTTTCTGGTGCAACTGGAGGAGTTCCAGAGCCCCTCCGAGATCTTCACAGACTACGCATATTTTTCCTCGTATTCGGCCAGCTGGCTCGACCATGCGAGGCGGTATGCCCGCGAGATGGTCAATCGATTCGCGATGGACGCGACCTGGCAGGTGGTGGAGATCGCCAGCAACGACGGTTACCTGCTGCGTGATTTCAAGCAGGCCGGTATCCCGGTGCTGGGAATCGAGCCGGCAGAGAACGTCGCCAAGGTAGCGCAGCAGGCCGGCATCCCTACGGTGGTCAAATTTTTCGGGGCCCAGACGGCCATGGGCCTGGTGGCGGACGGTGTGCAGGCCGACCTTCTGGTAGGCAACAATGTCCTCGCGCACGTCCCCGCCCTGAATGATTTTGTCGCCGGGATGAAGACCCTCCTCAGTGCACGCGGCGTCATTACCATGGAGTTTCCGCACCTGATGCGCCTGATGAGCGAGAACCAGTTTGATACCATTTATCACGAACACTTTTCCTATCTCTCCCTGCTCACTGTCGAGAAGGTCTTCGCGCACCACGGCCTGAGGATCTTCGACGTCGCGCAGCTGCCTACCCACGGCGGGTCGCTGCGGATCTACGCCTGCCATTCCGGGAATGGAAATCTGCCCCAGACAGCCGCCGTGGAGGCGCTGCGACGGCAGGAGCAGGGGTACGGCCTGGATCGCATGGAGACCTATACCGCCTTCGGCGAACAGGTCCGCGAGACCAAGCGCAAGCTGCTGGAATTCCTGATCCGCGCCAAACGCGACGGGAAACGGATCGTTGGCTACGGCGCGCCGGCCCAGGGCAGCACCCTGTTGAATTACTGTGGCATCCGCACTGACTTTCTCGACTACACGGTGGACATCAGTCCGCACAAGCAGGGGCTATACCTGCCCGGTACCCGCATCCCGATCTTCGCCCCGGACAAGATCAGCGAGACGCGGCCCGATTATGTGCTGATCCTGCCGTGGAATCTCCGTGAGGAGGTCATGAATCAGATGGCGCAAATCCGTATGTGGGGCGGGCAGTTTCTGGTGCCGATCCCGGAGATCAGGGTCTATCCGTGAAGTTCCGAGAGGCCGCACTCGCCGGGGTGTTCGTCATCCTGCCCGAAAGGAGTGAGGACGAGCGCGGGTATTTCGCCCGCACCTGGTGCCGGCGGGAGTTCGAGGCGCATGGTCTGAGCCCTGCGCTCGTCCAGTGCGGTACCTCCTTCAACCGGCACAGAGGTACTCTGCGCGGGATGCATTATCAGGCGGAACCGCATCAGGAGGTCAAGCTGATTCGTTGCACGCGCGGCGCCATACACGATGTGGTGATCGATCTGCGGCCGGATTCGCCCACACACAGGCATCATGTTGCAGTCAGGCTGTCCGCACAGGATGGCAATCTGCTGTATGTACCGGAGGGCTTCGCCCACGGATTCCAGACCCTGGAAGACGACAGCGAGGTGTTCTACCAGATGTCAGAGTTCTACCATCCCGCGGCGGCGCGCGGCGTCAGATGGGACGATCCGGCATTCGGGATAACCTGGCCGCCCGTGGGACAACGCATACTGTCCGAACGCGACCGAAGCTGGCCGGATTACAGGGATTGAACCCGACAACAGGTCGTTCTTCTGCACGTCCGGCATACCGAGATGAAGAGTTGATGATGACAGGCGGAGTGACAAGCGGGAATCTCCTGAGCCCCGGGCTGGGCGAGCTCATGCATGGGCTGGTCCGCGAGTTGTATCCGATCTGCCGCAGCATCACCGGAGAGGGCGTGCGCCGGACGCTCGCACGGGTGCGCGATCATATCGCCCTCGAGGTGCGCGAAGTGCCGTCGGGAACCCGTGTATTCGACTGGACGGTACCGGAGGAGTGGAATATACGTGATGCGTACATCAAGAATGAAGCTGGCGAGCGCCTCGTCGACTTCAGGGCGTGTAATCTCCATGTCGTAAGTTACAGCGAACCGGTCCAGCGGACGATGTCGCTGGCCGAGTTGCGCCCGCACCTCATCACGCTGCCCGACCAGCCCGATCTGGTGCCTTACCGGACCTCCTATTACAACCGTACCTGGGGGTTCTGCCTGAGTCAGCGACAGCTCGACGCACTGCCCGACGGGCAGTACAAGGTGTGCATCGACTCCGGCTTCTCGCAGGGTCATCTGACGTACGGGGAGTACGTTGTTCCGGGCATGAGCGACGACGAGATCCTGATTTCCTGCCACATCTGCCATCCCTCGCTCGCCAACGACAACCTGTCCGGCATCGCGCTGGCGACATTCCTCGCCCGGCACCTCGCCACCACGGAACATCGATACACCTACCGCTTCCTGTTCATCCCGGGGACGATCGGCTCCATTACCTGGCTTGCGCACAACGAAGACAGGGCCAATCACATCAGACATGGCCTGGTCCTGTCCTGCGTCGGCGACGCCGGCGGACCGACCTACAAGCGCAGCAGGCGTGGAAACGCCGCGGTTGATCGTGCGGTGGAGCACGTGCTGAAACACTGCGGACGGCAGGCCGTGATCGAGGATTTCTCCCCTTACGGCTACGACGAGCGGCAGTACTGTTCCCCGGCATTCGACCTGCCGGTCGGCCTGTTCGAGCGCAGTCAGTACGGCAAGTTCCCCGAATACCACAACTCGGCCGACAATCTCGACTTCGTTCGCGCCGAGTACCTCGAGGAGTCGTATCGTATGGTGGCCGGGGTGCTGGAGATCCTGGAGAACGATGGATCTTTCCTCAATATCCTGCCGAAGTGCGAGCCGCAGCTGGGCAAGCGGGGATTATACAGCGCGATCGGTGGCGACAAGGACGCCGCCCGCAAGCAGATGGCGATGCTCTGGATCCTGAACCAGTCCGACGGCGCGCATTCAATGCTCGACATTGCAGAACGGGCAAATATCCCGTTCGCCAGCATTCTTGAAACGGCGAGGCTGCTGGAGGAGAAAGGCCTGCTTAGCCGGGCCTGATAACTATCAAGGTTGCCGGCCGAACGATTTCGGCAGTAATACCTCGGAAACAAACCGGTCGTAATCCACCGCAAAACGCTCCCGGGTGTGCGTCGCGCGCGCGCGCGTCCAGGCGTTTCTTGCCATCTGCTGCAGTTTGTCTGCGGGTAGATTCGAGAATCCTTTGACCGCATCCATGATGCCTGCCACGCTGGTATCTCGCAGCAGAACACCGCACTCATCGTCCAGGTCCACGCTCGCCTCGCGACTGAGCAGAGGCACGATGCCGGCGTGCATGCACGTGATGGCGCTGCCGCCGCCGCCTTCCGCGCAGCTCGGGTAGACGAGCCCGGCGCACTGCGCGGTGATCTCGCGGAACCGGTGGCCGTTTACGTCGACCCATCCCTCGGCATGGATGTTCCGGGTCTCGTACAGCTCCCGGCGATAGATGGCGACGAATTCCTTCTCCTCATCGAGCGGGCCGCAGACCGTCAGATGGTGGTCCGGCATGCGCGCGAAGGCCTCCAGCACCAGATCCAGGCCCTTGTGGACGAACCCGCTGCTGCCGAACCAGAGATAGTTCTTTCTGCATTGTTCGAAATCCTTGGCAGGATCCCAGTCGTAGACGGCGGTGGTGGAGATGGGGATGCGGAAAATCGGCGTGCCGGCGTAGTGGTAAGTATCTATCGTGTAGTCGTTGCCCAGCACGGTTGCCAGATGGGCGTGCTCGATGGCAAGATTGGCCTCGATCAGCTTGATGCTGTTCTTCAGGCCCGTGTGGCGCCTGTTTTTCAGATCCAGCAGGCGCGCATAGGCGGAACAGTTGCTGGTGATCCAGTGGGCCGTGTCCAGGTGGGCGACGATGACGCAGTCCCGGTTCAGGCTGCGGGCGATCCGCTCGAGCTGGGTGCGCGCGGCGATGAAGTAGTTGTAGCGCTTCTGCGGGACAAACGTGGAGTTCATGTAGCTGACGACATCGACCGCGTAGCCGTGGTTCAGAAACGTCTGCGCGATCTGGAATGATTCCCAGTGATGGGTGTGGCTGTCAGAGATCGGCACCGCCGGCCCGCGCAGAAACGGGTCGATCACATAGGAGAGCAGGACGTTGCCGAGCGGTTTCCCGGCCGGGAGGAGTGAAACCACGGCCCGGTTGGCGGCCTGCGGCTGCCTGCCCAAGGCAGTCTTTATCCTGTGGGTGATCCGGCGCAGCATTGTATGCTCCGATGCAATAGATTAGTGTCGCGCAAGCAGCCTGCGCAACGAGCGTGCAATTCCACCGCCTGCAGCGTATGCATTGGGGAAATCCGTCTTGAGCATGTTGACGGGAAAGATATGGCCGTGTGCGAGGCCGCCGGTGCCGAGTGCGGAATCAGGCATGAGAGATTCCTCACTGAACCATTGATAATCGTTATACCAGGTCCAGCATCCGTGCTTCTTGTAGAGATCACGCAAAGTGTGCGCCAGCTCGACGTTCGTTGGCAGAGTGGTGTAGTCGCTGGTAAATCCGGAAACATGCTCAAGCATCAAGAGCACGGATTTCTGGCTGCAATAATTGGAAAACCAGAGCTCGAAGCCGAGCTGTTCCTGTAGCGTCTTCAGGACCCGATAAACCTGGATATGATCCTCGTGGCCGTACTCGCCCCAGGGATTGTGGGTGAAGACGGTGCGGTAACCCGTCAGCATCGGTGCCAGCAATTTCGTCAGTTTGTGAAAGTTGTCTTCGTATCTTGCGCGCACCTCGCTGTCCCGCGCGATGTGAATGCCGTGGTGGTCGAGCTGTGGCCGCTCCCAGTTTGCAGTGTTGAACGACAACGCCTCCTCCAGGCCCAGATTGATGACATTGCGTAGCGGATACTCCCTCAACAGCAGGGCCCGGCCCGGACCCAGCCGGGGCGCTGCCGCGCAGTCCTGGAAGCAGAAGACGATCCGGTCAACACGCTCGAGGACCGAACTCAGCCAAAGTGCTTCATCGTCGGGGTGGGCGACAATGAGGATTGAAGGGGCGTGGATGGAGGTGGTGGCGCTGGTCATGTCGGCCGGGAGGTCCATTCCTGTGCACTGCGCCGCGGAATAGATCCGCGCCGGGGCGTCTATCTTCGGCTCTTCGCTGGGTGGTACTTATTGCTCGGCGGTCTCGTCGTAGATCAGAAACTGCGGAGAGATCATATCCGATCCGGCTTCCTTTTCAGCAGGAAGCGCTTGTTGATCGATTCCTCCGGTGACATCGTAATAATGGCGTCAATCGAGACCGTAGTGTCATCCAGCGCGCTGTATTTCGTAATCGTGTAATGGGCCTGCCCGTAGGTTTGGATGAGGTGCCCGGGGTAGGCAGGGTTGTCCAGCAGTCTGGACCGCTTCGCGAGCAGCTCTCCGCCCATCAAAGACCGCAAGGCCGCTGTGTCTCCTTGGGTCAGGGCACTGAAGTACCTGAGCAACACGGTTCCGGCTTCGGACTCTATTGCGCTCATGCTGGCAGCCGGGGCAGCCAATATGGTCGGAAGAAACAGGCATGCAGTGAGTGAAAGAATGATAGTTCGGATGCGGTGCATGGACGTTATCTCCTAGTTTTCGACCACGATCACTACGTAATTAGCCAAGGCGCCGTTGCTCCCGGTCGCCATGTTGCCGCCGAGCGTCACTGTGCCCGCTGTATAAACGCGGCTGTACAGGTTCAGCGTCGGCGCGAGCAAGTCACTGGTGCCCACTGTCAGGCCGGTCATCGTATAGGCGCTCATCCAGTTCGGAAGACTTGTCGCTCCTGCGTCGTATGCGATATAAACCGTGACCGGGCGATCGACGGTGAAACTGAGATAACCGGTCGAGGCGTTACCGACATCGGCATCGGCAGTCATGATCCAGCGGCCGTTGTTGAGGATCGACGGGATGCTCGTCAGGGTATAGGCCTTGTCGACGTAATAGAAGTCACCGTTTTCCAGCAGATTCTGCTTTAAGTAGGGTGCCGTGGTCGATGTGGAAAGGTTGTCGAGCACGAAAGGCAAGGGTAACGCCGAGCCGGGATTCAAGGCGTTGTGCCACAGGTAGCTCATCACCTTGTGTCCTAGGGAATTGGGGTGCCAGACGTCATAGAAGAGACTGAAGCGGTTCGAGCCCGAGCCGAGGAAATAATTGTAGAAGTTGGGGCCGGGCTGGCGGTTGCTCAGTTCGCTGTTGATCACGGAATGATACGGCAGAATGTAGCTTGTGTTCCTGCTGGCCGTGGCAGGGTCGGTAAACGGGGCCGAGGTACCGAAGATCGGTGGCGGCAGGGCGACATAGACCGTGTAACCGGCCGTGGTCAGGGTATCGATGAGGGATTGCATATTTCCCTTATAGGTACCGTTGCATGCGGTTCCCGTGCAGCCGAGGCCGCTCGGGATGCTGGCAAGGGCGTCGTTGGTGCCCAACTGCAGCAGCACCTGATTGGCGCCCGGGTGCCGGGCCAGGATCGAGTTGATGCGGGTGAAGGCGGTGTCGGCGGATTCGTCGCCGCCGATGCCCTCGTTGTAGATGAGAACCGGCATCGGCAACGAGTTTTCCAGCATCTCGGCCAGCTCGCTTACATAACCCTGGAAACCGACGATCCGGGCAGTTTCATTGTCGGCATCGTATTTGTCACCCTCGCCGTTGGTTATGCTGTCGCCGAGGGCGAGGATATATCGACCCTGTGTTCCGATCAGGGTGTTGGTATCCCGCGTCAGCTCTGTAGTGGCGGCGTCGCGCAGGATTGCCTCGACAGTGTGCTCGCCGCCTTGGGGTACGCCGGCGAAGGTCGCGAGATAGGGCGCTGCTGTATCCAGGATGGAGCTCGTGCCGTCCAGCAGGAACTCGACACCGCCGCCCGCCGGCACGCTGGTGGCGATGGCGGAAGTGACAAGCACTCCAGTAGGCGTGACGCTCGCCGTGGCCGGAGTGTTAAGCACGACCGCGGGTACTGTGGAGGGCGAGCCGATGCTCATGTTGTCGAACGAGGATTTATCCTGGGCATAGAGTGCGACGGTACCGGAGGCAAGGCTGGTGTCCTGGACCGCGAAGAGCGGTTCATTGTTGAGCCAAACCTGGATCTGGCTGCCGTTGACCTCGATGGTAAAACTCAACAGCTCGCCGAAAAGATAACCGCGTGCGTTTACGGCGAGCGGACTGAACGTCCCGGATACCTTTTTCTCCAGGCGCGTGAATCCATAGCGTGAATTCATCGACAGGCGATAGTAATTGTTGTTGTTCTGGTAGCGGAACATGATGCCGATATCGTCGGCCTGCCCGGCTGAGAGATAGAGGGCATCGACACTGAAGCGATAGTTGTAGAGGCCCGTCCCGGGCGTATAGAAGGCGTAGGTGCCCTTGTGATAACTCTGGTCGAACGCGCCGGGACGCGTCTCGACGCCGTTTTGTTCCTGCAGCGCGCCGCCGATGATCGCCCATGAGGAGGTTTTCGTGCTGTCGTCCACGATCGTCCAGTTGCCGGCGCCGTTATTGAAGTTTTCCGTCAGCGGGAGCGGTCCGGGGTCCGGGTGCGTCACCAGCGTGGCGGCCATGAGGGTGATGTTTCCGCCGAGGCCGTAGTCGGTGACGATGGTGTAGGAGACAGTGAGCGTGGCAGCACCGGCGGCACTGAAGTCGAGGGTGACGACCCGGTTGATCGATCCGGACGGATTATCAATGGTGGTGACGTAGGGCGCGGCGCTGCCGTCGCTCAGGGTCGCCTGGAGCTGGCCGCGCGCCTTCCAGCCGCCGAGGTAGAGGCGCAGGGTCTTGGCGGTGGTACTGGCCGGGACGGTGACGCTGAAGCCGTTGTTGTTGCCGGTGATGTAGAGGCCGGCGCCGGTGTTGGTCGCAGTGGCGGTGGGTGCCGCCGGTCCAGGTGGAGGTGAATTGGTTGGCGGAGACGAAGCGGCCGGGATTGACCGGGCCGATACGGGTGTAGTTGCTGATCTGCTGGGTGATGCCGGACTTGTGATTGAAGCTCGCGGCGTTGGTCAGGGCCCAGTGCGCCCAGTCCGCGCTGCCCTCGGTGCTCAGGTTTACGCTCGCCGGCGAGGTGTTGTTCGTGCCCAGCAGATGTCCCGCCGCCGGTGTCACTGTAAGGGTGATTGCCTGGCTGGCGGTGAGCCCGTTGCCGCCGGTGGCGGTAAAGGTGACGGTGTAGGGGCTGCCGGCGACGTCCGCGCCGGTGGGTGTCCAGTTGAAGGTGCCGGTGCCATTGAGGTTATCGGTGAAGCCGGCGCCGCCGGGCAGGCCGGAGGCGGACAGCGTCAGCGGGGCGGGTCCGTCGCTGTCGGTGGCGCTGACGCCGAAGCTGAGCGCTGTCCCTGCGACGATGCCTGGTTGCTGATCGGAGCGAGCACCGGAGGCTGATTGGCCGTGACGGTGAGGCTGATCGTCTGGCTGGCGGTGAGATTGCCGCCATCCGTTGCGGTGAAGGTGACCGAATACGGACTGCCGCCGACACTGGCGTTGGTGGGCGTCCAGCCGAAGGTGCCGGTGCCGTTGAGATTGTCGGTGAAGCTGGCGCCGCCGGGCAGGCCGGAGGCGGACAGCGTCAGCGGGGCGGGTCCGTCGCTGTCCGTGGCGCTGATGGCGAAACTGAGCAGCGTGTCCGCCACGATGCTCTGGTTGCTGACCGGGGCGAGCACCGGAGGCTGATTGATCGCCGGGGCGGTGACCGTAATGGCGATGGTCTCACTGCCCACGAGCCCGTTGCCGCCGGTGGCCGTGAAGGTGACCGTATAGGGACTGCCGGCGACGTCCGCCTCGCTCGGGGTCCAGTTGAAGGTGCCGGTGCCGTTGAGGTGATCGGTGAAGGTCGCACTGCCGGGCAGGCCGGCGGCGGCCAGCGTCAGCGGTGCCGGTCCGTCGCTGTCGGTGGCGCTGATGCCGAAGGCGAGGGACGTGTTCGCAAGCACCGTCCGGTTGCCGATCGGAGCGAGCACCGGCGGTTGATTGGCCGTGACGGTGAGGCTGACCGTCTGGCTGGCGATGAGCCCGTTGCCGGCGGCGGCGGTGAAGGTGACCGCGTAGGGACTGCCGGCGACCTCCGCCCCGGTCGGAGTCCAGCTGAAGGTGCCGGTGCCGTTGAGGTGGTCGGTAAACGTCGCGCCGGTTGGCAGGTCCGCGGCGGACAGGGTCAGGGGCGCAGGTCCGTCCGTGTCGGTGGCGCTGACGCCGAAGCTGAGCGGGGTGTCCGCGACGACGCTCTGGTTGCTGATCGGGGCGAGCACCGGCGGCTGGTTGGTGATGAGCGTGGCGGCCATGAGGGTGATGTTTCCACCGAGGCCGTAGTCGGTGACGATGGTGTAGGAGACGGTGAGCGTGGCAGCGCCGGCGGCACTGAAGTCGAGGGTGACGACCCGGTTGATCGATCCGGACGGATTATCAATGGTGGTGACGTAGGGCGCGGCGCTGCCGTCGCTCAGGGTCGCCTGGAGCTGGCCGCGCGCCTTCCAGCCGCCGAGGTAGAGGCGCAGGGTCTTGGCGGTGGTACTGGCCGGGACGGTGACGCTGAAGCCGTTGTTGTTGCCGGTGATGTAGAGGCCGGCGCCGGTGTTGGTCGCAGTGGCGGTGGGTGTGCCGCCGGTCCAGGTGGAGGTGAATTGGTTGGCGGAGACGAAGCGGCCGGGATTGACCGGGCCGATACGGGTGTAGTTGCTGATCTGCTGGGTGATGCCGGACTTGTGATTGAAGCTCGCGGCGTTGGTCAGGGCCCAGTGCGCCCAGTCCGCGCTGCCCTCGGTGCTCAGGTTTACGCTCGCCGGCGAGGTGTTGTTCGTGCCCAGCAGATGTCCCGCCGCCGGTGTCACTGTAAGGGTGATGGCCTGGCTGGCGGTGAGGCGTTGCCGCCGGTGGCGGTAAAGGTGACGGTGTAAGGGCTGCCGGCGACGTCCGCGCCGGTGGGTGTCCAGTTGAAGGTGCCGGTGCCATTGAGGTTATCGGTGAAGCCGGCGCCGCCGGGCAGGCCGGAGGCGGACAGCGTCAGCGGGGCGGGTCCGTCGCTGTCGGTGGCGCTGACGCCGAAGCTGAGCGCTGTCCCTGCGACGATGCTCTGGTTGCTGATCGGAGCGAGCACCGGAGGCTGATTGGCCGTGACGGTGAGGCTGATCGTCTGGCTGGCGGTGAGATTGCCGCCATCCGTTGCGGTGAAGGTGACCGAATACGGACTGCCGCCGACACTGGCGTTGGTGGGCGTCCAGCCGAAGGTGCCGGTGCCGTTGAGATTGTCGGTGAAGCTGGCGCCGCCGGGCAGGCCGGAGGCGGACAGCGTCAGCGGGGCGGGTCCGTCGCTGTCCGTGGCGCTGATGGCGAAACTGAGCAGCGTGTCCGCCACGATGCTCTGGTTGCTGACCGGGGCGAGCACCGGAGGCTGATTGATCGCCGGGCGGTGACCGTAATGGCGATGGTCTCACTGCCCACGAGCCCGCGGCCGCCGGTGGCCGTGAAGGTGACCGTATAGGGACTGCCGGCGACGTCCGCCTCGCTCGGGGTCCAGTTGAAGGTGCCGGTGCCGTTGAGGTGATCGGTGAAGGTCGCACTGCCGGGCAGGCCGGCGGCGGCCAGCGTCAGCGGTGCCGGTCCGTCGCTGTCGGTGGCGCTGATGCCGAAGGCGAGGGACGTGTTCGCAAGCACCGTCCGGTTGCCGATCGGAGCGAGCACCGGCGGTTGATTGGCCGTGACGGTGAGGCTGACCGTCTGGCTGGCGATGAGCCCGTTGCCGGCGGCGGCGGTGAAGGTGACCGCGTAGGGACTGCCGGCGACCTCCGCCTGGTCGGAGTCCAGCTGAAGGTGCCGGTGCCATTGAGGTGGTCGGTAAACGTCGCGCCGGTTGGCAGGTCCGCGGCGGACAGGGTCAGGGGCGCGGGTCCGTCCGTGTCGGTGGCGCTGATGCCGAAGCTGAGCGGGGTGTCCGCGACGACGCGCTGGGTTGCTGATCGGGGCGAGCACCGGCGGCTGGTTGGTGATGAGCGTGGCGGCCATGAGGGGTGATGTTTCCACCGAGGCCGTAGTCGGTGACGATGGTGTAGGAGACGGTGAGCGTGGCAGCGCCGGCGGCACTGAAGTCGAGGGTGACGACCCGGTTGATCGATCCGGACGGATTATCAATGGTGGTGACGTAGGGCGCGGCGCTGCCGTCGCTCAGGGTCGCCTGGAGCTGGCCGCGCGCCTTCCAGCCGCCGAGGTAGAGGCGCAGGGTCTTGGCGGTGGTACTGGCCGGGACGGTGACGCTGAAGCCGTTGTTGCTGCCGGTGAAGAGGCCGGCGCCGGTGTTGGTCGCAGTGGCGGTGGGTGTGCCGCCGGTCAGGTGGAGTGAATTGGTTGGCGGAGACGAAGCGGCCGGGATTGACCGGGCCGATACGGGTGTAGTTGCTGATCTGCTGGGTGATGCCGGACTTGTGATTGAAGCTCGCGGCGTTGGTCAGGGCCCAGTGCGCCCAGTCCGCGCTGCCCTCGGTGCTCAGGTTTACGCTCGCCGGCGAGGTGTTGTTCGTGCCGTTGAGAGTTGCTGCGAGTGATTGATTTGTATAGCTAAAAAGGAGAACAAGGAGGCATGCCAGTCCGGTAAAGCCTGCCATCATCCGCTGGTATTGCGGGGACAGGCGGCGAACCGGCCTGCTTCCCTGGTCGGACGTGAGCGGTGTATAGGGTGTCTCTCTCATGAGCTTTCGGCAATATAGCGCGTACCGATTTATATGTACAACTCATTGAATTATTTGTTCTTTTTATTATTATTATTTTGATAATCGTCTGCGAGTGAACTGGCTGGTGCTGGTTGCTGGCGATCCTCAACCCCGACAAGGCCTGCTAGTTTAACACCATCGCCGTGACAGAGAAATGACGCGCCGGTGTTTAATTGGGCTTGACGATTACCAGGTAGTTTGAGTTCGATCCACTGGCGCCGCTGGCCAGGTTGCCGCCGAGGGAAACAGGGCCGGCGGCGTAGGTGCGGCTGTATATTTCAAGGGCAGGTGAGAAGGGGTCCGTTGTGCCCAATATCAGCCCGGTGTCCGTGAAGGCACTCATCCAGTCAGGTGTTGTTGTGGCGCCGGCATCGTAGGCGATGTAGACCGTCGCTGCCCGATCAAGGTTGAACGTGAGGTAACTCGCCGAGGTGTTGCCGGAATCGCCGTTGGCCGTCATCACCCAGATGCCATCGGCGAGTCCCGCGGGGATGCCGTTCAGCGTATAGCTTCTGTCGATGTAGTACTCGTCTCCGACCTCGATCAGGTTCTGTTTCAAATAGGGTGAAATCGTGGACGGCGCCAGGTCGTTCAGGATGAATGGCAGTGAGACAGGATCCCCCGGATTGATCGCGTTGTGCCAGAGATGCGCCATGACGACGTGGCCCAGGGCGTTGGGATGCCAGATATCGGAGAACAGGCTGAATCGGTTGTCGCCAGCGCCCAGGAAATAATCGTAGAAATCCGGCCCATCCTCGGTGTTGCTGAGTTCGGTGGTGATCACGGTACGGTATTGCTGGATACGGGTGTTGGTGGCGTGGGCCGCCGGGTTCGCAAACGGTGTGGATACCCCGAATACCGGCGGCGGGGTCGCGATGTACACGGTGCTGCCCGCCGCCGCGAGGGTGTTGGCGAGAGATTGCATATTGCCCTTGAAGGTCCCGCTACACGCGCCGCCGGAGCAGCCGCTGCCGCTGGGGATGCTGGCCAGGGAATCATTCGTACCTAACATGACCAGTGCATCCTGGGCGCCAGGATGACGCTCGATGATCGAATCGACGCGGGTGAACGCCGCATCGGCCGACTCATCCCCTCCGATCCCTTCGTTGTAAACGATCACGGGATCGGCGAGTGAGGATTCGAGCAGGCCGGCAAGATTGGCCGCGATACCCTGCGAACCCAGGATGCGCCCGTTCTGGTTGTCCGCGGCGTAATTGTCATCCTCCCCGTTCATGATGCTGTCGCCGAAGGCGAGGAAGTAACGTCCCTGTGCGCCCACGAGTGCGTTGGTATCCCGCGCAAGCTCGACGTTAGATGCATCGCGCAATACAGCTTCGACGGTATGGTCACCCGGCGGGACGCCGGTGAAGGCGGCCTGATACGGGAAGCTGGTGTCCAGGACGGAGTCTGTTCCATCAAGCAGGAATTCCACCCCGCCGCCTGCCGGTACGTTGCCGGCGATGGCGGAGACCGACAGGGAGCTTGACGTTTCGACCGTCTGGGCAACGGGCGTTGCGAGTACGACGGACGGATCTGCCGGGATCCCCTCGATCCGCACATTATCGAAGGACGCCGTGTCCTGGGTGTATAGCGCGACGGAGCCGGAGCCAAGGCTCGCATCCTGCAGGGCGAAGGCGGGATCGCCGTTGATCCAGATCCGGATGAGTGCGCCCTGGACTTCGATGGTGAAGTTGAGCACCTGGCCGTCATCGTAGCCGCGGGCATTCACCGCCAGGGGAGTGAATATTCCGGCGACCTTCTTTTCGAGCCGCGTGAAACCGTAACGCGTGTTCATGGACAGGCGATAGTAATTGTTGCTGTTCTGATAGCGGAACATGACGCCGATGTCGTCCTGCAACCCGGCGCCCAGGTACAGCGCGTCCGCGCTGAACCGGTAATTCGTCAGGGACGTGCCGGCGGTGTAATAGGCGTATGTCCCCTTGTGGAAGCTCTGATCGAATGCGTTGACGCTCTCAACCCTGTTCAGCTGGCGCAGCGCGCCGCTCACGGTCGTCCACGAGGATGACGATCCGCTGTCGCTGACGAACGTCCAGTTGGCCGTGCCGCTGCTGAAGTTGTCGGTGAAGGCAGAATTTACGGTCACCGCGGCGGTATCCACGCCGCCGTTTCCATCGCTGATGGTATAGGTGAAGGATTCGTTGCCGATGAATCCGGCCGGAGGCGTGTAGATCAGGGCGTCCTGCGCGGGATTGGGCGAGACAGAGCCGCCATGATCCGGTGTGCCGGCGGAAACGACGGCAATCTCGTCGTTGTCCGCGTCCGTGTCCGCGCCGCTGCCGTTGTCCGCAAGCACGGCCAGGGTGTTGTTGCTGCTGTTGAAGGCGACGGTAAAGACGTCGTCCCGGCCGATCGGGGCATCATTGATCGCGGTAACCGTCATCGTAACCAGCGCGGTGTCCGTCCCTCCCTGGCCGTCGCTGACGGTGTAGGTGAAGGTTTCGGTGCCGAAGAAGTCGGCCGCGGGGCTGTACATCACGGCATCGCCGGCGCCGTTGATCACCGCGTCGCCGCCCTGGCTGGTGATGCCGACGTCCGTGATCACAAGCGTGCCGCCGTCGACATCCGTATCGGGGCCGTTGCCGTTGTCGGCCAGCAGTGCCAGCAGCGTGGTGCTGTCTTCGGCCACGATCAGGTCATCGTCCCTGGCTACAGGGGGGTCGTTGACGGGTGTGACTGTCACTGTGGCTATGGCGGAATCGGTCCCGCCCTGGCCGTCGCTGACTGTATAGGTAAAGGTCTCGATACCGAAGAAATCGGCGGTCGGAGTATAAATCAGCGCGGTATTCCCGGCGTTCAGGCTGAGACTTCCGCCCTGGCTGGTCAGGCTGACGCCTACGATGGTGAGCGCTCCTCCATCGATGTCGAGGTCCGCACCATTACCGTTGTCGGCGAGTACGGAGAGCGTGGTGGTGCTGTCCTCCGCCACGCTGAAGGCGTCGTCCCGAGCTGCCGGGTCGTCGTTCACCGGGGCGACGATAACGGCGACGGTGGCGGTGTCGAAACCGCCGTGGCCGTCGCTGACGGTATAGGTGAATGTCTCCGTGCCGAAGAAATCGGCGGCCGGGGCATAGATCAGCGCCGTCTGCGCGCCATTAATACCAACGTTACCTCCATTATCGGGCACACCGACGGCGCTGATGGTGAGCGCGTCGCCGTCGGGATCCGCGTCCACTCCGTTGCCGTTGTTGGTCAGGACCGCCAGGCTGGTCGTGCTGTCCTCCAGAACGGCAAAGTTGTCATCCGCGACGACCGGAGGGTCATTGGCCGGCGTGATCGTGAGCGTGACCCGCGCCGCGTTAGAAGTGCCGCCGGCGTCGTTCTTGACTGTATATGTAAAGGAATCCGTCCCGTTCGCGTTGGCCGCAGGCGCATACGTGATGTTGCCGCCGGGATTGACGGTGGCGTTGCCGCGTGCGGGCGGCAGCACCAGTGTCACGCTCGATGTGTCGAGAGGGTGGCCGTTGCCGGAGTCATTGGCCAGGACGTCGACGGTCACCGGCGTGTCTTCGTCCATTGTGACGGCATCGTCCACGGCGATAGGCGCAGATTTGACGATGACGACGGATACCACCGCGACGTTCGAATCCTCGACGCCGTCGTTGACCTTGTAGGTGAAGGCGTCGCTGCCGGTGACGTCGACGTTTGGTGTGTAGGTGAACTCGCCGGCGGCCTGGTCGGACACCACGGCCGTGCCGCGCGTGCCGTTCTGGACGATGGTGTATGTGGGCGTGCGCCCGGCGGCGACGGTGGCGTTGAAAAGGCCGGTGCCCGGGGTGTTCTCCTGCGTGATAAAGGTGCTGGACCCGGCCTGGGGAGACGTATCGCCCGAGCCGCCGCCCGAGGAACCGCCGCCGCAGGCGGTCAGCGCGAGCAGGGTGATCATCAGCGCCGGGAAACGGACAGACATAATGCGCCGAGAGCTATACATCGTGGGCCGGGAAGGGTTCTCGTTCATTCTAAAAACGGTTGGGCCCGGGAGGGCCCAACCGTGTGTGACAAGTCAGACGTATCTCAACGGGCGCAACGGAAGCCCGTGGAGTTGTCGTAAGACGACGGCGAGAACGCGGCGTTGAACGTGAAGATGCCGCTCGCACCGCGATAGATCGCAGCCGGGAAATTCGATGCTGCGAACGTGCCTGCACCACCGCCAGCGCTTTGGTCGAAGAATGTGGATTGTTGCACACCGGCCACGGCATCGCTGCCGTAGCCCGCCCCCAGATTGCCGGATGCATACGTAGGCACGACAACCGTGGTGGTAGAAGTTACGGTGGAGGTGTCGGCGCTTATGGCGACGTTGCTGTGCGTCGTCGTTCGCGCGCCCTGCATCCAGTCGGCGACCCACTCGTCCACGTTGCCGGCCATGTCGTAGACGCCCCAGTTCGAAACGCAGGAGGCGCGATCGCCGGTCAATCCCGCGCCGCCGGTGCAGTTCGCGTCCAGCGTGCCTGCTGCGGCCATCTGCCATTCGGCATTGGTCAGCAGGCGCTTGCCGGCGTTGGCGCAGGCCTGCAGGGCCTGGAACCAGGTGATATAGGACGACGGAGTTCTGTTCACCTCGCTGCGGGCATAGATGGGATTCGCCGCGCTGGCGCTGCAGTCGTTGCCGTTGTCATCGCAGAGATAGTTGTCGGACCCGACGCCGGATTGCGTGCCCCCGCCCTGGGAGGTGTCCCATACGCTGGCCTCATAGGCGTCGACGCACAGCGGGCCCACGCGAACCATGATGTCGCTGGCGTCGTTTCCGGCGCAGGCGATGCCCGTCCGGTTGGCATGCTGCTGCAGATCCAGGATGGCGTCGGCGTTGGTCGAGATGTCGGTGGCGTTGTCAGCGATGGCCGCGGTGTTGGCGGTGATCGCGGTGGCGTTTCCGTCGATGGAGTTACCCAGCGTGGTGGTCGTGGTATCGAGCGCGGTGCCGAGCGCGCCGGTGCTGAGCTTGCCGGCGATCGCATTCGTGTTCGCGGTAATGTTCGCGGCGTTGGTGGCGATATCCGCCGTGTTGACGATGATGGCGGCCGTGTTGGCCGTGATGTCGGCGGCATTATCGGCGATGTTCGCCGCATTGGTGCTGATGGCGGTGGTGTGGATGCCGATCGCGGTCGAATTGATCAGGATGTCCGCCGCGTTGCCGTCGACGGTATTGCCCGAGGTCGTCGTCGCCGTATCGAGCGCCGCGCCCAGATCCGCGCTGTTGAGCTTGTTGGTCTGCAGGCCGGTGATGGCAGTCGTGTTGGTCGTGATGGCCGCCGTGTTGGCGTCTATGCGCGCGTTGTTGTCGTTGACGGCGTCCGCCACCTCTGCGAAGTTTTCGTTTACGTCGGCGGCGACCGCGGCCGTCCCGGAGACGAAGACGTTCAGGGTGTTGTCCGTGTCGGTATTCAGCTCGCCCGCCAACGGGGACGTGGTGATCACCGCCAAGGTCACGAACGCGGCTATCAGGGAATAAGTTCTGTTCATCGGGCTTGTCCTCTCAATGTTCTCGAAATAATCGGATGGAAGCGGTCATCGTTCAGGACCAGTTGTCCTGGTCCCATTTCATTTCATCCCAGTTGCTGCTTCCGGTCGGGGTCTCGTCGTCTCCGCCGCCCCCGCCGCTGCTGCCGCAGCCCACGAGTACCAGTGAGCAAAACAGCAGCAGGGCATTCAGTTTGATCAGTCGCATCTGTGGCACCTCTCTCGTGTCCGTCGTTCGTCCTTGTGAGCGCTTCACCCGTCAAGCAGGGCTGTCATGCAAAAATTCGGCCGGTTCGTCGAACTTCGATAATCGATGGGCTGCGGCCGGCCGTATCTTTGTGAATACATGTTCATCACTGTTTACAGTGGTCAATTTAGGGAGGAAGTGATATCAAAGTAAATAGGATCAAAGTAGAAAAGGCTCAAGCCGGCAGAATCCTGTTGGCCTTGGTGGTGGTCCTGTATTGATCTTTGTTGAGATATTAGTTATAACCACATGATTTTAAAATGGTTACATTCTCTCACAGCTTGTTCCGCGTGTAAAGCCAGTATGGGCTTATCCTTTGCCGATCAAGCGGTTGATCATCATGGTGTGCGATGGGGATGATGAATGCATCCGGATATTCCGGGTTGACGGTGCTGGTCACGGGCGGGAGCGGTTTCATCGGCTCATGGCTGTGCGACCGATTGGGTCACTTGGGTGCGGCGGTTCATGCGGTTTCGCGCCGCGCACGCAATGAGCCCGCAGGGGGTGTCACATGGCGGCAGGGTGATCTGGCCGACCCGGAAACGGTGAACCGCCTGTTTGCCGAAATCCGGCCGGACATCGTTTTTCATCTCGCGAGCGAGGTCACCGGCAGCCGGGAGATCAAGCTTGTCCTGCCGACCCTCCAGGCAAACCTGTTGAGCTCGGTCAATATCCTGGTCGCGGCGACGGAGCATCGGTGCAAGCGTCTGGTGATGGCGGGTTCGCTGGAAGAGCCGGACGAAGCGGATTCGGCTGTTGCCGTGCCCACATCACCCTACGCCGCGGCCAAATGGTCCGCCAGCGGATACGCCCGCATGTTCCATGCCCTGTACCAGACACCGGTAGCGATTGCCCGGCTCTTTATGGTGTACGGGCCATGTCAGCAGGATCTGCGCAAGCTCATCCCCTATGTGACGCTTGCCCTGTTGCGGGGCGAATCGCCCAAGCTATCCAGCGGGCTGCGCCCGGTTGACTGGATTTATGCGGAGGATGTCGCTGCCGGGCTGCTGGCGATGGGGTTGCAACCCGGCATTGACGGCGGCACGTTCAATCTCGGTTCCGGGGAGCTGGTCACCACGCGCCGGGTGGTCGAGATGCTGTGTGAGATCATCGGAGGCGGCGTTGCGCCCGAATTCGGTGCGCTACCGGACCGTCCCATGGAAAGGGTCAAGCAGGCGGACATCGTGAATACGGGGCGGGTGCTGGGGTGGCGGCCCGCCGTAGACTTGCGGCAAGGTCTTGAGCGGACGGTGGACTGGTATCGCGGCGAACTCGATGCCGGCAGGATCAACCGGTGAGTCGCTGTGTGGGCGCCCGTATACCCGCCGCTCCCGGCTGCGCTCACCTGGATGCGGAGGCGGCGTTTCTCAGCCTGCGCGCGATCTCGCGCGGATTGGTCAGCAGCGCGGATGCCGTCTCGCGCACCAGCCTCAGATGACTTAAAGGGTACCCAAGTTTTTGCAGTTCCGCCTTCTGATGTCGCCAGAACTCGGGCGCCTTGCGTTCAAAGACGCACAGGGCCAGGTTTTCGTAATACTCGCCTGTCAGTGCCTCCAGCCTGTGAGTGAACTCGCCGCTGTCCAGATAGACCGGACCGAAATCATGCAGGAGACGCAGGCGGCTCAGGCGCTGCGTATTGGCGCGTTTCGCGTCCTGCGCGGTCATCGAGCCCTCGTGCGTCCTGATGTAGGTCAGCACCTGGTGCACGAAGGCGAAATCACATACCTGCAGGACATCGTACAGTGCCTCAACGTCCGCATGCAGATAGCCGGAGCGGTAGAACGGCTGCCGTCCGCGGACGAGGTCCGCCCTGATCAGCAGGCAGGAAGGCGACCAGAAGAGATACAGCATCCCGAGCAGGGTCATCCTGCCGAGCTCGCGTCCAGAAACGACTGGTGTAGGGTAGGGCAGGCCGACGCATCGCACCTTCGTCCCCGCCAGGCAATACGAGCCGACTATGCCAGACGAGGGCGCGGCCTCACCCGCATTGACCATGAGGTCGAGGCATTCGGGGAACATCCAGTCGTCGGCCTGCAGCAGTTTGCAGTACCCCGCCTTGGCCGATACGTGTTGGAAGGCGATGTTGTGATTCTGGATTACATCGACCGTACGTTCATTCGTGACAACCCTGATGCGCGCATCACGTGCGGCATATCGTTTGATGAGTTCCGCGGTGCCGTCCGTACTGCAGTTGTCGACAAGCGTATATTCCCAATTCTGATACGTCTGATTCAGCACGCTTTCGATGCATTCACTC
This sequence comes from Gammaproteobacteria bacterium, assembly GCA_016712635.1. Taxonomy (NCBI): domain Bacteria; kingdom Pseudomonadati; phylum Pseudomonadota; class Gammaproteobacteria; species Gammaproteobacteria bacterium. The sequence goes on along the minus strand of JADJQS010000001.1, from coordinate 106,739 downwards.
AGGTAACGCACGCCGTTGTACACCGGCGTGATGACGCTCACCAGTGGGAAGTTGTCGCTCATCGATGGAGTATGTTCCGGGTTTATCTCAGTATGCTGCACAATGGGCTGCAGGTATTGGCCGCGCGGTGGATTCCGCGCAGGGGCCTTGCGTGTTTGCCGGGGTGTTTCTTAAATTTAGCTGGACTCTACCGCGTATTAATGATCTCGGCAATGCCACGACTATCTGAAGCGTGGAGGCGGAATCGGGGTGCGGCGCGCAGCCTGGGTCGATGCGATCGCTAGCTGCAGAATCCGTCCGATTTTTGCCAATGAAGCGGAAATGATTGACGAGACAGTGTAGAATGGCACGTTTTAGCGCTGGCCGGCGGTGTTTTATTGGTGCATCCACCGCCAGCATCCGTACTGACAGAGCTGCATGACCGATGAAGATCGCCGTTATCACCAATCTGTTTCCACCCCATTATGTCGGCGGCTTCGAGATCCGTTGCGAACAGGTGTCGCGCGCTCTGGCGGCGCGGGGGCACGAAGTTGTGGTGCTGACCAGCGTCAACGGAGTTGACCAGCCCGTCGTGGAGTCGGGAGAGATCGCGGTCCACCGGATATTCGACCTCTACCGGCAATTTACCAATCCCGTGACCAAGGAGACCTATCCATGGTTGCTGGTGCGCAGCGACCGCTGGAAGACCACCGTAAAGAACTACCGGATCGCGCAGGAGGTTCTTCGGCGCGAGCAGCCCGATCTGGTCTTCGCCTGGAGCCAGTCTCACCTGAGCCTGGGACCGGTGCGCGCGGCGCAGGATCTGCGAATCCCGCTGGCGTGGACGTTCGGCGACCCGAACATCAATCAGTACAAGCCGGCCCCATTCAGCCTGAGAAGAAAGAAACTGCTCCGTTATATCCAGGACCGCTGGCTGTGGCGGGGTACGACCTGGGTCGGGCTGGATTTCTCGCACACCCATTGTGTCAGTCTCGACATCAAGCGCCGGCTGGTCGAGCAGGGCCTGCCCATCGAGAATTCGCAGGTGATCTATCGCGGCATCCCGATCGAGCAATTCCCCATGCGGGAGAATCCCGGCAGCCTGCATCAGCCGATCCGGCTGCTGTTTGTCGGCCAGGTGCACAGTTACAAAGGCGTCCATACCCTGGTCGAGGCGGCGCATCGCCTGGCGGGGAGGTACGGCGCAGGTCATCTGGTCGTGAGTATCGTCGGCGAGGGCGTGGGGGAGTACAAGAGAACACTGGTCGAGCAGGCCGAGTCGGGGCCGGCCGAGGTCGTTTTCCGCGGCAAGTTGCCGCACAAGGATCTGTCCGTCTTGTACCGCGAGCATGATATTTTCGTGTTTCCGAGCGCCGGCGGCGGCTATGAGGGATTCGGTGCGACGGCGCTGGAGGCGATGGCTTCCGGCCTGCCCGTGGTCGGCACCACCCAGGGCGGGATGGCCGAACTCTTCGTGCATGAAGGCAATGCCCTGGTGTTCGAGGCGGAACAGCCGGTCGATCTGGCGGACAAGCTGGAGCGCATGATCAGAGACGATGACCTGCGTCGGCGTCTGGTGCTGACGGCGCGACGGCAGATGGAGAGCAATTTCGCCATCCAGGATTACGCCAACAAGATGGAACAGTTCGTACTGGGGGCGGCGGCGCGTAGACTGGAACACAATGTGTGCTAACGCCGGGCCCAGGAGAATTCCCGGTCTGGTTGAATTGTGACGTGTTGTTTTCTTGCTTGTTTTTCTATGGTTGAGGGCTATTCTGCCGCTATTCTCAAGGATCACCGATGTGACGGCAGGCAAATGTAGTGCGATGCAGCTCATCCGTTGCCCAGGGGAGAAGCTGCAATATTCAGGGTGCGGCTTGCAATATATTGATTGTTTTATAGTTGATGTAAGTTTCGTTCAGACAGTGCAATGTTGTGGACTAGACAATTATCGTTGGGGGTTTACAGGAAATGAGCATCCATAAAGGCGATATACCGGTTCTTACCATCAAGCCGCCGGCCGGCTGGCAGATGATCGATTTCAAAGAACTGATTGCCTACCGCGACCTGTTTTATTTCCTGATAGTTCGCAACCTCAAGGTCATGTATGCCCAGACTATCCTGGGGGTGGGTTGGGGTATCATCCAACCGCTAATGAACATCGTTATTTTCACGATCATATTCGGCAAGGTGGCCAAGATCCCGTCCGACGGCGTCCCGTATACGCTATTTTCAGCCTTGGCGATCATCCCATGGACTTACATGTCAACTGCGTTGACACAGTCAAGCCAGAGTCTGGTTAGCAATCAATCAATGCTCGGGAAAATATATTTTCCCCGCCTGATATTTCCGCTTACCACGGTACTTTCGTCATTGGGTAATTTTATAATCTCGATACTCCTGCTGGTCGCCATTCTGGCTTATTACAAGGTTGCGCCTACATGGGATATTTTATATCTGCCGTTATTTGTCCTGATGATGATCAGTGTGCCTGCCGGGGCGGGTCTGTGGCTGTCTGCGCTCGCTATCCGCTACCGTGATGTGAAATTTGCCTTGAACTATGTCATCCAGCTGTTGATGTACACAGCTCCAATTGTTTACTCGGCGTCAACCATCCCGGATAAATACCGCATCATCTATTCGCTTAACCCGATCGTTGGGGTAATCGAAGGATTTCGATCCATGTTCCTGGGGACGGGGATGAATTGGCAATATATCGTGCCGGGTATGATTACCGCAGTCTTACTGCTCATCAGCGGCGCTTTTTATTTCCGCCGCATGGAGAAGGTATTCGTAGACGTGGTGTAAGAAATCCGTAACTAGTATCAGGGCAGGTGGCTGCGGGCATTTTAATGCTGGCTTCAATATTAAGCTCCAAGTCAACCCGGGTGCATAGTGTGAATCGTGCACCAATACGTCGGTACATTTTAGTCAATAAGGATGGTGTTTGAGTATGAGCGACAGTTTGCCCGCTATAAGAGTTGATGGGCTCAGCAAAATCTATCGCATCGGCGTGCGGGATCTGGAAGCAGACAATCTTGTGACTGCGGTATCCAGATTCATCCGTAATCCAATAACGAACTATAAGAAATACCGTTCGCTGTATAACTTCGATGATGTCTTGTCGGGCGATAAGGGCAATAACCAGACGGATTCGAGCGACATCCTGTGGGCCTTGAAAGATGTGTCGTTCAAGGTAGAACAGGGAGAGCTGGTTGGAATCATCGGGAGGAACGGTGCTGGCAAATCGACCCTGCTTAAAATTCTGTCGCGGATCACGCCGCCGACCAAGGGGACGGCTACCATACAGGGAAGAGTGTCCAGTCTGCTGGAGGTTGGGACCGGTTTCCATCCGGAGCTTACCGGGCGGGATAACGTATATCTCAATGGCACTATATTGGGGATGCGTAAGCATGAGGTCGATAGTAAATTTGATGAAATAGTCGAGTTCTCTGGCGTGGAAAAATTTCTTGATACCCCCGTGAAGCGTTACTCAAGCGGCATGCGTGTTCGTCTTGCCTTCGCCGTCGCCGCGCATCTTGAGCCGGAAATTCTGATCATCGATGAGGTGCTGGCGGTTGGAGACTCGGAGTTTCAAAAGAAATGCATGGGAAAAATGCAGGAAGTGGGAAGGCAGGGGCGAACCGTGCTTTTTGTTTCTCACAGCATGCCGTCGGTTACCCGCATGTGCAGCCGTGTAATAATGTTGGATCAAGGGGGCGTGCGGCTAGACGGAACCCCACATGAGGTTGTGCGCAGCTATCTCAAGGGGGATGCGGATAATATAGCTAACCGGGAATGGAGTGATGATCAAATAGCGCCGCGAGGGGATATCGTACGTTTGAGAGCGGTACGATTGCGCGATGAACAGGACAAGATATCCGAGGCGTTCGACATACGATATCCCATAGGAGTCGAAGTAGAGTACGAGGTCATCCAGCCCGGGTACACATTGGCGATGAGTTTCTCGTTGATTGATGAGCAGGGCAATACCGCTTGTGAAGCAATGGATCAGGACAAAGCATGGAGAGGGCGCCAGAGACCCGTCGGGAGGTACATCAGTACTGGATGGATCTCGGGCAACTTCCTGGGCGAGGGAATGTATATGGTGAACGTCTACATCCATACCCTCGAGCCGAAAAACATTGTGCAAGTACGGGAGCGCGATGCGGTCGGCTTTCAGGTAATAGACAGTCTGGAGGGTGATTCCGCGCGAGGCGATTTTAGAGGAGTCTTGCGGGCGCCGGTAAGGCCGGCGTTCACCTGGAATACGCAGGCGGATGTTAAAGAGTAAATCGGCCGTAAACGGGTCTCATATATAGCATCCTGAAGTATAGCTGCGGCATAAATATTCGCGCAGTTACAATTCCCGCGTGCAATTCTGACATGGCTGAAGTGGCATAGTAGCCAGTGAGAAGCGCTTGGCGTTAGTCTGCACGCGTTCGATCGAATCTCTGAAACAATAGATTGACACCGCAGGGTACGCCCTCTTATGGTGGGACGAGTTATTTGGCCGGAAAGTGATTCTATAAGTATCAGCGATTCCATATCACATTCGAGCGAACTTCCATAGTGCAAAACACCGTACTTATTTTGAGCCCGGACCCGGCATACCCCGTCGATTGGGGCTCAAAGCGCGACATTTGGGGCCGCATCGAATTCTTTCATGCCGAAGGCTGGCGCGTGGTCTTCGTGGAGTGCGGCTGGTCCAAGGAATCCGCGCTGACCCTGCCGCCATCGGAGATCCCGCTCGAGATCGGCTACCATTTTGTCAACCGCCGGGCCGATGAGTGGTCGCGCGTGGAGCGTCGGGAAACGGTGGCGGAATTGCAGGCGCTCGTCGATCAATATCGGCCGCGCATTGTGCTGGGCGAGTATGCCCATTTTTCCTCGCTCGTATCCGCGCTTGATCTGCATGGCGCCAAGGTGTGGTTCCGCTCACACAACTTTGAAGTGCCGCACATGATCGAGCGCAACCTGGCCGGCCGTCCCTGGCGCGAGTGGCGCGGTTACCGGGCGCCACGCAAGGCGATATCCTGGATCAGGAAGCTCGGCACGGATGCATCGAGTCGATTCAGAAAGGAGCGGAAGATGCACCGCATCGCTGATCACGTCTTCTTCATTTCCTATAAAGATCATCGCTATATGTCCATGCTCTACGGCGGCGGAGCTGCCGGCAAGAGCTGGGTCCTGCCCTTCGTCGAGTCCGATCTGATCCCCGTCAAGGCGGACAAGCCGGTGCTCGATGTCGTCTTTGTCGGTATACACGTAATAGGAAACGAGCAGACCACGGTCGGCGCGAGGAAACTCCTGACAGAAATCATCCCCGCGGTCGAGGCTGCGATGCCAGGTGTCTTCCGGTTCAATATCGTTGGAAGGGGTGCTCGCAAAATGTATGGTAATCCAGATTCAAAGGCGATCATCATTCACGACTATGTCGAGGATCTGACGGGTTTCATGCAGGACATGGATATTGCCTGCCTGCCCATCAACATCGGATGGGGATGCAAGATCAAGATGATCGAGGCATTGGCCGCCGGGCTGCCCGTAATCGGTGAGCCACAGACTTTTCGCGGCGTGATGCCGGTGGCGGGCGCGTATTTCGTGTGCCGATCGACGCGGGATTATGTGGAGAACCTGCGCCTGCTGCGCGACCCCGAGATCCGCAGCCGGACAGGATTGGCAGCGAATGCCGCGTATATATCCTGGGTCAGCGCGGGCAATCAGGCGATGCAAACGGCCCTGGATGAAGCATGATTATGCTGTTCGGGGCCTGGCCGGGCGGTTTGCCGCAGATTGGTGAAAAATAGTCCATCGCCGGCATCATGCCGGGCCGGATGACACACGTAACCTTCCAATGATATTCAATCCTCTGATACGAAAAATACGATTCCTCCGCCGGAATCCCTTTCAGGACAGGCATGGGCACCTGCTGATTTTCTGTTGCCACCACAAGGTCGGGACCTCATGGTTCAAGAATATCCTGACGGCGATCGGCGGTGAATTCGGACTGCCCTTCGTCCGCGACGACCAGGCGCGAATCCGTGAACCCAGGTCCATCTTCTTCCAGTATCATTCCCAGGTCGATCTGGCCGCGCTGCCGAAATACCGCGGTGCGCATATCATCCGCGATCCGAGGGATCTGGTCGTATCCGGGTACTATTATCATCTGTGGACCAATGAGGAGTGGGCCGTGACACCCATCCGGGATCTCCCGGCGGATATGGAACGGCTCTGGTCCTTGTTGCCTGTGAAGGATATAAAGCATCTGTCGTATCAGCAATATTTGCAGTCCTTGTCGAAGGAAGACGGGATGCTGGCCGAGATGCGGAGGGCGTCGACCGCGGATCTGCGGGAGATCTTCGACTGGGATTATTCCAACCCCGATTTTTTCGAGTTCAAGTACGAAACCATCATGCAGAACGAAGAAGACGTGCTGCGACAATTATTCCATCACTATGGGTTCAAGGACGCCGCCATCGAGAGGGCGGTAGAGGTCGCCCGCCAATTCAGCTTCGAGCGCCGTGCGCAGCGCAAGGCCGGCGAGGTCGACAACAAGTCACACCTGCGCTCTGGAAAATTGCAGCAATGGAAGACGGAGTTCAATGAAAAGCATAAGGTTTACTTTAAATCTTTACACGGCAAGGACCTAATTAGTACCCGCCAGAAAGTAATTTGCAAATGTAATGAAGTTATTCTGAGATGACCACGCACACAGTTCTCATGCCGGGGTCGATCAGCGGTATGCCAGCCCCGGGGGAGGGTACTTCATAGAGTCATCATCCAGCACGAGAACCCAGTCTTGCTCGCCTCCATCACCGGGCGGATCGAATAACCAGGTTGTCGTTCTGCTCGATATAGTCATAAAGGGCTTGGCCGTGCTCTGGCGGTCACCTTGATCTGTATAGGTGTGGCCGTCCCTGGGGTTGTACCACCAGGCGGTGATAGTACTGCCGCTCATTTCGCCGACATTGATGTCAGCGGACAGATCGGAACCAGGAAAGTAAATGAATGCATAATGTCCATCCGCGCCCCTCATGGCCCGGAGCATGCGCATGAGATTATATTCACCCGGGTTTGCACCGGCCACGACCTGTTCTCGTTCAGGCTCCATCATGCCGGTTGATTCCATGATACTGCGGAACATTTTTTGAATCGATCCGTCTTGCCGCCGCGGTGCTCAACCAAGGTTTGATACGGTTCGCGCCCGATTGCCGGACGTGATTCCATAAGTGCGCGGAGATGACCCATGGAGCGGGAACCTTCGCTGTCCAATGCATTCCTCCAGCCATTCGATGGCTGCCATATCTCCGAGTGGCCGTACGTGTGCCCCATCGCCCCCTGAAATACCGATTGATAGGCTTCGTAACGAACCTTCCAGGGGGTTACAGGATCATTGTTGTTGTGCATGTCCCGGCCCTCATAAGCGGGTTCCGCATTGACGACGGGCTTGGCCGGGCTGCGCTTCCAGTCGGCTTCGATGATATCCGCCGTGGATGGATTGATCGAGAAGGTCTGAATCATGTTGAAATCCAGCCACTCCGCGTCATGGAAATATTCCGAGGAAGAGCGACTCCCGTCCGGATGTATCGTCATCAGGTTGGCCCCGCCATGACCACTCTCGATGCCCTCGGCAAGAGCGTTGATCAGCGCGAGCTGCTTGTAGGTCGGTTTTAGCCGCTTCCTCTTCTCGACCTTCAAGGCGATCTTCTGATATTCCCCGCAGACAATCCAGATGACATTGGTCTTGTCCTTGTAACGCCGGCCGAGTTGGCTGCCGAGCGCCCGCGCTGGCTCCGTATCATCGACCGAGAAGATCTGCCCCACATCCCCGCCCCATACCACAGCAAGTGCTATGTAGAGTCCATGAACCCTGGCCTGCTCGACAATGTAATCGACATGCTGCATGTAATGCTCATTCAGCACCACCCCGTCCGCAGCATTCAGCAGGGGCACATCCCCGGCATAGTTGGGTGACAGCACAGGGCTACCGATAGGTCTTCTGAGAATGATGGGTCCCTGAATGACATTGAACCGCCTTGATGCTCGATCCTGCAGGTAATCATCGACATCGGCCGGTGTCAGGTTGACCATGCCCCAGGCGGTGTCAGCCAGCCAGAAGAGGGGGGTTCCGTCGGTTGAGCTGACCAAATACCTGCCATCTTCACTAACCGCGAGAGGCGGGATGCTTGACTCTTCCGCCCCGGCTGCATGGATGGCCGGGCTTTTCAGCAACAACGCGAACAATATCAACAGGGTTAATGTTGTATAATTCGCGCACCTGAGCCATTGGGGGCAGGTCCACCGAACGACGGCATGTGACTGGTTGAATCCTGCTGCAGGAGACGTCTTGGGATTTGGGAATCTTGGAGTAAACACATTCTGCAAGCCAGGTTGATGATCCAAAGGATGGAACCCGTTGCTTGATATAATAACGCAGCCACTATCGTTCACCTGCCGGGATTCATCCACCTGTTCAGCCCTTGGACCGTACTCCGCTAAAAGCTCGGGCGGGCACGCAGCACCATGAATCTTAAAAAATTTCACAAATACTGGGCCAGCTTCTGGATGGGGCTTACGGGCATTGGCATCCTTGACAGGACAGCGTCCAGGCTGGCTGCGTTGTGTTATCCGCCCTATTATGGCCGCGTCCCCCTGGCCAAACTGCATCCGAACGGTTTCCGATCGCCCGGTTCCGTCATACATCATCCCCGTTTCAAGCGAGGGCGGCATTGTTTCATTGACGAGGACGTCCTCATATTCCAGGACAGGCATGGGGGCGCTGTGACGCTGGGGGACGGTGTGCATCTGCATCGGCGGTGCGTCCTCCAGACGGGGCACGGAGGGTCGATAACACTGGGCGAACATAGCCATGTACAACCGGGCTGCCAGTTTTCGGCGTATCTGGGCTTGATTCAAATTGGTGCGCGCGTGGAAATCGCACCCAATTGCGCATTTTACCCCTATAACCACGGGATGAAGTCAGGTATTCCCGTGCGCGATCAACCCCTGGTGACCAAGGGGGGTATCGTGGTGGGAGACGATGCCTGGCTGGGTTACGGGGTCATCGTCCTGGACGGTGCACGCATCGGCCGGGGCGCCATCATCGGCGCGGGATCCATCGTGACAGGTGATATCCCGGAGGGTGTGATCGCCGCGGGCGCGCCTGCGAAGGTAATAAAAGCAAGGGATTAGCGAGATCTGCCTTCATGGGTCTGTCGCTCTGATGGCATATGATGTGCATACGGAAATACACCAAGCGTATAAAGATTCAGTGTTAGTCCTAAAAGCGAATCATGAGCAAGAAGAAAATCCTGCTGATTTCACCCACGCCAACCCATCCGCCCACGGCGGGCAACAGGACGCGGATCGACGCCCTGCTGACAGGGCTCAGGCAGCTCGGTCACGACGTCTATTTCTGCCTGATCCGGAGCGAGCGCGGCGACGAGGCGTTGATGAAGCAGATCTGGGGCGACAGGTACGTCCCCATCCCCTACCGCCGGCCGCGCAGCGTGATCACCCGCTGGAGGAAACGGATCTGCGGGGTCATCAGTCCCGCCGCGCGCTATAACTACGCCATTGACGACTGGTACGACCCCGCGATCGATTCCCATATCGCCGCCCTGCACGACAAGGTCGGCTTTGACGTCGCGATCGTCGAGTATGTGTTCTACTCGAAAGTCCTGCGCCTCTTCGGCGACCAGGTATTGAAGATCGTCGATACCCACGACGTATTCACCGACCGCTACAAGACATACCTCGCGAACGGGCAGGTGCCGCAGTGGTTCTCAACCACGCGCGACGAGGAGGCCAGGGGGTTGAACCGCGCGGACATCGTGGTCGCGATCACGGACAAGGAGCGCGATTTCTTCGCCGGGCTGACCGCAAGGCGGGTGATCACGGTCGGCCATATGGTGACGCTCAGCGAGCCGGCGGAGCCGCACAGCGCGGAGCAGGGCCTGCTCTTCGTCGCCTCCGACAACCCGATCAATACCGACGGCATCAATCAATTCATCGCGCAGTCATTCCCGGCGGTCCAGGCGCGCGTGCCCGGGGTAAAGCTCGTCCTCGCCGGCTCGGTCTGCAAGGCTGTCGCAGATCACCCGGGGGTGGTCAAGCTGGGGCGTGTCGACGATCTCGCTCCGGTCTACCAGGCGGCCTCTGTGGTGATTAATCCGGTCCTGTTCAATACCGGACTGAGCATCAAGAATCTGGAGGCCATCGGTCATGCCAGGCCCCTGGTAACGGCCCCGGTGGGCGTCGAAGGGCTGGAGGACGGTGTAAATACCGCCTTCCTGGTCGGGGATAACGCGGAGGAGTTCGCCGGACAGATCGTCCGTTTGCTGCTCGATAAGGAATACTCCCATCGCATCGCCCGGCAGGCATACGAGTATGCGGCCGGGCGCAATCTCACTATCATGAGGCAGCTCGCGGAGATCCTGGTCTGAGGCTTGCGGCCGCAGGCGGTTCACACACGGATCGGCTATCGGGAAATGGGCGTATGAAATTGTTGACAGTATTCGGTACCCGCCCCGAGGCGATCAAGATGGCGCCGGTGGTCAAGGCGCTGGCGGCGGACGCGCGCATCGATTCCGCGGTCTGCATCACGGCGCAACACCGCGAGATGCTCGACTCGGTCCTGGCCCTGTTCGGTATCGCCGCCGCCTACGACCTGGACATCATGAAAAAGGGGCAGGACCTCACCGGCGTCACCTGCGCGGTGCTGGAGGGGATGCGCAAGGTGATCGCCGATTTCAGGCCGGATCGCATCCTGGTGCACGGCGATACCACGACAACCATGGCCGCGACGCTCGCCGCATACTATCAGAAGGTGCCGGTGGGACACGTAGAGGCCGGGTTGCGCACGCATAACATCTATTCCCCTGGCCGGAGGAGATCAACCGCAAGCTGACGGGCGCCATCGCCGACCTTCATTTCGCGCCCACGCCATGGGCGCGGGACAATCTGTTGCGGGAGGGTGTCGGCGAGGCGACGGTATCCGTCACCGGCAACACGGTTATCGACGCGCTGCTGGAAGTGGCCGGCCGGCTGAAGGATAATGCCGCCCTGGCGCAGGAGATGGCCGCGCAATTCCCGTTCCTCGACGGCGGCAAGCGCCTGATCCTGGTAACCGGCCACCGCCGCGAGAGTTTCGGCGACGGCTTCGAGCGCATCTGCCGCGCGCTGGCGACAGTGGCACGGCGGTCTGACGTCCAGATCGTATACCCCGTGCATCTCAATCCGAATGTGCAGGAACCGGTCAACCGGCTGCTCGGCGGGATCGCCAACGTGCATCTGATCAGGCCCGTGGACTATCTTCCCTTCGTCTATCTGATGTCGCGCTCGCACCTGATCCTGACCGACTCCGGCGGCATACAGGAAGAGGCGCCGTCACTCGGCAAGCCGGTACTCGTGATGCGCGACACCACGGAGCGTCCGGAGGCGGTGCGCGCGGGCACGGTACGACTGGTCGGCACGGATGAGCAGGCCATCATCCGCGATACGGTGATGTTGCTGGACGATGCGGCCGCCTACAAGGGCATGAGCATCGCTCACAATCCCTACGGGGACGGCAAGGCGAGCTCTCGCATCGTGGAACGGATCGCGCAGGTGCACGGGCTCGGCGGGATTCCGGTGGAATCATCCACCCGTGCTCCCGGACGCACACGGGCCTAATGTCATACAAAAACAAGTAACAGGGTAATCTTGCATCATGATCATCAAGAGCTTTTATGACGACGTCCTGAGGGATTACGAAAAGAATCTCTCCATTTTCTTCGACGCGGCAACCGGCGCCGTCTTTGAGCCCGGGCGCGAAGACGGCACGCCCAAGTTCCTCTTTACCGAGGTCACCGGTTACGCGCTGCTGGACGATCTGACCCTGTTCTCGCTGACGGGAAATCCGCACTATGTAGACAAGGCAAGGAAGAGCGCCGACTGGATCATGAGGCACGCGCAGGATCCGACGGGCGGCGTGCTCACGCGCTATTATTTCGAGCGCGACGCGGATCCCGCCCTGGCCGACAAGTCGTTCGCCGGGCGCAGGATATTCACCTTCGACGTCGCCATCTGCCTGCGCGGCATGGTGGCGCTGTATCGCTACACCGGGGACGAGGCGCTGCTCCATTCCGCCGTCCGGATGGGCGACTACCTGCTCGAATGCACCGTATCCCCTGAAGGCGAAGTGGTCGCGATCTATGACGCGGCCGCGGGCAGGCCGGTGCCCGCGGACCGCAACAAATGGTCGCGCTGTTTCGGCGCCTTCCACTCCAAGGCGGGCGAGTCCCTGATCGATCTGTATGCCATCACCGGGCAGGAGAAGTATGCGCGTGGCGCGCGTGCGATCTGCCGCAAGGTGATCGAGTTCCAGTCGCCCAAGGGAAATTTCGAGACCTCCAGCGGCCGCACCGAACTGCATCCGCACTGTTACGCCACCGAAGGGCTGCTGCACGTGGGGCGCATGTCGGGGGAAGAGGAATTCATCGAAGCGGCGCGCCGTGCCACCGAGTGGGCGCTCGGTCACTGCCACGACGGCGAGATCGCACAGGTGATCGATTCCGCCTCCGACGCGCCGCGGGCGCGTTTCCGCACGGATGCGCTGGCGCAGGTGCTCGCGCTCGGCGCCGACCTGATCCAGATGGGGCGCATCGATGCGGACAAACTGCCTCTGCTCGACCAGCTCGCGGCGAAAGTGCTGTCGATGAAGAAGAACGGCGACGGCTATTTCCAGTACGGCTTCTATGAGCGTGAGTTCAAGGGCAAGATCGAGGCCGACACGCACAGCTACTGGACCAACATGTTCTGCATGCGCGGACTGATCAAGTATTACACGGCGACGCTGCTGCAGGACGCCTACGTGGCGATACTGGCAGGAGGAATCGGGTCCAGGGTGTGGCCCATTTCCTGCGAAAACCGGCCGAAGCCCGTCTCCTATTCCCTGCTCGGCGACCGCTCGCTCCTGCAGGAAACCATCAGGCGCTTCACCCACGATTTCTTCATCATGCCGGAGCGCATATTCATCCTGTGCAGCGCGAACGCCCTCGGACAGGTTTACGAGCAGGCCGGACAGGAAGGCGTGCCGCCGGGCAACTGCGTGATCGAGAAGGAACCCAAGGGCACCATTCCGGCGGTCGGTCTCGCGCTCGATGGCCTGCCGCTTGAGGGCGACCGCGGCAACCGCCTGGTCATCATCTCCATGGGCGACAACCTGATCGCCCCGCACGAGCGCTTCCAGGATGCAGTCAGGGCCGCGCTTATCACGGCCCGGGAACACAACTGCCTGGTGAGCATCGGGAAGCCCGCCGACAAGGACGCGCCCGTGGACGTCCGCTTCGGACATCACCTGTATACCAGCCAGGTCGCCTCTTACCGTACCTACGAGGTGCCCCGCTTCATAGAAAAGCCTGGCAGCGGGCATTTCGAGACCATCCGGACCGCGCCCGGACGCCTTGCCTGGGAATCCGGCGCGGTGATCTTCCGCGAGGAATATTACCGGGAACTGGTGCCGGGCAAGCCAGACTCGGGAAATCTGGCGGAACACCTGCTGTCGCGCGCCGGCGCCTGGGATCAGCCGGGTCAGGTCCGGCTCGCCACCGCCCTGATGGATCCCGCCATCCGGTTCGAAGACTTCGGCGTGCCCGGTATCAGCGTGAAGCGGTTCTACCAGGGGCACGAACGCTTCGACCGCGGCAACGGCAATATCTGCCTCGGGACCCCGGAGAAGGTGCGACTCCTGTCCTGCGGCGACAATCTCGTGATTTCCGATGAATTGCCCATCGAGATATACGGACTGAAGGACCACCTGGTGATCGACAACGCGACCACCAACACGGCCGTCGTGATGCCGCTCACCGAGGTGGAGCACCTGCCGAATCTGTATCGCCTGTTCTCCGGATCGCGCCGTTACGAACCGTTCATCTCCGGCGGACCCAAGGCCCTGATGGCCGATCCGACCATGTTCGTGGAGAAGAGCCCGGATACGCACGCAAGCTCGGATTTCGGACTGGTGTTCGCCTATAACATCAAGGAAAAACTGTCCATCAGCCGCAGCAAGGACGGGCTGCACATCATCAACGAAACCTTCCCGTACCTCGACCGGAAGGATTTCGAGGTGCTGGTCAGAAAGGAAGGCGCGGACGCCAGGCTGGTCCAGCACCTGGTCGATGTCGGGGCGCTGGCGAAATCCCTGATCGGCGGGTCGATCGTGCTTTCCAGCGTCGCCGCCGACCTCCTCAACCGGCTCTGCCTCTATCATGCCATCGGAGGTTGTCTGACGGAGGAAGGGGAACGCAAGGAAGGGGAAATCATCAGGAAGTTCCGCGAGGTCTCCAAGCTCGACCGCCGTTTCCTGGATTCGCGCATCATCTACGAGATCATGGGGCTGCACGGCCAGGTCCCGAGTTCCGACGAGTCCCTGGTCGACCTTCTCAGCGACAACGTGAACTCGGCGGTCGAATTCCTGCGTTCCGGGAGCATGGACAACGCCGACCTGCGGGATATCCTCGTCGCCCTGATGCAGATCCAGGACAATCCGCACTCCTTCGCAGCCTTGAAGAAGAACCTTCAGAGATCGGGGCTGGGGGCGCTGGAAGACGAAATCGCCGAGGTGTTCGCCTGCTTCAAGATGGCGAAGAACATCGCTGTCGGACGCTGGCTGTGGAAGCGCAGGCGGCAGAGGGAGAACAGCGGCGCCCGCAACGTATTCCTGCAGTTCGACCGCGGTGACCTGGAGGAATTCCCCTTCATCCTGTCTTTCACGATCAACTGGCTGAAGAGCGCCGGCATCGAGCCGGGCATCTATGTCGACCGGATCAACCGGCTGCTCATCGAGGAGGACAGTGCGTTCATGTCCATGCTGGAGCGTCTGGAGGGGGGTGCTTCGCGTCCGGCGTCGGACCGTCTCTATCTCGAACTGCTCAGGTCGCACCCGCGCGTCGGCACGGCGGACCTGTCCGGGATGCTGGACGAGGCGGCGGACTATCTCGAGGCGAATCCGGACCAGGCCTATCAGTACACGCAACTGCTGGAACTGCCAATGCTGCTGGAGGGCGTGGCCGCGAATTGCAGCACCTTGTCCGCGGACGGGGCCCGCCATGCCCGCGAGCTGGTCGTGGACTTCTACCACAAACACTGGAAAAGGATCCGGCCCCATATATCTCCGGAACTGATCGCCCGCCTGCTTGCATAGCGCGCCCGCCTATGCGAGTCTCAATGCATGGCGACAGCCGAACAGGACGCGGCAAACCGGCAAGCTTCCCGAACTAGCAACTCCTCCGTGGATCCGAAAATCGTGTTGGTTTCGCAGCGCCAGGGCGGACATGCGCTCGCCTCGGGATACGACCGCCTGCAGGAATATCTCGACTGCCGCCTGATCCGTCCACCTGCGCGCTGGAACCTGGCGCAACGCGCCGCTGCGCGGGTGCTTCGGCCCGTCACAAGGCGTTCGGGCTCGCGCTGGTATCATCGTCCCAGCCTCATCGGCGAGATCGGCGCCGCCCGCGAGTGGCTGCGCGGCAGCGGAAAGGTGTTTCATTTTCTCTATGGCGAAAATTCGTACCGCTACCTCGGCCTGATGAAGGCGCTTGCCGCGAGGAACCGCATCGTCTGCACGTACCACACGCCGCCGGCGAAATTCAGCCAGGTCGTAACCGACCGGCGCCATATTGAACGGCTCGATGCGGCCATCGTGGTGTCCACCATGCAGTTGGAGTTCTTCGCCGGGATTCTCGGGCGCGAGCGGGTCTTCTTCGTTCCGCACGGCATCGACGTGGATTATTTTACGCCCGCTGCGCGCGGCGCAGTCACGCCGCGTCCGTTTAGCTGCCTCTTCGTCGGCTCGCACCTGCGTGACATACCAACCCTGGCGCAGGCGGCGCGCCTGCTTGCCGTCGAACCGGATGTGCGCCTGGTCGCGGTCACGCGGCCGGCGAACCACGCGGCCCTGGCGGCGCTGGACAAAGTCGAGGTCAGGAGCGGCCTCGATGACGCGCAACTGCTCCGGGCGTATCAGGATGCCGATCTGCTGGTGCTTCCGCTGCTGGACGCCACGGCCAACAACAGCCTGCTGGAGGCCATGGCCTGCGGACTGCCGATCATCAGCACCGACCTGCCCGGGGTGCGGGATTACGTCAACGACGGCTGTGCGGTGCTCACACCGATGGCGGATGCGACCGCCCTGGCGGACGCCATCGTCGCGCTGAAGCGCGACGGCGCGAGAAGGGCGCGCATGGCGCAGGCCAGCCGTAACCGCGCCATTGACTTGAGTTGGGAGAACGTCGCGCGGCAGACCCTCGAGGTCTACCGTGCGGCCGGACTGCAAACGGATTCCGGGCAGGAGACCAGGTGAATATCGTTCTATATGTAAACAGCTTCCTTCCCGTGCTGGGCGGGCGGGAGTTCGTCATTCATTATCTCGCCGATGCCTTGCTTCGTCTGGGCCACGACGTGAGGGTGCTCGGTCCGTCCGGCTATTGGAAAAACCGCCATCTGCGTTTTCGCTATCCGGTGCATCGATGGCCCACGCTGCGCGGGTTCATGTCCGATCAGGTCGCCGTGAGCCAGCTCGCGCTCGACACGGCGCTGTGGGGTGCCGACGTCATCCACGCGCACAATACCTGGCCGACGGGTTACCGCACGGTGCGTCTTAGGAGGCTGAGGCGCTACCCGCTGGTCATCACGCCGCACGGACAGGATATCCAGTCTATCCCTGAGCTCGGCCATGGCCTGCGGCTCGATCCGGTCCTGAACCGGAAGATCGGGCACGCGGTGGCGAACGCTGACCTGGTCACGGCCATCAGCAAAAATATCGAACTGGCCTTGATCGATGCCGGCGCCGCGCCGGACCGGATCAGGCTGATTCCCAACGGCGTCGACATCGAGCGGTATCAGCGGCCGGGCTCTATCGACATAAGAAAGTGGCTGGGCGTCGAACCCGAGGCGCGGCTGATCGTCACGATCGGCCGGTACAATCCGCGCAAGGGACAGGATTACCTGGTGCGGGCCATGCCGGCGATCCTGGCCCGGGAGCCGCGCGCGCGGCTGGTCGTGGTCGGCAACAAGACCGAGGCACTCACGCCCCTGATCCGGGATCTGGGGCTGGAAGGAAAGGTCGTGCTGACCGGCGGCATCAGCCCCTCCATGCGCATCCTGAATCGGGACAGCGCCGCGGCGGGGGGTGCCGCCACGCCGGACTATCTGGCGGAACTGCTCGGCGCCGGCGAACTTTATGTATCGGCGGGCATCCAAAACAACGCCGAGGGCCTGTCACTCGCGGTGCTGGAGGCCATGGCCGCCGGCCTCCCCGTGGTGGCGACGGCCATTTCCGGCAATACCGACGTGGTGGCCGACGGAGAGAATGGCTACCTGGTCAAGCCGGCGGACGAGTCCGCACTCGCGGAGGGTATCGTGCGGGTGCTGGAGCAGCCCGCGGTCCACGCGCGCATGCGCGCGCACGCGCGCGAGACCGCGTCGCGCTATGCCTGGGTCCAGGTGGCGCAGCGCTATCTGGAGGTCTACCAGGAGGCGATCGAGCTCGCACGCCGGCGCTAGGCGTGCGCCGGTCAGCCGGCCGGACCCATGCTGCCGGCAATGCGGATGGAACCTGAATACGAATGACTGCGTTTTCTCTATGCCAATAACGCATCCCGGGAGAACGTCCATGATCCTGTCCCATCCAGTCAGTAGCTGCGACTGCGAGCCACCATGTCCAAGCTGATCTACATCTGCGCACGTGCTGGCCAGGGTGTTCCGTACGGTGAACGGGATCTAGCTGCGGTATTCGAACGGCTGACACCGGACAATCTGCGGCCACGGCCGCCCCGGATCATCGCGGGGGACGGGGGTGCTGATCGGGATCTTCAATCCGGTGGAGTCGCTGCCCGTCGAAGGCCGGAGCGTCTGCCTGGGTGCGCTGCTCGACCGCCGCGCGGACTGGTGGCGTCCCGGGGCGGAGGTGCCGGACGGGAGCTACGCGCTGTTCCGCGGGGAGGGGGATGCGCTCGAGCTGGTGAGCGACATCGTGGGTTCCCGCACGATCTGGTACGTGCAGACCGACGAGGTGTTCATCGCCTCGACCTCGCAGCGGGCGATCGTCTGCCTGCTCGGGAGCTATGAGCCGAACGAGGCGGTGTACCCGTGGATGCTGTCCTCGGGGACGCTGGGCCCGGGGCTGTCGTGGGACCGGCGCATCCGGTGCCTGGGGCCGGACGCCCGGCTGCGGCTGGACCGGGGCGCATGGAAGGTCGCGGTCGAACAGCGGCCGGTGGTATTCGCCCCTGAGGACCTGCCGCAGGCGGAGCACGAGCGGCGGCTGGGTGAGGCGCTGAAGGCGACCTTCGCGGGTCTCGATCTGGACCTGAAGCGCTGGGTCCTGCCGCTGTCCGGGGGGTATGACAGCCGGGCGATCCTGCTGATGCTGAAGGAGCGGACGGGGCTGAAGGCGGTGACCTGGGGCCTGAAGTCGGCGCTCAAGGACAGGCAGAGCGACGCGTGGGTGGCGCGCGAGCTGGCGCGGCACTTCGGCCTGGCGCACGAGTACCATCAGACGGACCTGTCGGACGAGCCGGTGGAACGGCTTTTCCAGCGTTATTTGGTGGCAGGCGAGGGCCGGGTGGACCACATCTCGGGTTATATGGACGGCTTCGAGATCTGGAAACATCTTTGCGAGTCGGGCGTGGACGGCGTGATCCGGGGCGACCAGCCTTTTGGGCGGCCAGCGAAGACCACGGATACCGCCATCCGTCTGGATGTCGGGCTCTCCTGCCTGTCGGACTTCGCCAATCTCCGCAATTCGGGTATCGCCGATATCTTCCCGCAGGCACTCCCTGCGGAATTAACGCAGCAAGCGGGCGAGACGCGGCAGCAGTGGAGCGACCGGCTGTATCAGGGTTTCCGCCATCCGGCTGTCATGGCGGCGCTGAATGATCTGAAATGCCCGTATGTCGAAATCACCAATCCCCTGCTGTCGAGGCTGATCGTCGAGCGGATACGGCAGGTGCCGGACCAGCTCCGCGCCGACAAGGGCCTGCACACAAACATCGTGGAACGGGCACTCCCCTCGATACCCTTTGCCCGCCGTGCAGCCATCGAGGCGCCTGCAGGCATCCTCAGGCATCAGCAGGTGATCGGCCACATCACCGATTACATCCGGACGAACAACGCCCAGGCTCTGTGCGGGACGCGAGTGCTGGAATATATCCATCGGAACCTGGCGGGCTCCGTATCCGCTTCCGCACCATCTGTATCCCTCATTACGCGAGCGAAGGCATTATTGAAAAAGATTGCGCCCGCGCGGGCGATCTCCCTTGTGAAACGCCTGATGGGAAGACCGGGTAAATCCGCGCCGCTGAATGCCGATACCCATAGGCTGGCCTTCCGCGTCTACATCATCAGCAGGATGAATACCCTCTTAATCCAGGATGCGAATGGACTGAAGCAAACCTGAACGACAGGCAACCGTCATGACGCCATGTCCAAGCTGATCTACATCTGCGCACGTGCTGGCCAGGGTGTTCCGTACGGTGAACGGGATCTTGCTGCGGTATTCGAACGGCTGACACCGGACAATCTGCGGCCACGGCCGCCCCGGATCATCGCGGGGACGGGGTGCTGATCGGGATCTTCAATCCGGTGGAGTCGCTGCCCGTCGAAGGCCGGAGCGTCTGCCTGGGTGCACTGCTCGACCGCCGCGCGGACTGGTGGCGTCCCGGGGCGGAGGTGCCGGACGGGAGCTACGCGCTGTTCCGCGGGGAGGGTGATACGCTCGAGCTGGTGAGCGACATCGTGGGTTCCCGCACGATCTGGTACGTGCAGACCGACGAGGTGTTCATCGCCTCGACCTCGCAGCGGGCGATCGTCTGCCTGCTCGGGAGCTATGAACCGAACGAGGCGGTATACCCGTGGATGCTGTCCTCGGGGACGCTGGGCCCGGGGCTGTCGTGGGACCGTCGCATCCGGTGCCTGGGTCCGGACACCCGGCTGCGGCTGGACCGGCGCGCATGGAAGGTCGCGGTCGAACAGCGGCCGGTGGTATTCGCCCCTGAGGACCTGCCGCAGGCGGAGCACGAGCGGCGGCTGGGTGAGGCGCTGAAGGCGACCTTCGCGGGTCTCGATCTGGACCTGAAGCGCTGGGTGCTGCCGCTGTCCGGGGGATACGACAGCCGGGCGATCCTGCTTATGCTGAAGGAGCGGACGGGGCTGAAGGCGGTGACCTGGGGCCTGAAGTCGGCGCTCAAGGACAGGCAGAGCGACGCGTGGGTGGCGCGCGAGCTGGCGCGTCATTTCGGGCTCGCGCACGAGTACCATCAGACGGACCTGTCGGACGAGCCGGTGGAACGGCTTTTCCAGCGTTATTTGGTGGCAGGCGAGGGCCGGGTGGACCACATCTCGGGTTATATGGACGGCTTCGAGATCTGGAAACATCTTTGCGAGTCGGGCGTGGACGGCGTGATCCGGGGCGACCAGCCTTTTGGGCGGACAGCGAAGACCACGGATACCGCCATCCGTCTGGATGTCGGGCTCTCCTGCCTGTCGGACTTCGCCAATCTCCGCAATTCGGGTATCGCCGATATCTTCCCGCAGGCACTCCCTGCGGAATTAACGCAGCAAGCGGGCGAGACGCGGCAGCAGTGGAGCGACCGGCTGTATCAGGGTTTCCGCCATCCGGCTGTCATGGCGGCGCTGAATGATCTGAAATGCCCGTATGTCGAAATCACCAATCCCCTGCTGTCGAGGCTGATCGTCGAGCGGATACGGCAGGTGCCGGACCAGCTCCGCGCCGACAAGGGCCTGCACACAAACATCGTGGAACGGGCACTCCCCTCGATACCCTTTGCCCGCCGTGCAGCCATCGAGGCGCCTGCAGGCATCCTCAGGCATCAGCAGGTGATCGGCCACATCACCGATTACATCCGGACGAACAACGCCCAGGCTCTGTGCGGGACGCGAGTGCTGGAATATATCCATCGGAACCTGGCGGGCTCCGTATCCGCTTCCGCACCATCTGTATCCCTCATTACGCGAGCGAAGGCATTGAAAAGATTGCGCCCGCGCGGGCGATCTCCCTTGTGAAACGCCTGATGGGAAGACCGGGTAAATCCGCGCCACCAAATGCCGATACCCATAGGCTGGCCTTCCGCGTCTACATCATCAGCAGGATGAATACCCTCTTAATCCAGGATGCGAATGGACTGAAGCAAACCTGAACGACAGGCAACCGTCATGACGCCATGTCCAAGCTGATCTACATCTGCGCACGTGCTGGCCAGGGTGTTCCGTACGGTGAACGGGATCTAGCTGCGGTATTCGAACGGCTGACACCGGACAATCTGCGGCCACGGCCGCCCCGGATCATCGCGGGGGACGGGGTGCTGATCGGGATCTTCAATCCGGTGGAGTCGCTGCCCGTCGAAGGCCGGAGCGTCTGCCTGGGTGCACTGCTCGACCGCCGCGCGGACTGGTGGCGTCCCGGGGCGGAGGTGCCGGACGGGAGCTACGCGCTGTTCCGCGGGGAGGGTGAGACGCTCGAGCTGGTGAGCGACATCGTGGGTTCCCGCATGATCTGGTACGTGCAGACCGACGAGGTGTTCATCGCCTCGACCTCGCAGCGCGCGATCGTCTGTCTGCTTGGGAGCTATGAACCGAACGAGGCGGTATACCCGTGGATGCTGTCCTCGGGGACGCTGGGCCCGGGGCTGTCGTGGGACCGTCGCATCCGGTGCCTGGGGCCGGACGCCCGGCTGCGGCTGGACCGGCGCGCATGGAAGGTCGCGGTCGAACAGCGGCCGGTGGTGTTCGCCCCCGAGGACCTGCCGCGTGCGGAGCACGAGCGGCGGCTGGGTGAGGCGCTGGAGGCGACCTTCGCGGGTCTCGACCTGGACCTGAAGCACTGGGTGCTGCCGCTGTCCGGGGGATACGACAGCCGGGCGATCCTGCTGATGCTGAAGGAGCAGACGGGGCTGAAGGCGGTGACCTGGGGCCTGAAGTCGGCGCTCAAGGACAGGCAGAGCGACGCGTGGGTGGCGCGCGAGCTGGCGAGGCACTTCGGGCTCGCGCATGAGTACATGGAAATCGACCGGTCGGACGAGTCCGCGGAGCGGATCCTCGCGCGCTTTTTGACGACGGGCGAGGGGCGCACGGATCATATCGCGGGATACATGGACGGACTTGCCATCTGGCAGCGGCTGCATGAATCGGGTTGCCGGGGGATTCTCCGCGGTGACGAGGCCTTCGGTTGCCGGGTAGTGCACAGCGATCTCGATGTCTATCGCAACATGAGCTTCACCGTGCTCGGCGACTTCCCGAACCTGGATGCAGGTGTGCTTGGTGCGTTATCCGCGCCGCAAGCACGGCCGGAATTCCTCAGACGCGGGTCGACCGAGACCCGCGAGGCGTGGCGCGACCGCGTGAATGTGCTGTTCGAGATGCCGGCAGTGTTCACCGCATTGAGCGATCTCAAACTGGCCTATGTCGAGGTCATACATCCGCTGCTGTCGCGCAGAATCGTCGAGGCAGTGAGGAAGCTGCCCGACGAGCTGCGTACGGAAAAATCGCTGTTCAAGGCAGTCGTCAACCGGGTCGGGCCGAAACTTAGGTATGCAAAGCGGCCGGCCATCGAGGCGCACGGCAATATCATAGGCAACCCCGTCATCACCGCAAGGATACGTGAAAGCCTGGGTGAATCGGCGCGCCGTGCGGATCGGATCGCCGCCCTGTCGCGTTATGCGCTCGCCTTCATGGACTCTGGAACGCAGCCAACGCCGCGGAACGATCGGGCGCTGCCTGCGAGATTGCTGCGCTCGGTGAGGCGGAGGATGGGATTGAGCGATACCCGCCCGCCCGCGATGGACCCTTGCCGGTTTGCATTCCGTTCCTATATCGTGTCAAACATGCATGACATGCTGTGTGAGGATGCAAATATGCTGAATGGCCGCCGGTGCGCCACCCGTGTTTCATGAGAGGCAGCAGTGCCAGGGATAATCTTATTCCTGCATGAGCAATCGCTCTGGCCAGCGAGCTTGATGTTGCTCACTCGCACTCCTAAAATTGTCCATGAGGGAGTTCGGATTCATTCTGTGAATGTCATTCCCGCGAAAGCGGGAATCCATGCAATCAAGGAAATGGCGGCGAGCAGGAGCCTGTCCTCAACCTGGCCGGGGCGGGTATGACAGGAACCTATCTCAAATCGCTAATGGTGGACAAGGTAGATGTCATCCCCGCGTAGGCGGGGATCCAGTCACTTTAGGCTGTTGAGGTGTGAAGTCCCTGGATTCCCGCCTTCGCGGGAATGACAGTGTGGTGATTCAGAGGAACATGATTATTTAACTTTGACACAGGTTCTGATTAATCAGATCTTCCTTGATGGTCACTGTAAAATGCCCGCCGGTGCCGTTGCCCAGTCCATCTGGCTGCCCGCGGAAGATTCACGATTGGAAGTGGCCGGGATAGCGCGGATGCGAAGCATCAGAAGAATAAAAAGCATGATTGGAAGGCTATCGGGGCGATCGGTCCGGGACGATCACGGCTTTGACCTGGACATTCCGCTGCCGAAGATCAGTGACCATGCCCTGCGCGTTGCGAAGGCTATCAGGGGCGAGAATCGACCGCCCGCGATCATCATCCACGGAGTAATGCCACGGTCGGGGACCGTATACACAGGCGAAGTCCTCCGGCTGCACCCTGCGCTGCACGCCTACCCGAACGATATCTGGGAAATCCCTTTTCTCGAGCTCACGGGCGATGTCCAGCACATGCAGAGACATTTCTTCGCGGCCTACAAACAGAACAAGGGCAAGGTAGGTGACCATGATTTTCTCCCGTTGTTCGGGGCGGCGCTTATAGCCTATCTGTATTCCTTCATCCCGGAAGGAAAACGGATGTTGCTGAAGGTGCCGGACGTGCAGTACCTGCAGAATTTTTACGCGGTGTTTCCCTATGAGAATCCCTTGTTGCTCATGCGTGACGGAAGGGATGTGGTGAATTCAACGGTCAACTCCTGGCCGGACAGGCGGTTTGACGAGGTTTGCGCCCTGTGGGACAAAAGCGCGCGCATGATGCTCGCCTTCGAGAACCGATATTCCCGTAACAGCCATACGTATCTCTCCGTCAAATATGAGGACGTTGTGAAGAGCCCGGATGGCTTTGCGAAGAGCACCTGCGAGATTTACGGGCTCGATTACGGGACATACCCCGGGGATAAAATAAAGGAGCTGCCGGTCAGGGGGTCATCTTCCGATGTGAGCAAGGACGGCACGCAGACGGCCTGGAAGCCGGTCGACAAGCCGAAGAACTTCAACCCCGTCGGGCGCTGGAAGGACTGGCCGGACAGCCGCAAGCGGGCCTTCAAGAGGATTGCCGGGCAGACCCTGATGGATACCGGTTACTGCGCAAGCCTCGATTGGTGAAGTGAGCCCGGTATTCATCGAGCTCCGCTTTCCCTGTACAGGATCGCGGACCTCAGATGCCCAGTTTGGCTGAAGGCGGCATACGATTCTGGCCGGGATGCGCAGGAGGGGCGACATGGCGGACAAGATTCAATATCCCACCCGGCCCCTGCGTTTCCGGCTAATGAACCGGATCGTTCGATATGCGCCCGTGACAGCAAAGTATCATCACAATTCCATCCTGTTCAGAAAGACGGTCGATGCGCCGGAAATGCCCGCCATTCCCGCGGGATATGAGTTCAGGTCCGCCACCCGGGAGGATCTCGATTTCATCACGAACCATCCCGAGGCGCTTATGCGCGGAGTGTATGCGAAGCGACTGGAAAGGGGTGACCGGTGTTACTGTCTGAGCGATGGGAAAGAGATCGTAAGCTACAACTGGGTCGCCTTCTCCCTATGCTGTGTGCTGTGCGGATTCGACCGCGGCGTCGAATTCTTTCCGTTGAGCAAGGAACAGGCCTTCACCTACGACTTTTATACCTACAAGGCGCGCCGAGGGGGCGGGCTGGGATCGACGGCGAAGCAGCTTCTGGTCACCACGCTGGCCGGGCAGTGCATCCGCGAGGTCTATACCCTGGTGATGCCGTACAGCACTGCCTCGCTCAAGATTCATCTCCGGCTGGGATATGAGCCGATGTGCATGGTGTACGGATACCGGGTACTGGGCTGGAGCCGGACCTATTACGGCAAGGCAGATGAGAAACAGTGGCTGGATGCCTGGATCGACAATTTCAGGGTGTCCGCCTGTGTCTGATAGAATCTCTCTACAATATTGTGGGGACGGATTTCAAATCCGTCCCCAAATCCTCCGTCCCCGCGTTGGAGTAGGGGGCAGATATTAAATCTGTCCCCGCTTGCCCGGAGATTAAGCAATACATGCTGCCCACCAACAAGATCGATTTCGACTCGTACGGCGTCTACGACCTCGATCCGGGCCTGGTGGATGCGGAGCTGCGCCGGGTGATCCTTGACTGCATAGAGGTGCAGAAGGCGCATGCGAAGGAGGCGCTGGCGGTATTCCAGCCGCATCCCACCTCCACGCATGAGGTATCTGAAGGGCGGCTGAACGAAATCCTCGCCCAGGGCGGCGACATCCACGGCATCGCCAGTGATCGCAGCATCTCGAATGTCATCACCTTCTCCGCGAAAAACATCCAGGACGCCGTGCGCGATCCCGCCATCGAGCGGAGCCGCGCCCACGTGGACCGTGAAATCGCCAAACTGGTCAGGGCGCTGTTCCGGAACAACGGCAAACTGTCGATAACCAGCAGCGGCCATCTGTGGTACCCGCCGGGCTCCTACATGGGCTGGCACACGAACAGCAAGGTTCCAGGCTGGCGCATCTACGTCAACCATGCCGAGCAGGAGGGGCGGTCGTTTTTCCGCTACCGTGATCCCGGCACCGGACAGATCGTCACCCTGAACGACAGGCCGTGGAACATCCGCATCTTCAAGATCAGCCGGGAAAGACCGCTGTGGCACACGGTCTACTCCGAGACCAACCGCTTCAGTATGGGTTACATGGTAACTCGGGAGAGCCTGCTCGCCCGCATACTGAGGAAGTTGAAACGTTCATTCCATTAAATGATCCCCTGTTGAACGTCTACGCGCTCACTTTCCCGCAACTGGTCCGCCAGGCCATGGAGATGCAACTCGGTAATGACGCGATCGCCAGGATGCGCGTCACCTATGATCTGGCGGAACATATGGCCGACGGGCTCTACCGCAGCCAGGGCTGCCCCTTCATCAACCATCTGGTCAGGACTTCCAGTATCGTGCTCGCGCATGGAGGCGGCCTGCAGCCGTCGCTCGCGGCCATGCTGCACTCCGCCTACATGCTGGATTGCTTTCATAACAGCCGCAGGCGCGCCTTCAGGCCCGGGGACCGCGCGCAACTTTCTGCCGCGGTAGGCATCGAGGTCGAGGAGATCGTCTCGGAATATCACCGACTTGGATGGGGGAAACGTGAAATCATCGCGACACACCTCGAACAACTGCCATCGTACAATCCTGTGGTCAAGTCAGTCCTGTTGATACGGCTCGCGAACGAGCTCGAGGACTATCTCGATCTTGCTGTGCAATACCGTCCCAGATATTCCTATCGAAACCGGATCGACGCCTTCGGTGGTCTCTGTATCGATCTGGCGGAGCGGTTGGGTATGCCGGGACTCGGGCTGGCGCTCAGGGAGGCCTATGACCTGACGCTGATGCAGCGGATTCCGGCGGTTGCGGTGCGTGAGTACATAAACGCCTACGAACTGCCGCGGTGGCATTTCAACGAGCGGAATATGCTTGCATTCGCGATAATCAAGGTAAGGATGTTCTTGCGGAAGCTCAATCGAAGCGGCAACCGGAGCTAGGGTTGAAATCTGCCTCGTATTTACTATGAAAAATCCGATCAATCGACTGAGGGAAAGGATACGCAGGTACAGGCTGCATGCGTGGCTTCTTGATGGCATGGAGAGCCATGTCGGTCCCAGAATCCTCTATGCCGGCCACCTGTTGAATTTGAACTACATCGCGCACATCGCCCATGGCGATAACTGCAGGGTGGAGAAGCTGGGCAAGGTTTGGATACAAAGTATTGGACGACTTGCCCGATCTGTTCCTGCCGTTGACATTATCGTTATCGAGACCGATGAGAATTATTATGCCCGGCATGCGGGGCGACAAGATTTTTATATCCCATGCTGGATCGACGGGATGATTGAGTTCTCTCGCTTCAATGCGTTGCTACCACATAGCGAAAATATCAAGAGCGACCTTCGCAAGACCAAAAAACAGAATTACCATTACGAAATATCGAAAGAAACAGATAAGTTTGACCTTTTCTACCATACTATGTACCGACCCTACATCCTCAAGGCGCACGGAAACCGCGCGGCATTGATGTCGTACGACGCCATGATGAAAAAGGCCTCTATCACAAAATTGCTGCTCATCAAGCAGGGTGATGAGTACGTAGCAGGTGAAAATCTCCTGTTTGAAGAAGGGCGGGTTCGTGCCTGGTCGCTGGGGGTTAAGGATGGGGACTATAAGCATGTCAAAGACGGTGTCCTGGGGGCGCTGTACTACTACAAGATTCAATATCTGAGTGGGCTGGGTTACAACAGTTACCATTCGGGCGCCTGCAGATCCTTTCTCAAGGATGGCGTTCTTCAATACAAGAAAAAATGGGGATTATGCCTGACGCAAGCCAGGCCTGGCGGGTTCTGGCTGCAGATACCCGCCAGGTCGGAGGGCGCAGCAGTTTTCTTGAAAGATAATCCATTTATACATCTGGATAACGGAAAATTATGCGGTACGATTTTCAGCGATGGAGTGCCGATAGAGGAACAGATCACCAGTATTCGTAAGCTGTACGCTATTCCCGGGTTGGCCGGTATGGAAGTGGCGCATCCCGATAACCCGGCCGCTCGACACATGTTTCCAATAACAGGGCTCTGAAATAACATGATGAAAGTAATCGCATGTCCTTTTCACGCGGCCTGTACACCAGTCAAATCTATGCGGGTCTGTTCGATCTCACGGTGAGTGGGGAGATCTCCCTTGAGATTACCTAGCACCCTTCGGCATGGTTAAGCAAGCGGGACTAGGTAAAGCGGACTTACAACCGTATCGCCAATCTCGAACTGCACGAAAATGGCAAGCGTATCAGTCATTGCTATGACATGCTGGAGGGCCCAGAGATATATCATTGAGAAGTCTGGAAAAGTGTGACATATAATTCAAGAGATGCCACTCCAGCATTTATCTTGACTGGAGCGAAAAGCAGAAAAGGATATTTAAGAGGATTGTCGGCTACGCCTTAATAGCATGCGCATATGCAGGCGGTTATGCCTGAAAGTTGCAATTGCGGAATGGATACCCCATCATTCAGCGCGGTAATTCGATTGAATTAGCTGCTCTGCGCAAATTTTCCTCGGTTAGGGACGGAGGGAATAAAAATGGTGGAGGTGAAATATCTAGGGCGCCTCGGAAATAAGCTTTTTCAGTATTGCTTCGCGCGGATTCTGGCGGAAGGCTTAGGTTATGGCCTCAAGGCGAATCCTATCCCGGGGTTTCCGGGCACGAATGCGCCCGTTGAAGGGCATGATTATTCATCGGGATATCCTGTTAAAACGATCGCTCACGACTATCCTCAATATTACAGCGGCGTTTACAACCAAACGCTGAGCTGGAAAAACAAAAATCTGCATGTGCAGGATCTGTTAAGTGATGCGAGCAAGAGAAAGATCGAAATACGCGGGTATTTTGAGCGCTATGAATATTACAAGGCCTGCAAGGATACGATCAGGCGCGACTGGCTAAGGGTTGATATGCCCATTCAGTACAGTATTCACCCAGATGACGTTGTGATGCATGTTCGACTGGGGGATGCCGGAGAGTACCTGGGGCGTAAATTACCGATCTCTTATTATGAAGAAGCCCTTGAAAGGGCGGGAGGAAGAAAGGTTTTTATATGTACCGACAAACCCGCGGATCCCTGCCTGAATAAATTTAAAAAATATAGTCCCATCATCCATCATGTCGATCCGCTGCAGGATTTTTTCTTCATGATGTCGTTCAATAAAATTATACAGAGTCAAAGCACATTCAGTTGGTGGGCAAGCTTCCTGTCGCAGGCGCGCCAGATTTATGCGCCCATCCCATTGCTCGGAGTATGGAGTTCATTTCATCCGGAGACGGATTTAAAGGTTGACGACGAATCCAGATATGTCTATCTACATTGCAAGTCGATCGCGATGCCGACATGGAAGTATCTCTTTGCCGCGGCGAAGAGAGAAGTACGGAAAAGAGTTACCTCTTGAGCGGGTGACGCGTTGCGGCTTGTTTGCTAGCTACTGACGCCGGCAGCCATGGAATATTGGAAGTCACAAACCCTCCATCAGCCCGGATAGTTCGCATCTTCGTTTGGTCAATTTTCCCTCGAGAGGGAATGTCGCCTTCATTCGATGGCAATCCGATTCGGTGGATTTCCGGTATAGCGACGAGCCGCGCCAAATCTAGCCCCGAGTAAACCGATTTTGCCTAGCGTAGGCAGTGATGGAAGGGCCGCTATCAATGTTTGTGAAGAATATTGATCATCGGTCTCCAGCTCGATTTCCAATGCCTCATGGCTTGGTAAACGGTTGATTTCATTGGCAAGCCTTCTGCATCCAGCCTGGCTGTGATCAGATTGGGTAGGGGGATCCATTAAGCTGGGAGTGAAAGGACTTTATTTGCGTGTCGCTTTAGATAATTATATGGCGTGGAGGCGGGATAAAAAATCCGTTATTTCGGTTAGGTTGGCGTCAATGCGCGGGCGATTCTGCGCCAGAGAGGCAAGGTGTACGACATCACGGTTTTCCCCATACTCTTGCCCTTGGTTTTCCCAGGTGTATGCAGGGTTGTTTGATCTGCAACAAAGAGGAAAAGCCAGAATTTCCATATCAACCCGATTCGACGACACGCGGTTGGTCGATGGGACATCACTGGCCCTGACGGTGCATGATTGCGCGCGCAACAATAACATAAAAATACTGATTGATTTGAATGACAACAGGAACTTTGCCGTTTCTCAGGCGCTCGATGACTATGATGTAATTGTAAAGAGGGGGTTTCTCGGGTCCGAACTTGAGAAGCTGGACAAGCGCCACCAGGGGAAGGTGATCCCATACGGTATTAATTACAATTGTGGCAGTTCGTCTGTGCCAATTTTGCAGCTGTTCACCTACCATCATCTAATGAGGCTCAGGCTGCTCGGCGGTGCCCGGTCCAGAAAGCATAAAATTAGCATGCAGCATCAGCTCAGGTTTTTATTCTATGTAAGGAAAAACAACCTGTCTCTTCACGAATCCGATTTTATCGCCAGGCCCGATAGTCCGACCAGTCATGGGATATTTTTCATAACGCGGTTGTTTATTTCGTCCAAGGGGCTGACCGATTTCTCAAGGCAGCGGATTGATCTGGTCAAAGCGCTGAAAAAGGAGTTCGGTGCTAATTTTTATGGCGGCATCGTCAGAAACCAGATGACGGAAAGATTCTGCCCCAAGGATCTGTTGATTTCAAAAGTATCGCGCCGTCAGTTTACCCATCTGCTCAAGAGTTCCGACATTGCGATCAATACGCTGGGCGTCGGGCAATCCAATCCGTGGAAGCTCGGTGAGGCATTGGCTGCGGCGCGCTGCATCGTCACCGAGCCGCTGGTTTTCGGGATTCCCCAGCCCCTGCGGGAGGATGTTAATATAAAGTCGTTTAGTTCTATCGATGACTGCCTGACTGCCTGCGAGGATTTGCTGAGCACTCCGGGCAAGATCAGATGGATGAAAGAGAGCAACTGGAAATACTATCAAGATAACGTCAGATCAGAGACGCTGATTGAGAAGTTATTGAACAGAAGCTTTTCGGTGACGGACGCTGTCAGCCCGTTGATTGCGGCAAAATCCCCCGCAGGATTGTCTACTATTCTGGCCAAAGAAGAGAGCGGGGTGGCGCTGGCTGCGGTTGATGAATAAAAGCCACCCAACCACTGTCCGTTAAATGATTCGTTAACGTCTTCCCTATCCCTGCTTGTTGGCGGTAAATCTGCTTGTCGCCAGCGTTCCCAATTGTTTGATTCGCGTCTGATTTGTTTGAATTCGCTATCAATTCACGCGGGAGTCTGGTATATAATTTGCATCATTCGTGCTGGGTTAGCAATATCCTGTCGCACAGCCACTTCGTATAAGGGGCAAGTGCCAAGACAGAAATGAAGAGAATTCGGAGTACTTCACTCGGCTGGAAAGGGTGTTTGCCAGGGAGAGGCATTCATTTGATTTATAATTCCGCTCTGTTTTTTCCCCGGTCCAAATTTTCGTTTCTTAGGTTCCTCAATGCGTAGTTCTCAATATTCCCCGGTCAAATCCTGGTCCCAGTTTGATCGCAAGGTCAGATTCAGCGGGCGCAAACTGCTGGGCGAACTGGACAGGTTTGAGAATTGTATCCTGGTGGCGGGATGCCAGCGCTCCGGAACCACGGCCTTGTCAAGATTGCTTACTGCAAGCGAGGGGATGGTCAATTTCCAGTTTGGCAGTGACGATGAACTGGATGCGGCCTTGATACTGTCCGGTTGGGAATCGTACCCATCGGAAGGACGGTTCTGTTTCCAGACTACTTATTTGAACAACAGTTACCCGGAATATTTCGAGCACGCGGACTACAAACTGATCTGGGTGTTGAGAAATCCCTATTCCGTGATCTATTCCATGCTCCATAATTGGAAAATCGGGGCCTTGAACAGATTATTTCGTCATTGCGGCCACGAATTCCTCGCGGCGGGCGAAAGATGGAAATACGAAAAGCTGGGTTCGCTGGCCGTGTCCCGCCTGCGAAAGGCCTGTCTTTCATACAATGCGAAAATATCCCAGACGGCCGCGCTGAAAGACGAAATCGATCAGGGTCGCGTCATTATCATCGACTATGATGATCTCATAAAGAACAAGGCCCATATCCTGCCGAAGCTGTACAATTTTACGGGTCTGAATTATCGCGAAGAATATCTCTCCAGGCTGCATGCGAAGAGCCTGTCCAAGGCTGATAAATTCTCAGGCAAGGAGGCGGGAATAATTGAATCGCTCTGCACCCCCTTCTACCTGGATGCCAGAAGACATCTCTCGGCCGACTTGATCGTATAGAAATGATCCGATTCAGATTGATGTGCATAATCCATGACGCGTCCTGATCGAAAGCTTCGCATTTTATTTATCACCTCGGATAAATACCCGCCATGCAGGCCCGCCGCCAAGGCGATCTTCAGTGAAGAACTGGTTCGGCGTGGGCATAAAGTGGACTGGATAATTCAAGCGGAGAAATCCTGCCAGAGATTCCATCATGAAGAATTCGGTAATGGAACGGCTTACATAGGTGCGACGGACGACGGCGGATCCAAATGGCATCGCTTGCGTAAGCACCTACTTGATATCGCGAATGATTTACGCATGTTCTGGCTGATAAAGCCGGGGAGCTATGATCTTGTTCAGGTCAAGGATAAATATCTTGCCGCCATATTGGCATTAATGATTGCCAGGCTGAGGGGGGTAAAATACTTTTACTGGCTGGCTTATCCGCATGCCGAGGCCTCGCTGTATTCGGCAAGAATGTCCTATGCCAGATATCGCTGGGTAACATATATGAAAGGGATCTTGTACCATTTTTGTTTGTACAAAGTAATATTGCGTTTTGCCGATCATGCCTTTGTACAAAGTGAGCAGATGAAGAGGGACATAATTTCAGAGGGGGTGCCGGCGCATAAATTGACCCCGATCCCAGGTTCCTTGAATCTCGACCAGATCGCATGTAAACCGCCAAGCGATGATAATGCGGAAGCAATGCTCAGTGAGAGCAAGAAAATCGTATATCTTGGCACTCTTATAAGTGTCAGAAGGTTGGATTTCCTGATCAGGGTTATCGCGGAAGTCATAAAGAAATATCCTGGCGCCAAGCTTTATCTGGTCGGAAAAGGGGAGCAGCCGAGAGACGAGCAACTGCTTCAGTCCGAAATTGACCGTTTGAACGTCCGGCATGCAGTCGTCATGACTGGGCAATTGCCGATTGAGGCTGCACTTTCCCATGTCGCCGAGGCGGATGTATGTCTTTCACCGTATTATCCCATTCCCATATTGAACTCCACGTCGCCGACTAAGCTTATTGAATATATGGCGATGGGTAAGGCGGTTGTTGGCAACGACCATCCGGAGCAAAGCCTGGTAATCAATGAAAGCGGCGCAGGATACTGTTCACCATGGTCCGAGGCTGAATTTTCGGCCGCGATAATCAGGATTCTGGATAATCCATCGCTGGCAAGAGAAATGGGCCAAAAGGCGAGAGTACGTAGAAAGGTGCCGGACAAATTCCCGGATGGCGGATATTGTTGAAAACGAGTATTACGAATCTCTCTAGATTGCCTGCCGATTTCCTCGGGGCCGCTGATAAAATGTCATCAAAACGCAGAATCTGCATCATTGTCCCGGCCCACTGGGAAGCATTAATGGGCGGGTCGCAATACCAGGCGAAAATCCTTATTGAGAATCTGATTCCTCTCGATAGATTCGACATCTATTACCTGGCGAGGCGCGTGAAACGGGATTTCACGCCGGTAGGGTATAACATTGTGAAGATATCGGATCCTCGCTGGTACCATCGTTACGGGTATTTTCCCGACGCCCTGAAACTTCTCCGTATCCTTAAAGAAATCAAGCCAGATGTGATTTATCAGCAGGTTGGCTGCGCCTATACCGGTGTGGCCGCTTATTACGCCAAGCGGTCGGGCTGTAAAATGGTATGGAGGGTGACGAGCGACAAGAGTCTGCAGAGGGTCGCCAAGTCGAATCTTCGGGAATTGTTGCCAGATCGTTATGTCGAAAGAAAAATTCTTGAGTATGGGATAAGAAATTCCACGAAGATTATAGTTCAGACAGAGGCGCAGGCCGCGTTGTTGGAAGAGAATTATGATATCGAATCGGCGGAGGTGATAAGAAATTTTCATCCGTTGCCGACCGAAGCCATGGAGAAAAACAGTCAAAATACGGTTCTGTGGGTCGCGAACTTCAAGAAATTGAAGCAGCCTGAGGTGTTCATTCGTTTGGCCAGAGATCTCGTGGATACAGATGCCAGATTCATCATGATTGGCGCGCCTGCCGGAGGGCAATGGCAGCAGGAGCTGGATAAACAGATTTCCTCAACGGAAAACCTGGCTTATCTTGGAGTCCAGTCCCAGCAGGAGGTTAATCGACTTCTGGCTGCAGCGCAGCTCCTGGTGAATACCAGTCAATATGAAGGGTTCTCGAACACTTTTATCCAAGCCTGGATGCGACGGGTGCCCGTGATCAGTCTGAAGGTCAATCCAGACAATCTGCTGAGTGATGGCGCGCTCGGGTTTTGTGCCGACGATCATTATGAGAAGCTGAGAAGGCAGGTCTCGTATTTGTTGGGAAACGCGGAAGTAATGGCAAGGGCCGGATCGCAGGCCCAGTCCTATGCTTTCGAGCATTATTCCGAGAAGAATGTTCGGCGTCTGATCTCGCTGCTGGATAACCCATGAATACAGCGGTACACGTCCTGATTGTTTCGATATTTACCATCCCTTTTCTGTCAAAGACCTTGGGGATTCTGCCTAGGATCGTGAGCCTGCTGCCTGAGGTTATCTCTGGTGCGTTATTGATTGCCGCACTCCTGCGCGCGGCGCATTTCAAGAAAATATCCATAAAACGCGGTTACATCGTTCTGTTCTCTCTTTTTTGCCTGCACATAATGCTCGGAGCTATTCTGAACGGCGAGCAGCCGGGAACTTTTCTGTCTGGTCTGAGAAACTATCTGAAATATGCCCCGTTGTTTCTGGTTCCTGCGGTGTACGATTTCAAAGACAAAGAAATCGCCTCGCAGTTCCATCTGCTGTTATTTCTCGGATTGTCACAATTCCCATTTGTCATTTATCAGAAATTCGTTGAGGGAAAGCATGCCGATCTCGTTGCCGGAACGTTGGGTGTGGGGTCTGTCATGTCCATTTATCTTGTATGTTTGATCGCAATCCTGCTTGGATATTATTTCAGGAGCAAATTGTCGACGGGAAGATTTCTGAGCCTGGTCTTCCTGTTGTTTATACCTACTACTTTGAATGAGACCAAGAGCATCCTAATTTTTTTTCCAGCCGCTTTTTTAGTGGTAATGGCGCTGTCCGGTATCAGCCGGGACGCAAAAATCAGAATAATAGGCGCGGGCGCCTCATTCTGTGCCATGCTTGGAACGTTTTTTCTGGTGTATAGCCTGTTTTTCAGCGCAGATAGGGAGAGAGGCCTGCTGGATTTCTTTCTGGATCCGGAGACCGGGGTTAAATTCTATCTTTATAGTGGTGATTCACAGGAGATCGATGCCAAGCGTGTACTTGATCAGAACCAAGTGATTATAGGGGCCTTGCCGACGGTTGATAGAGACGAGGACAAGATACGCAGAATTGACAATATCATTCTTCCCATTCGGGTGCTCTCCGAGGATCCCGTAAAGCTTCTTGTTGGGCTGGGTATTGGGAACGCCTCGGATTCTTTTATTTCCAGCTTCTCGGGCAAGTATTCTCAGTTAGGCAGCCTTGATTCCTCCTATACGGCTTTGAGCATCTTCCTTTGGGAGATAGGGTTGATCGGAGTTCTGATCTTTTTCCTATTTTTTTACATGATATTCCATGATGCAAAATCGCTTTCTGGTGGGAAAGAGTTTATAGGAAATTTTTCGGTGGGATGGGCGTCAATAGCGGTGATTATCGCTCTTTCGATTCCCTATAAAAACTTTCTGACATTTGATGTTCTTGGATATCTGTTCTTTTATTACTCTGGATATGTCGCAGCCAAGAGTATCGATCAATCTGTAAATTATGACTCTCAAGGTTCACGAAATTAGAATTTCAATGCTTATAGGACATGAGGGTCGTGGCATGAAAAAAAAGTATGCATTTATAAAAATTAGATCCCGGCACACGATAGTTGATCAGATAATCAGAATATTAAAGCATACATTCCCTGAGTATGAATTAGACGTTATTGATGTTAAGCCACTATTGAAGCGCAACATACATATTGCACTGATTAATTTATTTCATATGGTAGCTAATTATGGAGTAAGGGAGATATTTCAAAGTAAGAGCGCATTTTATAACCGGTTCTTCGGGACGCCATATTTATATCATCATCTTCATAGGCTATTAAACACAAGATCAAAGTCTGGGTATTTGTTTTCTATTCAAGATTGCTCGCTGTTCAATGGGAAATTAGCTGGTATACCGCATTTTGTTTATACGGACCATACAGTATTGGCAAATAAGAACTATCCTGAATATGACGAGAAAAGTGATCTTTTATCAAAATCATGGATAAATTTAGAGAGAGATATCTATGGCGATGCCGACATCGTATTCACGCGTTCAATGATAGTCAGGGAGTCAGTTGTTCAAGACTATAGTTGTGATGTGAAAAAAGTGCATTGCATTTATTACGCGCCATTCGTTGAAGAAGGAGAAAGAGAATCTAGCCTGAATAAATATGCGAGTAAGAACATATTATTTGTTGGTCTAGAGTGGGAAAGAAAGGGCGGCCCACTTTTAGTCAAGGCCTTTGAACAGGTAGTGAAGGTGGAGCCTGATGCTACGCTGACCATAGTAGGGTGCTCGCCTGACATTGTTCTTCCGAATGTTGAGATAGTCGGGCCGGTCAAGTCTGAGAAGTTGTGCGAGTATTATGAAAAATCCGCTGTGTTTTGTCTGCCAACCCGACGTGAGCCCTTCGGGATAGTATTTCTCGAGGCCATGAGTTACTCGTTGCCGGTCCTGGGTACAAACATCGGCGCTCTTCCTGAGTTTATCATTGACGGAGATAACGGGTATCTTGTGGGGATCGATGATGTCAATGGTTTAGCGAGGCTGTTAATCGGGTTGATATCAGATCCGGCAAAATGTGAGCGTATGGGTCGGCGCGGTTATGACATATATCGCGAGAAATTCACCTTGGAAGCCGTTTCTTCCTCGCTGAAGCGATATATTACGCCGTTCATCCGCGCCTAGAGCCCAACCGTTTCTATATGGTGTGACGATTTCTCTTGGCCACTCTGTTATCCATTAACAATTATTATTATCCGCGCGGCGGCGCCGAAACCGTTTTCCTTGCGCACAACAGGTTGCTCGAGGATGGCGGGTGGACGGTGGTTCCCTTCGCCATGCGACACCCTGATAATCTTGACACTCCATGGAGCGAATACTTTGTCGAAGAGATCGAATACGGTTCCAGCTATTCTTTGCTCGACAAGCTCAGGCGTGTGCCCAAGGTAATCTATTCGCAGGAATCGCGCGCGAACATAGATAGTTTATTGAAAGTCTCTCACGCCGATATCTGTCATGCGCATAATATCTATCACCACATTTCTCCCTCCATATTCAGCGCCGTCAAAAAACACGATATCCCGGTGGTTATGACGCTGCATGATCTCAAGCTGTCCTGCCCTGCGTACAATATGCTGTCTCATGACGGAATCTGCGAAAGGTGCAAGGGCGGGCGTGAATTTAATGTACTGCTGCATCGTTGTATCAAGGGCTCTTTCTCGCTGAGCATGGTAGTTTTCATGGAGGCCATGTTGCATAAGGTGCTTGCCACTTATTCGAAATATGTCGACAAGTTCATCGTGCCGAGCAGGTTCTATCTGGACAAGATGGTCGAATGGGGCTGGCCGCGAGAGAAGTTCGTTTATATCCCGAATTTCATTCAGGCCTCGAGCTATGCGCCTGAATCCGGGTTATCTGGAGCGTTCGCCTATTTCGGGCGTCTGAGCAGGGAAAAGGGGCTCGTCACGCTGATCAGGGCCGTGGCGCAAGCCGGCGTCTCCCTCAATATCGCGGGCACGGGTCCGGATGAGGATCATCTGAAAAGACTGGCCCGCGACCTCAGTGCGGATGTGCGCTTCCATGGTTATATAAAGGGGAAGGCATTGCACGATTTCGTTCGTTCTTCCCGCTGCGTCGTGCTGCCTTCGGAGTGGTACGAGAATTCGCCTATGTCGGTTCTGGAGGCGTATGCGCTTGGCAGGCCGGTACTTGGCGCGGCAATCGGTGGTATACCTGAGCTGATCAGGCCGGACAGCACCGGATTGGTTTTCGACTCCGGATCTGTAGAATCTCTGGCAAATGCATTGCGCTCGATGGCCGACTCCCCGGATCACA
This sequence comes from Gammaproteobacteria bacterium, assembly GCA_016712635.1. Classification (NCBI taxonomy): domain Bacteria; kingdom Pseudomonadati; phylum Pseudomonadota; class Gammaproteobacteria; species Gammaproteobacteria bacterium. The sequence continues at coordinate 68,609 of JADJQS010000001.1, read as the reverse complement.
GGCTGATCGAGATGGGTCGGGCCGGACGCGCCTGGGTTGAATCGGACTTTTCCTCCGATAACTATAAAGGCAAGATACTTGAATTGTATTCGAGCCTTGGCGTTCGATGTTGAGTCTGCACAGCTTGGGATAAGATTCGGCGACGATATTTACCGGTGGGCATATGGTCAAAGTGATGGTACTTGGGCTGCGGGGATTCCCCGATGTTCAGGGCGGCGTTGAAAAGCATGCCGAGCATTTATATCCCCTGCTGGTCGAGCTGGGGTGTGACGTTGAGGTGATTGCCCGCTCGCGTTACCTGCCGGCAGAGCGAAAATCATGGCGCGGCGTTGATTTCCGGAGATTATGGGCACCGGGATCGAGCGGCATCGAGGCCCTGGTTCATTCCCTGCTGGGGGTTATATATGCCGCGGCCAAACGTCCCGATATTCTGCATATTCATGCCATTGGCCCTGGTATCGTCACGCCATTGGCGAGATTGCTAGGCCTGAAGGTCGTGGTTACTCACCACGGCCCAGACTATGACCGGGAGAAATGGAGTTCCTTCGCTCGCTGGCTGCTGCGCCGCGGCGAGGCGTGGAGCATGCGGTATTCGCATCGTCGGATTGTCATATCGAAAGTCATCAGGAACTTGGTCGCGCAGAAATATGGAACCGACGCCAACGTGATCCCGAACGGGATAGATCTCCCCATAATACCGCTCACCGATCAAGCCATTCGATCGTTCGGGCTGGACAAGCGCCGTTATGTACTCTTGGTCAGCCGCTTTGTGCCTGAGAAAAGACATCTGGATCTAATCAGGGCGTTCCATCTGGCTGACATTGCCGGCTGGAAACTTGTTCTGGTCGGAGATGCGGACCATCCGGATAGATATTCGGCGTTAGTGAAGCAAGAAGCCGCACAGGATGGCAACGTGGTTCTGACTGGATTCCAGTCGGGGGACGCCCTGCGCGAGCTATATGCGCACGCGGGTATGTTTGTATTGCCCTCTTCGCATGAAGGATTGCCGATAGCCATGCTGGAGGCATTAAGCTATGGAATGCCGGTTATAGCGAGCGACATCCCGGCCAACTTGGAGGTGGGGCTCCCGCCGGAGAATTATTTCGATTTGGGAGATATCGCCGCCTTGGCATCCATGCTAAGGCGGTGTGTAGCTTCTTCTGAAGCAGAACGTCAGAGGCATCGCAAGTTGGTTGAAAACGGCTATGACTGGCCTCGCATTTCACGCCTAACCTTGGAGGTCTATCAGGCTGCCCTTGGCTCTAGTCTTTCGAGTCGTAGAACTCCTTCGCAGTAGGGAGGCTTCCGTAGGCCCGAATAGCAGGTACCACGTCATCAGAGAAATAGGGATCGCGAGTCTGCCAGAATAAATACCACGGGTTTGTCAGTTTAACGGCGCCTGACAGGAGTTCACTTGCTGTGTTTATGCGTCCTATGATGGAGTTGTATTCTTCGTAGTTTCCCCATTGAACGTCGGGCCCAGTTGGAACATCCTCATGATAGGCAAGGTACTGTGGGTAAATAGTGCTGGTAAGAGAGCCATTAGAAAGTTTTGTGTCTGGGCTTCCAATGCCAATCTCATTCTCGACCATCCAGCTGGTGAACTTCACCAAGTCAAAAACTCCAAAATTAATCATTTGAAGCACGGTCTTGTCAGGAAAGGCGCGCTTTGCTGCCAAGGCGACAACTTTAAATCCCTCTTCAACGCCCTTTGCTGAGTACCCAGGCGATGCTACTGCTCCCGCAGTATTTATCGCGGTTTCTCCTAAATTAGTCCCTTCAAAATACGGTTCTTTGTTGAATCTTGCGCCAAGCGCAGCATACACAGCGGCGAGCCTTCCCTGAAGATTCTGGTTCCATAAGCAGGGGCGCCAGCTCCCTTCATTTCCTTGGTAGGCTCCATAATATGTGGAGCCGCATCCATATGAAGAATCGGAGAACATATAGGTCGGGATGTTAGGGCCAAGATTGCTGTTGTATTCGTTGTAGGTGATGGTCACCCACAGTCGTTTCCCTCGCGATTGTACAACCGCCAGATCTTTTTCAATTACGGAGAAATCAAAAGTCCCCTTTGTTGGTTCCAATGATCTCAAATTATAAGAACGCTTGATTCCGACAAAATCCGGGTTGCTAGAAATGTCTGAGATCATGCCCGCCGTTAACGGCGTGCCGTTGCTCTTGCCCAAGTAGACATAATAGCCCGGATGAAAGTTTTCGGGATTCTTGACGCTCTTTGGCATTACGACAGTCGATGTGCTCGGTGGCGGCGGGGTTGTCGTGTCGGTCGTTGTGCATTGCGTGCCGTCCAGAGATTGCAGGCACAATCCCGTGGGTGCGGAGGGCGGTGCGGCCATGGCGGCGGCGGAAAGAAGCGCGGCTATTAGCATCGCGAATGGCAGAGAAAATGTTTTCATTATCTGTTCCAGGGTTTTATAAGAAGGGGTGCCTATGGAAATGGCGCATCCCATGATGAATGGTGAATTCGTTTGCATGATCAGCCCGCCGCCTCCGTTATCGTTCCGCAGATAGGCAGCGACCAGTTCGACAGGCCGTCCGCATTGTAAGCGCGCACCCTGAAGCACACATTATCTCCTGGGAGCAGTCTCAGCGTATACCAGGAGTCGTATGCGATTGCAGGGATTGCCGGATTGAAACTGGTCGACAACGTGTTCGTTATATCCGAGATCTCAGTGCTGACAGATTCGGGGGTGGGGCCGAAGAAAACCTTGTAGCCCTGGACGCTTCCCACGTTCGGCTGCCAGGTCAGGGTCAGTAGGACGTTGCTAATGTCCTCATCTGTGGGCGACGAGGCAGGGTTCTGTGCGGCCTGGGCGTACACCATGATCTCGCTCAGGTTGACATAGTCCGATGTGTTGGTGGAATCCAGGCGAAGCCGGACATATCTGCCCGAAACCGGTATGAAGCTGGCTTGCGCCCATCCCGTGGTTGTGTCAATGGATGAGTTGGCAATTACCGTGGCCCATGTCGATCTGTCGGATGACACATCGACGGAGTAATTGGCGTTCCGCCCAGCGTCCGCAATATAGACTTTCATGTTGATGCCACTGATGGACTGAACGGTACCAAGATCGACCATCAGCCATTGCGGCAGGCTGAGCGCAGTCCATTTCGAGGTCAGATTGCCGTCGGTGGCGAGACTGGGCGCGCGCGCACGTTCCGCGTCATAGTCCGAGGCGCTGACCGAGGCGATGTTCGCGGGCAGCACCTGCCCATACAGTTCGAGTTCGTAGAGATTGGTGTAGTCGCTGGCATTGCTCGAATTCAGACGGATGCGCACATAGCGCGCCGTCACCGCGGGCAGTTCGGCGCTGACCCAGCCGGATACCGCAACGGGTTTGACGTTGGTCAGTACATTGGTCCAGCTCGTGTTGTCCCTGGAGACATCTATGGCATAGCTCGCGTTGGCCCCATTATTGTTCACGTTTATCTTCATGCGCAGATGACTGACGGACTGGGTGGCGCCGAGGTCCGCGGTGAACCACTGCGGCATGCTGAGCGCGGTCCATTTGGAATCCAGGTTTCCGTCGATCGCGTTTTCGGGTATGCGCTCGCGGTCGGCGTCGTGACTGGAGGCATCGACTGCAGTGATATTGAGCAAGACCAGGCCTTCGGCCGGCGCATCCGCCGCGTAGGCTGTTCCGATCAATGCGTTAATCAGGTTCATAACATTTCCATCAGAACCGTTTATCTGGTTGAGAGCCTCATTCATTATCGTACCTGACTCTGCCGGCAGTACCGTCACTGCTTCGGAGGGCAGGCTTCCTGCGTTCAGCCCGTTGGTTGCGGACTCCAGATCTGCCATGGCGATGCTGGGTGCGACCAAGGCGGCAGCGGCGACTGCGGTGCGGATATTACTGAGTGCGCCCATGGTTATCGGCAACTCCTCTATATCTTGTACAGATGTCGGGAATGTGACACTAACAGCGTTAGACAGTGAATCTGACGCGAGTTCATCATTGATTTCGAGCCCATTGCTGATAGATTCGATTAATACTTGGCCAAAAGTAATTGAAGAAACAGAGGAAACCCTTGGGTCAGAGCCAGCAACGCCGACCCCGTCGAGTGTTCCGTCTGTCATGTCAGCGCTCAGAGAGTTGATGATTGTGTCCGCGCTGGCATCAACTATGACGCCTTCTAATACCCTTTGGTTCCGTCGGATTGTCTCGGCGATAGCTTCGCTCGACTTGATGACGCTGGCGGCGTTGATGTCTGTGACAGGTGTCGTGATCGGATTGGGCATGAGATCGGTATTCAGGCCTGCGTTGAATATGGTGAGGATGCTTTCGCTTGCGGAGGCGAGATTTGCCGGCGTCAGACCTCCCGATTTTCTCCTGGCTGTGTTGACGATCAGCGTGGAGTACGGATTGAGGTTTGCCGTGCTGATGTCCGGGCTCGTGATTGCACTGATGAGGGTGAAGCTCGGCGGTGCGTTGTTGACGATGTTCGTGCCGCCGGTCGCGGTCAAGGTCAGCGGAAAGATCGAATTCGCGGGTATGTCCGCGCGATAGTGCGCGCGGGAGTCGCTGCGCGTGGTTGCCACGAAGGCGTCATTGGCATCCCGGATGGTGATGATTGCGTCGGTTACCGGGCCATCGATCACCGTGCCGGTAATCGTGATCGGCGTCTCGTTTATGACGCCCACCACGGTGGATTGCCCGCCCGTATTGTTATCGGAATCCGCTGGCGGAGGTGGCGTGTTGGAGCCTATTACGACTCCGACCTCGCCAGTGCCGCCCGAGGAGGCTTCGTCTTCTCCGCCGCCACACGCGGCGATCAATACAGAGAACACAATAACTGCGTGGACGCGTAATGTGCGTCTGAACCAGGTGATGTCAGCCATCGGTGATTTGATCCTTACTGCTGGTAGGATGAATTGACGTTGGGCAATGATGCCCGCCAGCGATTGTTTATTCCGTGCGGCGCATCATTCAGTGGCGGTGACCGCAGTCACATAAACCGGGATTAACCGTGAATAATGCGATCTGCTACGCAGGGTGCGACGCATGGTCGCGGTGTCAGGGGGTGCACGGAGTAAGGGCGACGTGCGTGGCGGAACTCAAGGCTGCGGAGATGGAATGCGTTGCGTTATTCCGCTTCGAGAGGGGTGTCGTGGTTTGGGGACAGTTGAATTGAAGTAAGGGGACAGATTTATAAATCTGTCCCCATTTGCGTAGCGGCGGTGGATAGGGGACAGATTTGAAATCTGTCCCCGAACAGCTACTGCGCGGAGCGTGCCTGGATCAGGCGTTGACCAGGTAGCAGACAGCGTCCGAGAAGCCTGACTGCCCCTCGGCGTTGTAGGCCTTGATGCGGAAACAGGATTGATCGCCGGGCTTCAGGCCGAGGTCGGACATGGTGTCGTATTCCACGCCGGGGTTCGGCGTGACCGTGATGACCGCGCTCGCGGTCTCGGGGGTCGGGCCGGTGTGGACGATGTACCCGTCGATATTGCCCTGGATCGGTTGCCAGCTCAGCGCGATGATGACAGGTTCCGGTTCCGCGCTCGCCGTATCCTCGGGCGGGGTGGTGTCTTCATCATCAGGCTCTTCCGATGGCAACCCTGTACCGTCGTTGGAGGTATCCACCCCCGTGAGGGTGTCGGTACCGGCGCCGGCCGAGCTATTGTCGTGCCAGTCGAAGCAGGCGCTGAGCAGTGTTCCCAGGATGACGATGATGAGGATGCGAAGCCGCGGTGATACCCAGTGATGCAAATCCATGTCCTGTTTGTGTCCTGTCGAATTAAAATGTTAAATGATTGGCGGATACGGTCGAATGCCTCTGTACCATGTCATCGTCACAATGGGTCTTTTAATTGAGGAACCCGGGACGGGATTCCGGTACGTTGGCATGGTGTATGGCGAATCCGTGTAGAATAGCGTCACCTCGGCCGATATGAATTAACGCAACATATAGCATTTAACAAACGTGCAACATACTACATATGGAAATATCCGCCGTCCAGCGCGTTGTCTGAACGGTCAGCAGGGAATGTAAGGCATTATGGGACGGAACATTTTCAATCTCGCCCGGGATTTCTTTCAATCTCCCGCTGAGCACCGGGACCTGCTCGACCCGTCAAGTCCCTTGCCGCCGGATGTCAGCTATCTCCTTGACGCCTTAACCGAGAATAAGGATCCCGGCTCCGAGGAGCCGATGGCCCTCGCCGCTGATCTGCGGGAGGCGATCCAGTTCATGATTGAGCGCGTATTCTTTGCCCCGGGCGCGGACTGTTACCGGATCCTGGGATTGAACTACGGCGCCAGGCCTGACGAGATACGGAAGCATTACAATCAGTTATTGCACATCTACGCCCTTGACCAGGCCGACCGATCGGGGGAGTGGAACCCTATTTTTGCCACCGAGATCAGCCGCGCCTACAGCGTGTTGCGCGATCCGGAGCGGCGGCGGGCTTACGATCAGCACCTGATCCAGCGGAGCGGGGTCAAGGGAGCTCCGGCTGTACCGAGGGATCGCATGGATGTCCCTTCCGAAGCGGGGAAGGCGCCAGGGAACGTGTCATACCTGAACCCTGGCCCTTCCGTCCGGCCCATGCCCTCGGAAGATGAGATAAAGGAGCTTCAGAGGCAGGTTCAGCAAAGTTCGGCGACCGGTGCGAGGGAGCGAACGGCGTCGGCGGAGCCTGCGGCGCCGCAGGGATCCAGCCGGAGTTCGTTCATCGCGAATCGCATCGATCGCGCCAATGGCTTGTCCGAGACGGGAGGGACGCCCGAGCCTGAGTTGGCGCAGGTTTCATCCAACCCTGCACCGATATCCTGGAGCTTGATCAGCGAGCCGGTCGCCGGTGCAGCGGGAAAATTTCCAAAGGGCATCCCGGTTACCCCGCCGGAGCCGGCCGGGGCGGATAGCAAGCGCATCCTGTCCATGGACCGTTCCACGTTTGCGATCCTGGTGGCGGTGATCATGGTACTGGGCGTCTATGCCATCGTCCTGCCGAATAGACTCGGGGAGGACTCCGGTTCCGGCCCGGCATCGATACCCGGGGAGGAAATGGAGGCGGCATCGGGCGACGCGGATGCGGGTTCCATCCCTGCGCCGGTCAACGGCAACGTCGTGCGCGATACGGCGGAGCAGGCGGCTTCGAGTGAGGTGTTCAGTCCCTTCGCTGCCATCCCCGATCCGTCGGCGGCCGATGCCGGCGAAGACAAGAAGCCCGCGGTATCACGAGCTACATCGTCTGATGCCCGGCGCGAGACCGGTTCCGCGGGTAATGAGCCGGTAAACAGGTCTGCGCCGAATACGGCCGCATCGCGTGCTGAGGCGCGCCAGCCGGCGGTGATCCCGCCGGGAGGACAGGGAGCCGGCGGCGAGAACAGGTCCGCGCAGAGTTCCCCGGCGCGGCCTGCGGCTGGCGGGTCTGTGGTCCGTTCAGAGCCGGCCGTGGCAGCGAGCGCCAAGCCGCCGGTCGAATCTCCGGCGGTCACGGAGCGCGCCGCACCGTCCAGGAAACTTGAATCGCTGCGCCAGACACTGCTCGAGGACAAACCCGCGGCGAAGGTGGGCGCTGTCGCAAATGCCGGTGTGGTGACCGTGCCGCGCGATGACGCCGCCGCGAAGATTCCTGCCCAGGCGACGATAGCTCCGTCCGCGCCTGCCGTCCCCAGGGTTGATGGTGGGCAGATGGATAAGCCTGCACTGATTGCGAGTGTCGCCCCGGTGCAGGCGTCGCGCAATGGCGAGGCCATCACGATTCAGGAGCTTGATCGCCTCGCGGAGACGTTCTCCCGGGCCTACGAAGCGGGCGAACTCGACACGCTGGTGGGCCTTTTCTCCGAGGATGCACGGACAAATGACCAGAGCAGCAAGTCCGGTATTGCCGCGGATTATCGCGAGCTGTTTCAGATCAGCGAGACGCGCAAGTTCACCATCAGCCGCCTCCGCTGGGAACAGGACAAGCGCGGTGACGGACTGAAAGGTGAGGGGGATTTCCAGGTCGACGTGAAACTCAAGAGTGACCAGAGCGTGACGACGGTACAGGGCAAGGTCCTGTTCCATGTGCGGCGCGGACCGGACGGCATCCTCATTACCGAAATGATGCATACCTATAATTGATGTCCCGGGCGGCATGGTACCTCTCCCTGTGGCGGGAGCGCGGGCGAGCCGGTATGATGAGGGACGAAATTTCCAGTAGTCCGCCTGCCGCCAATGACGATTGGGCGCGGGTTTGCCGTGGGAGAGGGATATCATGATTCTGCCAAGATCCAGCCTGAATCTGGGCCTGTGCCTGATGCTGGCCTGTCCGCTTGCCGTGTACGGGCAGGACCTGATGCCGGGGACGGCTGACACTGCGGGCGGGAGTCCTGCCCCGCTTCAACTGGCCGCGGCCATCGGTATCGTGAAACCGGCGCAGGATGCGGCTCCGGTCCCGCCGCCGGAAGTCCCCGCACCTCCCGTCGTCGAGCCTCCTGCCGCCGTGGTAGCGCCGGAGCCCGCACCCGAAGTGCAGCAGGCGCAGATCCCGGTGGAGGACGCCGACGCCGGTGCAGAGGGCGCGACCCGCACCGTGACGACGAAACAGGTCCTGATCGGGGCCGGTATCGCTGCCCTGTTGGGCGCCGTGGCCGGCGGAGGCGGAGGGGGTAGCTCCAGCACGCCTTCCCACTGATAATTGGGGACAGATTTATTTATTCGTCCCCCGGTTCCCCGCGAATCAATCCATCCTCGGCTGTTCCCACCGCATGCAAAGGGGGACAGATTTATTTTCTGTCCACAAGCCCGTCTCCGTGCCCCTCTCCAGGCCGTGGTTTCTCTGCCGAGGGGACTGATTTAACAACCTGTCCCCGGATCCCAGGTCTCGAAGGGGACAGAATTAACTATCTGTCCCCATGTTCTCGCTCTAGAAAAATAAATCTGTCCCCAATTTTGGTCATCGCGCTCGCACTTGTCTTCCCCGGGGAGGGGCGTGCCGAGCCTGCGGTGCTGGGTCAGACCGGATTGATCAACATGCCCGACGCGCGCCTGGATCGGGACGGGTCGTTTCGGCTCGGCTTCAGTAATTTCGATCCGTATTCGACGCTGTGGAGCAGCGTGACGGTGCTGCCGAGGCTGGAACTGTCAGCGCGCTATACCACGATCGACAATATCTCCGTCTTCGAGGCGGGGGACAACGTCGGCAATTTCCGCGACAAGGCCTTCGATGCCAAGCTGGTCCTGTTTCCGGAGACCGGGCATCTCCCGCAACTGGCGGTGGGCGCGCAGGATTTTCATGGTACACGCCTGTTCTCGGCGGAGTTCGTCACCCTCAGCAAACGCATCGGCGCACTCGACCTCACGCTGGGTTACGGCAGCGACCGCCTCGACGGCGGCTTCGGTGGCCTGCGTTATCGGCCTGCCTGGGCCAGGAGCCTGGGCCTCGTCGTCGAGTATGACGCCAACGACTACCGCCGCGACCATGAGGCTGCTTCGTCGGGTGCGGCGGAGCGTGCGGGTGGGGCTACCTATGCGCTGGAATACCGCTATGGCTGGCTGGGCACGCAGCTCTCCTGGCAGGATGGTGAGGTCGGCGCCAATATCCATGTGACGGTGCCGCTGATGGAGCGGGAGTTCATCCCCAAGATCGACGAGCCGCCGCCTGTCCGGGTGAGTCTGCCGCTGGCGCCGCTCACGGACTGGCGTGTCGATGCGCGCTACAGCGGCGCAATCGAGGATGCGCTGCGGCGCGAAGGGTTCCGGAATCTGCATGTAACGCTGCACGGCAAGACGCTCAGCGCCAGCCTCAGCCATCCCCGCATCTCCTCGGTACGGCGCATCATCAGCCGCGCGGCGCGCATCCTGGTGCAGGCCGGTCCGCAGGATCTCGAATCGGTGACGGTCACCTATACCGGGAACGACCTCCCTGTGGTCACCTATGTATTTCGCGATATTCCTCGGCTGCGGGAGTATTTCGCCGGGACCGTGTCGTGGGACCAGGTGGAGTCCGGTGTCGATGTGATCTATGCCGAAGCGGCGATCGAAGAGGCGCCGCACGCCGTCCGGCCTGACGCCTCCACGGGGGTGGAGTCCGCCCCGGGCGGGGAGGATGCGGCCCCTGTGCAGGCCATCAATCTCATTGGTGACGGCGGCGGGCGCTACGATCAGGACGAATTCCAGCTAAACCCGTTCAACCTGCGATTTCTGTTCAATATCACCCGCACGGATCCGGGCCGGGCGTTTCATTATGATGTGTTTTCGCTGCTCAGCTACCGCAGACACCTCGGGCACGGTTTGTTCTTCTCCCCCTCCGGCCGGCTCCAGTTGTACGAGGATGTGAGCGATGTTTCCGCGGAGTCCGACAGCCTGCTCCCGCATGTGCGCTCGGACGTCGCCGAGTACAAACAGGGCGGCCGCCTGCGGCTCGATTCGCTGTTGGTCAACAGGTACCTGGATCTCCCGGGGCGGATGAGCGCGCGCCTGTCCGCGGGGTATTACGAAGAGATGTTCGCGGGCGCGGGCGGACAACTGCTGTATCCGTCGCGCGACGGCCGCTGGGCGCTGGATCTGATGGTGGACGGGCTGCGGCAACGCGAGCCGGGCGATAATCTCGCCCTCCGCGACTACTCGGTACTGACCGCCCTGGTTTCCGGTCATTACCGCCTGCCGTGGTACGGCCTGACGGCGACGGTGCGGGCCGGCCAGTTCCTCGCCCGTGACGACGGGATCCGCTACGAGCTGAATCGCCGCTTCCGCTCCGGGGTCGAGATCGGGGCCTGGTACAGCATTACCAACGGCCACGATATGACCGGCCCGGGCAGCCCGGACGATCCCTACCGCGACAAGGGCGTGTACTTCGTCATCCCGTTCAGCTCCATGCTGACTATGGATACCCGGGAAACGGCCCGGCTCTCGCTGTCCCCCTGGATGCGTGACGTGGGCCAGATGGTGGTGCCGCCGGACGATCTGTATCGCCTGATGGAGCCGGGTATCCGTACGATCGACGGCGGCCCCTTGCCCCTGCAATAAGGCCTCCCGACGAAGACCGCTCCGACCTTCGCAGTTGGTATTTCCCCGGATTAAAGCACGGTATCCGTCTGTCGATAACACAGATGGGGAAGTCAGTAATACCTTTGTTTTTACTTCAGGATCCGTCAGTGAGACGGAAGACGGGGACAGTCGCGCGTATGAAGACCTTGCTGATCGACAACTACGATTCGTTCACCTTCAATCTCTACCAGTTGATCGCCGAGGTGAACCGCGTGCCGCCGGTCGTGGTCAGGAACGATACCGCGCCGTGGTCGGAGATCCGCCAGCTCGATTTCGACAACATTGTGATTTCCCCCGGACCTGGCCGGCCGGAACGGCCGCAGGATTTCGGCATTTGCGCCGAGGCGATACGCGAGTGCCCCGTTCCGGTGCTGGGAGTGTGCCTGGGCCACCAGGGCATCGGCCATCTGTACGGCGGCAAGGTGGATTATGCCGCCCGCGTCATGCACGGCCGCCCGAGCCTGATCCATCACACCGGCCAGGACATCTTCAAGGGCATCCCGTCTCCCTTCACCGCCATCCGCTATCACTCGCTGCACGTCGCCGAACTCTCAGACGAACTGGATAAGCTCGCCTGGACGGAGGACGGCATGCTGATGGGCCTGCGCCACAAGACGCGCCGGATCTGGGGCGTGCAGTTCCATCCCGAATCGATCTGTTCCGAGTACGGCCACCAGATCCTGGAGAATTTCCGCGCGCTCACGGCCGAGTTCCTCAAGCAGAATCCGCCGCGCCGGCGTGTTACCGATACCGGGACGGCGAAACGATGCCCGGACAGCTTCGACATCGTGCCGCACGGGAACAGCGCCGACCGTGATCCGGTCAGCCTGGGCCAGGGTGAGATCAACGGCCGGCCATTCAGGATATTTCATCGCCGCGTGCCCATGCATCTGAACGCCGAACAGGTGTTCATGAACTTCTTCGCAAACTCCACGCCCAATTTCTGGCTCGACAGCGCACTGGTGCGCGGCTTCTCCCGCTTCTCCTACATGGGCGACGCCAGCGGGCCGCATGCGGAATACGTCAGCTACAGCCTGCCGGAGCGCAAGGTGACGGTGACTCGCCGTGGCCAGGATGAGGTCTTCAACGAGAGCATCTTCACCTATCTGGATCGTATGCTGCACGAGCGGCACGCAGTGGTGGAGGGACTGCCGTTCGATTTCAACCTGGGCTACGCCGGCTATCTCGGCTACGAGCTGAAGGCCGATTGCGGCGCGACCGCGGCGCACCGGGCGTCAACGCCGGATGCCGCCTTCGTATTCGCCGACCGCATCATCGCCTTCGATCACGAAGAGAACATCGCCTACCTGGTCTGTCTTGACGATGAGGATCACGCGGACCGCGCCCGGCAATGGCTGAACGACATGCAAGCAAAGCTGCAGAAGCTGCCGGCGGTGAGGCCGTGGAGGCGGGCGCCGGTGCCGCGGATGGTCATGCAGACCGCGCGGCATTCGCCGGAAAAGTATCTGCAGCGCATCCGGGAATGCCAGCAGGAGATCAAGCACGGCGAATCCTACGAGATCTGTCTGACCAACATGATCACGCAGCACGTGACAATCGACCCTATGAACACCTACCGCGCGCTGCGTGAGAGCAACCCGGCTCCGTATGCGACCTATCTGAATTTTCCGGGCGTGGCTGTCCTGAGTTCCTCGCCGGAACGCTTCCTGACCATCGGCCCCAATGGCACGGTCGAGTCCAAGCCGATCAAGGGTACGCGTCCGCGCGGCAAGACGCCTGAGGAGGATGAACGCATCTACCAGGACCTGCGCGAGAACGGGAAGGACCGTTCCGAGAACCTGATGATCGTTGATCTCCTGCGCAACGATCTCGGGACGGTATCCGACGTCGGCAGCGTATATGTATCGAATATTTTCTCCGTGGAGAGCTACGCGACGGTGCACCAGCTTGTGAGCACGGTCCATGGCAGGCTGCGCCGCGGCATTTCCTCGGTACAGTGCGTACAGGCCGCATTTCCCGGTGGATCAATGACCGGGGCCCCGAAGAAGCGCAGCATGGAAATCATCGACAGGCTCGAGGGAGGGCCGCGCGGCATCTACTCGGGATCCATCGGATTTTTCGGCCTCAATGGCAGCGCTGATCTCAGCATCGTGATCCGCACCATCGTCGTGACCCCGGAAGATGTCACCGTGGGCGTCGGCGGCGCCATCATCGACCTGTCCGATCCGCAGGAAGAGCTCGAGGAAATGTTATTGAAATCAAGGGCGCTGGTCCATGCGCTGGCGGTATCGGCGCTGGATGGCGAGCCGAGTCAGGCGGCGCTTTGAGCATGCGCCTCGCGGCGGCTGTGGAATAATAGGCGCGCCTGGCGGGTGGCCGATCAACCGCCTGGCTGAACTGTCAGCGCAGATCGTGTCGGATCATTGGAGTTACGGGATCCCGTCTCCAGTGAAATTACAAAACACTCCGGCCGTGCCAGGACAGATGACAGGATGCATGTGATGGAACAGCTGACCCCATATCGAGAATCAATTGATGCGATCGATGAGCAGATCATCGAGTTGCTTGGACGGCGTTACTCCGTATGCCGCGATGTCGCCCGTCTGAAGAAGGCGAGCGAAATCCCGATGATGCAAAGCGGCCGGGTGGAGCAGGTCAAGCAGCGCTGCGCCGCGCTGGCGGAACGCCATGGCGTAGACCCTGTCTTTGTCCGTGAGCTGTATTCCCTGATCATCGATGAAGCTTGCCGGATCGAGGATCGCATCATCGACGCCCGCGACTAGCTCGCGCCGCCTATCCAGTCATATATTCACAGCCTCCTCCGTGACCTCCATGAACAAGCCGCATCTCCCTGCGATCAGCGCCGTAGTTCTGGGCGGCAATGGCGCCCTGGGATCGCTTTTCTGCGCGAAATTCGCCGGTGGCGGGATAGCGACCACGTCGATCGATGTCGCGCCCGCGCCGTCGTCGCGGCTGCGCAATGTCGCTTGCATCGTCTCCGACGTGCGCACATTGTCAGAAGAGGCGAAGCGTGTACTCTCCGGTGCGGACTGGGTCGTTGCGGCTCTGCCCGAGGGTGTCCTGCTCGAGACCTGGCAGGCCATTGTCAGCCTGATGAAGCAGGGGGCGCTCTTCGCCGACACGCTGTCAGTGAAGCTGCCGCTGGCGACTGCCATGGCCGGCCGGATGCCGCGAACCATCGAGCAGCTCAGCATCAATCCGATGTTTGCCCCATCGCTGGATTTCGTGAACCAGAGCGTTGCGGTGGTCGAGGCGAGCCGCGGTGTACATGCGGACCGTTTCCTCCGGCTGATGCAGCAATGGGGCGCCACCCTGCACATGTTGAGCGCGGAGCAGCACGACCGCTGCGCAGCCGCTCTCCAGACTGCGACCCATGCCGCGATCCTTGCCTTCGGCCTGGCGATGCGCCGGCTTGATTACGACGTAGAGGCCATGCTGCCGGTCATGACGCCGCCCCATCGGGCGCTCCTGTCCCTGCTGGCGCGCATCCTGAGCGCCAGCCCGGAGGTGTACTGGGACATCCAGACGCACAACACCTTTGCAGCGGACGCCAGGCAGTCGCTCGCGGAAGGGCTGCGCGAGCTGACGGCGGCGATCGAGGGCGGTGACCAGGACCGGTTCCGGCGCCTGCTGGCCGATCTGCAGGCCATGCTGGGAAAGGAGCGACTGGCAGAGCTCAACGAGTACAGCACGCGTATGTTCCGCTGTGGTGACAAATGATCGCGGTCGCCGGTAAAGCCGCCAGGGGCGCTGTCGGGATGCCGGAGAATCAGATCGGGTTTCCGGTACGCAGACCCGCGGTATCGCGTATTGGACATACCCCTTGCACGGTGTGCCGTCGGGTGAGCCATGGCTAAATTGCTCCTGGTCTGTCACCGGGATCGCGCCAGGCACATGGACCCCGCGCTGTTCCATCGCCTGTCGCGCGCGCTGATTCCGGACAATATCGAACCGCACCCGCCGCTCGTCATGCATGAGCCAGGGCTCGATATCGGGGTGTTCAACCCGAACAGCGCAGTGCTCGTGCAGAATTCCAGCGTCTGCCTGGGTTTTCTCGTCGACACTGGCGGTGAGTGGGGGCGGACGCTGGCACCGCGACCGGACGGATCGTATGCGCTGTTCCGTTCGGATGACCGTCGCGTTGAGCTGGTCAGCGATGCCTGCGCCTCGCGCACCCTCTGGTATGTGCAGACGGATGATCTGTTCGTGGCGTCGACCTCCCAGCGCGCCATCGTGACTGTACTGGGCAGCTACCAGCCGAATCCCGACGCACACGCCTGGATGCTCTCGGCCGGAAATATCGGACCGGGGCTGTCCTGGGACCGCCGGATCAGGTGCGTGGCGGGAAACACCTCCGTAGTGCTGGATCGCGAGGCCTGGACTGTGCAGGAGTCCGGGGGGCATGTCGAATTCGCGCCTCGCAAGGAGCCTGACCGCGTTCACCGGGAGGCATTCATCCAGGCGCTGCGCGACGTGTTCGGCAGGCTGCGCATCGATTACACCACCTGGCATCTCATGCTATCCGGCGGCTTCGACAGCCGCTGCATCCTGCTGATGCTGGAGCGCAGGGCGGGGTTGCACAGCATCACCTGGGGCCTGGCATCCGCGCGCGATGAACCGAAGAGCGATGCGGTGGTGGCGCAGACGCTGGCCGATCATTTCGGAATCGCCCATGAATATTACGCCACGGATATCGCAGCAGAAAGCATCGGGACGGTGTTCGAACGCCTGTTGACGGCGGGCGAGGGGCGCACGGATACCGTATCCGCCTACATGGATGGATGTCAGATCTGGAGCAGGTTGTTTTCCGCCGGTATCGCCGGCGTGATCCGGGGGATGTCGTATTCAGTCCGTATCGGGCGTATTCCGAGGAGATGTCCGCCGCATCAACGGCACCGTTTTCCTGAAGGATTACGCGAATCTTGCGCGATTCTGCGGCAATTTCCCCACGGAGCAGTACTGGCCGGAGTACCTGCACCGGCGGGCAGGCGAGTCATTGTCGACCTGGCGCGATCGCCTGACCTACGAATACCGCTGCCCGGTGATCTGGGCGGCCCTCAACGAGATCAAGAGCTCCTATGTCGAGGTGATGAGTCCGCTGCTGTCCCGCCGCGTGCTCGATGCGATCGTTGCCCTCCCGGATCACCTGCGGGATGGCCGCTCGATGTACCGGGAGATCATTGCCGGCCTGAGCCCGCCCATCGGCTTCGCCGAGCACAACGCAATCGAGCCAGCATCAGGCATCCTCGCGTCGCCGGCGGTAGTGCATTATCTGCGCGCGTCGCTGGACTCGGCGGAGGCAAGGGAGCTGCTGTCGAAGGATCTGATCGATGTGGTGCTGCAGAAGATCGCCACCTCTCCGGGGCGGCCCGTCCCGCGCCGCAGCATCGTGCCGAAATACATCAAACAACTGGTGCCGGAGCGCATGCGCATGTTCAGGAACAGAGTGTCCAGACCCAGGGATCTGGATGTCAACCTGCTTGCCCTGCGTGCCAGTCTGATCGTTGCGATGGATCGCCGCATGAAGGCGGATGCCCGGACATCATCATCCCGGAGCATCGATCCCTAGGCGCGCTTGACCAGCCTCCCGTACGCCCTGCGCAGGATCAATCCGAGGATGCGGCCCACCCTGACGACGGGACGCAGAAACGAAAGCCCGGGCGGCAGCCGGGTGTCATCCACTCCCAGCGCCTCCGGTATGTGCCGTCGAAGCGGCAGTTGGATCAGGCGGTAAGCCAGTCTCTGCTGCAGAGTGTCCATCAGCGCGGTGAAATAGTCATCGGTCGACTGGAAGACATACAGATGACGGGTGTGACTGATCGGCCTGCTGTCACCCGGGTTCTGATCGAACATCTGATGTAGCAGCTCCTTTGACGCACGTTCGGCCTGCGAATCTCCGTGATGCATGGCGGGCGGGAAGATCGGCGCCATCTCGTACAACCTTGCCGTAATCAGCAAAGCGGTCCTGACCATGCGTTCGCATCTCAATTCCCGCGCGCGCCGGAACACGGCCTCCCAGTCCGGCATGGATTGGCTGCGGAGATGCTCATGGATATCGCAGTAGGGATACAACAGCTGGTTCCAGTACTCCTTGGTAGCATTGACGCACAGGATTATCAGTTGATCCACCGGATTGAAGCTCGGCAACGACTGCCCGCTGATCGAGATTGTCGTCAGGCTCTTCAGCATCCTGTCTGCCCGGATCCCCAGTTCGCGAGGTGATATCCCCCAATGCAGGTCAATCGTGACGCGGCGTTGATCGTGCCACAGGCCAGACTGCTGGCATTGCAACTCTTCCGCGGCGGTCAGCGTCGGCTCCAAGCCTGCGGAGATCAGCAGCGACCTGGCCCGCGTGAAATTGTCCTGATCGACCAGGATGTCGATGTCTCCGCACTGCCTGATTGCCAGATCCTGATATACCGATTGATTGATGACCAGTCCCTTGAAAACGGCAAAGCGAATTTTGCCGGCGGTCAGCTCACGGGCGGTGCGCAGCAACTCGCTCAGCAGCGCCAGATTGCCGTGCGTGCTGGCGATGACGTGCTGTTTGAGGCGAACCAGACATCTATCCGGGATTACAGCGGACAGATGGCGCTTCATTGATGCGAAAACTATCGGCGCGACCCGATGAGCCAGGGAGAGTTCGACCACGCGATCCCAGTCAACGTCCTGCGTCAGGGCATGCGCCTCCTTCAACAAGGGTTCCGTCAGCTCACGCCGGGCGCAGATCAGCAGCAATGCCTCTTCCGGTGGAAGGGACAGGCGGGGGGTATCCCGGTCGGATGCGGTAAATGGAGCGGGCGGAGTGTGCATCGCCATGCCTGTGTATAACCTGATGATATGTAATATCTTAATCTTGAATCGTGGCGTTTCCGGCGCGCTGACTGCACAACGACTTCCCGTGCAGGGAACCCGGATACATTTCGGCAGGCTTCGACGTGGCTAAATCATCAGGAACACGGGTGATTATACATATATTGCTAAGGTTCAAGAACTTAAGCTAGTATCGTGACCATCATGTAGCGGGGAAGGAAGTGGCTGTTTGATGCGGTACAAGCAGCGTGAGAGCCTGACGGTTCAAGCGGTTGATGATGAGATTCTGATCCTGGATCTGGAGAGCAACCAGATACATCAACTCAATTCTTCCGCGAGTTTCATCTGGGAGTTGTGCGAGGGCGGTATCACGGCGGATCAGTTGGCGGAGAAATATGCCGCGCATTATGAGATCGGGTCAGATACTGCCATGGCCGACGTGAAACAGGTGACCGAACAATTGTGTGACATGGGCCTGCTAGAGGCGGCGTGAGCGAATTGGGTACGGGTTTTCCGATACTGCGTGCGGAACGCACTCTGCGCATCTGTTTCTGACATTTGAACACACTCCGGTTTCACATCCTGGGGGTTGAGATAAGGGTCCGCTGCGCGGACCCTTATTCTTATGGGCTGCTGCTGAAGGGTTACAGCGCCTTTGTCACCGACTCGGACGTCGAGCCGGATCTCGAGTACACCATCCATCCCCTGGATGCCCCGCGCTTCGAACTCCGCTTCAGCGGCCAGCCAGCCGAGGCGGCGGAGGACGAATACGAGCTGCTCTACTTCTTCGAGAAGCACATGACCATGGAGGTGCAGAAGCGGCGCCAGGATCTGCTCTTCATGCACGCGGCGGCGCTCGAGTACGGCGGGCGCGTACTGATCCTGGTGGCCCCCTCGGGCAGCGGCAAGTCGACCACCACCTGGGCGCTGATCAACAACGGCTTCCGTTATCTGAGCGACGAGCTCGCCCCGATCCATACTGAAACCCTGCGGGTGCATCCGTATCCCCACGCGCTGTGCCTGAAGTCGGCTCCGCCCGAGCCCTTCGGCCTGCCCGCGGCGACCCTGCAGACTTCATACACGCTGCATGTCCCGGTGGAGTCGTTTCCGGGCGAGTTGTGCCGGGAACCGGCGCCGCTCGAGGCGATCTTCTTCCTGCGTTACGACCCGGAGATCGGCACGCCGCGGGTGAGTCCGATCTCCAGGGGCGAGGCTGGCGCGAGGATCTACAGCAACGCGCTGAACCTGCTGGCCCACGACCGCTACGGACTGGATGCGGCGGTCAAGGTGGCGGGTCACAGCCGCTGCCTGGAACTCGTCACCAGCGACCTGCAGAAGACCTGCGACCTGATAAAATCCACGCTGCGGAATCAAGGGCAGGCCTGAGTAATTCCTCATCCCCGTACGCGCGGGAATGACCTGAAACCCGTTTTGCAGAGCTTCCTGCTTCGAAGCTTCGCGGTGGAATGCGCCGTGTGGCGGATGCTGGGCCTTAAACAGGCGGATCTGCTATTGTTTCGCGGTGATTAACCGCTTGGACCCCCTGTTCGCGCCGCGGATCGCCTGGTGCCGGGGCGCGGGCGAGCCGCAAGGGATGTAGTGAGGGTGAAATGATCGATCGACGGTCTTGCATGCGCATACTTGTGATTGCCGTTCTGAGTCTGTGCGCAGCGCTGGGGCAGGCCGCCGAAGGCTTTCCCGGTGCGGAGCAGCTGAAGCAGCAGTTCCAGCTTATGTCCCCGGAGCAGCGCCAGGCGGCGGTGCGCGCCCTCGGGGCGCAACCCGAGCCTGCGGCGGCGGTGGAGATGCCCGCGCCGTTACAGACCGAAAGTGTGCCGCCCGCGCCCGGCGAGCGCGCCGATACCGGCGCCTTGCGCCTTCGCGCCGGCGATACGCTCCTGCTGGGCCTGCAAACGCCGCCGGCCGCACCCGATCGACTGCCTGCCACGGAGAAGCGACTCTACCTGCTGGATCATGCGGGGGCGATCGTGCTGCCGGACGCAGGGCGCATCGTGCTCGCGGGGTTGAGCGAGCGGGAAGCGGTCGAGCGCCTGTCGGTCGAGCCCGCGCTCGCGGGGCGTGTGGTTTCCCTGCAATTGCTGCCGGTCGAACCCGAGCTGAGACAGTTCGGTCTGGATCTGTTCCGCAGCGCCCCCAGCACCTTCGCCCCCGCCGGCAATATCCCGGTGCCCGCCGATTATGTCATCGGTCCGGGCGACAGCGTGATCGTCCAGCTCTTCGGCAAGGATAACAGCCTGCATGAATTGACTGTCACCCGCGACGGCGCGCTGCTGTTTCCCGGCATCGGCCCGCTGTCGGTCGCGGGGCTCAGCTTTTCCAGGATGCAGGACGAGGTACAGGGTCGCGTGCAGCGCCAGCTCAGCGGCGTGACAGCCTCCGTGACGCTGGGCCGCATCCGTTCCATCCGCGTCTTCGTGCTGGGCGACGCGGAGACCCCCGGATCGTACCTGGTGAGCGGGATGTCCACGCTCACCAACGCCCTGTTCGTGAGCGGCGGCGTCAAGCCGATCGGCAGCCTGCGCGACATCCAGCTCAAACGGAACGGCAGGCTCGTCTCCAGGCTCGATCTCTACGATCTGCTGCTGCGCGGCGATACGAGCGGCGACGCCCGGCTGCTGCCGGGCGACGTGATTTTCGTGGCGCCGGCCGGGAGGCAGGCCGGGATCGCCGGCCAGGTACGCCGCCCCGCCATCTATGAGCTGAAGGATGAGAAGACCGTGGGGGACCTGATCGATCTGGCAGGAGGACTCCTGCCGGAGGCGTATCCGAGAAAGGCCCGGATCGAGCGTATCGGCTCCGATCACCGGAGGGTGCTGCTCGACATCGATCTGATGCAGCCGGCAGGAAGGCTGACCGCGCTGCAGGACGGGGACGTGGTCAGGATTGTCTCCGTCCTGGACCGGGTCGCGCACGCCGTGTCCCTGACGGGGCACGTCAACCGGCCGGGCGAATATCAATGGTTCCCCGGCATGCGCCTGACGGATCTCCTGCCGTCAATGGCGGAACTGCAGCCCAGGGCGGACGCGCAGTATCAGCTCATCGTGCGCCGGGATCCGGCCAGCCGCGACATCCGGTTCATCGACGCCGATCTCGCGGCGGCGCTGCAGGGTGCGGATCCGGCGGACGACCCCGAGCTGCAGTCGGAGGACGAGATCCGCGTCTTCGCGCTTGACGAGGACCGCAGCGCGGCGATCCGGCCGCTGCTGGTGATGACCGAGGGACAATCTTCGCCGGGAAGACCGCTGCACATCGTCAAGATCGACGGCACGGTGCATCACCCGGGACAGTATCCCCTTACCCCGGGGATGAAGGTGAGCGATCTGCTGCGCGCGGCGGGCGGGCTGACGGATCGCGCCTATACGCTCGCGCTGGAGTTGACCCGTCACAGCGTCGTCGAGGGCGAGCGCCGCGAAATGTCGCGCCATGACATCGATCTCGCCGCGGTGCTGGACGGCGCCGTCTCGGAGGACATGGCCCTGGCCGCCTACGACCAGGTGGTCGTACGGCGCATTCCGAGCTGGGACGAGGCGGGGATGATCGAGCTCAAGGGCGAGGTGCGCTTTCCGGGCAACTACCCGGTGGCGCGCGGAGACCGGCTGTCCGAGCTCATCCGCCGCGCGGGCGGATTGACGCCGGAGGCCTATCCCCGCGCCGCGGTGTTCCTGCGCGAATCTGTGCGCCTGCGTGAACAGGAATCCATCGACCAGCTTGCGGTCAGGCTCGAGCACGAACTGGCGAAGGTCGTGCCGGAGGAGGACGAGAAATCCACCGTCGAAGGCGAGCTTCTGCTCAGGCAGATCCACGCCGCGCAGGCGACGGGCCGCATGGTGATCGATCTGGAGCAGTTGTTGCGCGATGATGGCTACGACATCGTCGTCAACACGGGCGACCGGCTGTATATCCCGCAGAAGCCCGAAGAAGTGACCGTGATCGGCGAAGTATACAACCCGACGTCGCACCTTTATAATCCGAAGCTCGATCGCGACGACTATATCCGCCTCAGTGGCAACGTCACCGAAAGCGGAAACAAGAAGGCGATCTATGTGGTCCATGCCGATGGATCGGTGAGTCCCGACGGCGGCTGGTTCGACGGACGCATCGTCATGGGACCGGGCGACACGGTCGTGGTGCCCATGAAGCTTGAGCGTCTCAGCAGGCTCAAGCTGATCACGAGCGTCAGTCAGATCCTGTACCAGCTCGCACTCACCGCGGCCAGCCTGGACGTCGTCGGCGTATTCTGATCCCCGGTCCGCCCTGGTCGCAGGCTCCGGCGCGCGGCGACATACTCTGGACGCGGCTTGATGGACGACAAAACCTCCCAACGCTTTCCGCCGCCCGGCCTCTACCGCAACGATGACGAGGAGATCGACCTCGCCGATATCTGGCGCGCCCTCGCCGCCGGCCGTGCGGTGATCGGCGCCATCACGTCGGTGTGCATCGCCGCTGCGGTGGCTGTCGCGTTCCTGATGGCCCCTGTGTATCGGGCCGAGACCCTGCTCGCCCCCGTCGAAAGCTCCGACAAGTCGGCCAGTCCCATCCTGCAGTTCGGCGCGCTGGAGGGTTTTGCCGGTATCGGCCTGGGCGGCGGCAGCGGCGGCGATTCGGCCGAGGCGCTGGCCACGCTCACTTCGCGCGTCTTTACCGATGCCTTCATCAGGGAAGAGAAACTCATGCCCGTCCTGTACGCCGATCGCTGGGATGCCGCGCGCAAGGGGTGGAAGGAGGGTGAAGAGCCGCCCACGGCGTGGGATGCCTACCGGCTGTTCGACCGCAATGTGCGGTTCGTGAACAAGGACGTCAAGACGGGTCTGGTGACGCTGGCAATCGAATGGCGGGATCCTGACTCCGCGGCGCTGTGGGCCAACCGACTGGTGCAGCGCATCAACGCGGAACGGCGTGCAGAGGCGATCCGCGAGGCGGAGACGAGTATCTCCTACCTGAAGGAGCAGCTGGCCGAGACGAGCCTCGTCGAGATGCAGCAGGCGATCTACCAGCTCATCGAGTCGAAGATCAGGAAGATCATGGTGGCGAAATCGCTCGACGAGTATGCCTTCAGGGTGATCGATCCCGCCGTCCCCCCGCAGGAGTACTCCTCGCCCAGGCGTGTACCGATCATCATCCTCGGGCTCGTGTTCGGCCTGATCGTTTCGGCGGTCGTCGTCCTCGTCCGGGCGAGGTTCGCCGGGGCCTCCCGCGGCTGAACGGACCCTGTCACTGCCGCTGCCTGATTCGGGGCGCATCGCTGTCAGTGTGTGCCGCCGTGTCGTCGCAACTTGCTGACTTTTAAATATTTGACTATCAATATGGCCCGCTGCGGGGCGAGCCCGCATGTCGCCCATGCGGGAGAATCACCTTTGGCCCGGCAACGTTTTTTCATGGGAAATGATTGTGTTATCCTTGGAGGCTCTCGGAGGGTCCTATTCTCGTCAAGGGCTATGCCAGAAGTGTCCCGACAGAGGATACCGGTCCAATAATCTATAAAAATTAGGCGGGTACAACTATGGGATTGGATTTCATGGCCAAGATGCGCGTGGTGTTCGGTGGGGTGTTGGCGGGTGCGGTAATGTCGCTGGGCGCGGGGAGTGCTTTCGCCGCGTTCGAGGGCGGTGATGCCGCCGCGGGTGAAGCGAAGTCTGCCCTGTGCGCGGGCTGTCACGGCGGGGACGGCAACAGTCCGGCCGCCGATTTTCCGCGTCTGGCGGGCCAGTATGCAGGGTACATCGTAAAGCAGGTCAAGGATTTCCAGAACGGCGTGCGCGCCAATAACGACATCATGGCCGGCATGGCGGCGACGGTGGCCAGCGTGGAAGACGCCAAGGACATCGCGGCGTACTTCGCCAGCAAGAAGATGGCGAAGGACCCCCTGGTCCCGGTCAACGCCGATCTGGCCAAGAAGGGTGAGAAGTTGTTCAACGAAGGCAATATGAAGTCCGGCGTCTACGGCTGCGTCAATTGTCATGGCGAGCGCGGCAAGGGCAAGGCGGCCAATATCACGCAATTCCCGCGCATCGGCGGCCAGCACCGCGATTACATCATCAAGCAGCTGAACGACTTTCGAGCGGGCACCCGCAAGAACGATCCCGGCAGCATGATGGCCGACATCGCCAAGAAGCTGTCCGACGACGAGGTCAAGGCGGTGTCGGAGTATCTGTCCGCACAGTTGCCCTGAGATTGGAATTATTCCCGGGCCGGCGACATCACGCCGGCCCGGCAGAGCTTGCAGCCCGGATGAAGGCGCATGGCGCCGGATTCCGGGGATGTTCCGATTGATTCCCGGATTCCGCTGCGCTTCATCCGGGCTGCCATGCAGCGCGGGCACGTGGTGCGTGCCCGTGCGTAATCTCTCAGACCGGATTCATACGTCCAGCGATCACTCGGCGGCGAACGCGACCACGTGTTCGGCGCACACCCGCAGACGCACCTGTTCGCCGAGCGCATGATCGCGGTGGCTCGGAAACAGCGACAGCACGTCGATGCCCGTTGCGAGCCTCAAGGTGTAGAGGATCTCGGCCCCCTTGAAAACCTTCTGCACCACCTCGGCCTGCAACTCGCCGGCGGGGTCCGGGACGATGTCGTCCGGGCGCAGCAGGACATCGACCGCCGTACCGGCGGGCCAGGGGTAGGCATGCAGGCCGCGCAGCGTGCCGAAGGCGGTCTGGACGGCATTCGATGCCGTCAGGGTGCCCTTGACGAAGACTCCGCTGCCGATGAATCCCGCAACGAAGCGGTTCGCCGGCTGGTGATACAGGTTGAACGGGGTATCCCACTGGATGAGGCGGCCGTCTTTCATGATGCCGATCCAGTCGCCCAGTGCGAACGCCTCCTGCTGGTCATGCGTCACCATCAGGGTGGTGATGCGGCGGGATCTGAGCAGATCCCCGATCTCCTTGCCAAGCCGCTCGCGCAGCTCGACGTCGAGGTTGGAGAACGGTTCGTCCAGCAGGATGAGATCGGGATTGACGGCCAGTGCGCGCGCCAGCGCGACGCGCTGCTGCTGACCGCCCGACAGCTCGTGCGGGTAGCGCCGTTCGATGCCGGACAGGCCGATGACCTCGAGCAGTTCGCCGGCGATCCTGTGCCGTTGTGCCTTGTCGAGGCCGCGCAGGCCGAATACCACGTTGTCGTGGACGTTCAGGTGGGGAAACAGGGCGTAGTCCTGGAACACCATGCCGAGCCGCCGTCGCTCAGGCGCCAGCTGAAAGCCCGGGCGCGATACGACGGCTCCCTTCAGCGCGATCTCGCCCCGCCAGACCGGCTCGAATCCGGCGATGGCGCGCAGCGCGGTCGTCTTGCCGCAGCCGCTCGGTCCGAGCAGGCAGGCGATTCCACCCTCATCGATGCCGAGGGTGAGGCCGTCGACGACGGGATGGCCGTCATACCGGCACTCGATGTCCCTGATTTCCAGTTGCCGCGGCTTCAACACTTTGCTGTCGGGTTTCGGAGATGGAGCACGCAGTATAACAAGGGGGGACGGGGTTTTGTCTCGGCGCGCGCCCGCGCACCCGGAGGACACACCGACGGAGGTCAGTCCGTCTTTACGAGCAGCAGCTCGAGCAGCGCCTTCTGTGCATGGAGGCGGTTCTCCGCCTCTTCCCAGACCACGCTGCAAGGTCCGTCCATCACCTCGGCGCTGACCTCCTCGCCGCGGTGCGCCGGCAGGCAGTGCATGAACAGCGCATCCGGCCGCGCGCGCTGCATGACGGCGCCGTTCACCTGGAACGCCTGGAACGCCTGCTGGCGGTGTCCGGCCTCGTCTTCCTGCCCCATGCTGGCCCACACGTCCGTGACCACAAGGTCGGCGCCGTCCGCCGCCGCCATGGGATCGCTGCCGATCTGGACCGCCGCGGCGTTGTCCGGGTCGTTCACGATGGCGGGGGCGTAATCCGGCGGGCAGGCCACGCGCAACTGGAAACCGAGGCGGCGCGCGGCGTGGATGTAGGAGTTGCACATATTGTTGCCGTCCCCGATCCACGCCACGGTCCTGCCGCGGATGTCGCCGCGCAGCTCGAAATATGTCTGCATGTCCGCCAGCAGCTGGCAGGGGTGATGCAGGTCGGACAGTCCGTTGATGACCGGGACGCGCGACTGCGCGGCGAAGCGCTCCTGCATCTCGTGGGTGTAGGTGCGCAGCATGATGGCATCCACCATGCGCGACAGCACGCGGGCCGTATCTTCCACCGGTTCGCCGCGCCCGAGCTGGGTGTCGCGCGGGGAGAGGAAGATGGCGCCGCCGCCGAACTGGATCATCGCGGTCTCGAACGAGACGCGGGTGCGCGTCGAGGATTTCTCGAACACCATGCCGAGCACACGGTTCTTCAGCGGCTCGTAGATCTCGCCGCGGTGCTGCATCGCCTTCAGCTCGTCGGCGCGCCGGATCAGGCGCAGCAATTGCGCGGTATCGAGGTCGAGCAGCGTGAGGAAATGCCTGGGCGTGGCCATGGGGTGTCGTCTGGTAGCGGAATTCAGGCGGCGCGCGCCGCCTCTTCCCTGACGAGCGCGCCGATGCGGGTGACAATCTCGTCCGCCTCGGCGTCGCTGATGATCAGCGGCGGCAGCAGGCGGATCACCTTCTCCGACTGAATGCTGAACAGTATGCCGCGTTCCAGTCCGATCGCGGGCAGATGGGCCGACGGCCGCGTGAGCTCGATGCCGATCATCAGGCCGCGTCCGCGGATCTCCGCGACGAGCCCGCATCCGGCGAGGGCGGCTTTCAGCCCGGCGAGCATGCGCTGACCGAGCACGGCCGCGCGTTCGGTCAGTTTCCCGGCCTTGATGGTGGCGAGCACGGCGAGCGCCGCGCTGCAGGCGAGCGGGTTGCCGCCGAAGGTGGAGCCGTGGTTGCCCGGCTGGTAGACCCCGGCCGCGGCCCCGCGCGCCAGGCAGGCGCCGATCGGGACGCCGTTGGCCAGGCCTTTTGCGACCGCGATGACGTCCGGATACAGATCATGATGCTGATAGGCGAACCAGCGCCCCGTGCGTCCCATGCCGGTCTGGATCTCGTCGAGCATCATGAGCCAGCCGTGCCGGTCGCACAATTCGCGCACCTGCTTCAGGTAGTGGTCGTCCGGGACGATGATGCCGCCCTCGCCCTGGATGGGTTCGACCAGGACGGCGACCACCTGCGGCGAATTGCGCGCGACCGCATGCAGCGCCTCGACGTCGTTATAGGGGACGCGGACGAATCCCTGCACCAGCGGCTCGAAACCGGCCTGCACCTTGCGATTCCCGGTGGCGGAGAGCGTGGCGAGCGTGCGGCCGTGGAAGCTCTTTTCCGCGACGATGATGGCGGGCTGGGCGATATGGCGCTGGTGGCCGTAGAGTCGCGCGAGCTTGATGGCGGCCTCGACGGATTCCGCGCCGGAGTTGCAGAAGAACACCCGGTCCATGCCGGCCACCCCGGTCAGTTCGTCCGCGAGCTGTTCCTGCAGCGCGACGCCGTACAGGTTGGAGGTATGGATCAGGCGTTTCGCCTGCGCGCACAGCGCCGCGCTCACCGCGGGGTGCGCGTGGCCCAGCCCGCACACGGCGATGCCGCTCAGTGCGTCGAGATACTTGTTGCCCCGGGTGTCCCACAACCAGGCGCCTTCGCCGCGTTCGAAGGTGACCGGGAGACGGGAGTAGGTACTCATCAGATGATCCACCTGGATCCGCCCATGTCTGGTTCGTTCATCAAAGAATCGCCCGTTTCGCGGCCGCGGCCCGAAACGCGAGAACAAACCGCCAATTATACTGATTTTTCACCGCGCGCAAACCGCGCGGCCGGATCGGGTCAGGGCTGGGTCAAGCGATGTGTCTTTGCCACCATGCGCGCGATCGACGGCCCGCCGCCCAGTGCGTCGATCTCGTCCAGCCCGAACCAGCGCACGGCGTTCGACTCGGGGGAGACTTCGGGCTGCGCGCCCGGATCGGCCTCGAGCAGGAAGCGCACGTCATAGTGCAGGTGGGTCGGTTCCTGCGCACGCGCCGGGATGGGATGGATGTCGAGGTCGAAGATCGCGGCATCCACCGCGCGGCAGCGCAGGCCGGTCTCCTCGCGCGCCTCGCGCAGCGCCGAGTCGAGCAGCGTGGCGTCGTCCTCGACATGGCCGCCCGGCTGCAGCCAGCGCGCCAGTTTGCCGTGATGCAGCAGCAGCGCGCGCCGCCGTTCCGCATCGACGATCCAGGCCGATGCGGTGAGATGTCCCTGCATCGTGTCGCGCCGGTGGAAGCCGGGGGTTTCCCGCACGAAGCGGAGGATCCGCTCGAGGAAGCCGCGCTCGGCGGAGTCGTACGGTATGTGCGCGTCGAGCAGGTGGAGGACAGCGGACTGATCCATGGAAGAGCGGTCCCGCTCAGGTCAGCAGCCGGATCACTTCGGCGACCTCGCCCTTGGCCTGGTCGATGACCTTGAGGCTGGCCTGAGGGGTGAGCGAATCCGGAGCGAGCTTGGCGAAGGCGGGCACCTGTTCCATCTGCGGGTAGTCCGCGCCCTTGCCGGCCTTCATGTAGCTGTGCAGCTGGGCGAGGATCACGAGGTCTGCGTAATCGGCCCTGGCGCCCGAGTCGTAGTTCCATTCGTCCGCCATCAGCGCGGCCTGCGCCAGCGGTTCGTGAAAACCCCAGCGCCGCAGGATCATCGCGCCGACTTCGCCGCGCAGCTCGGCGATCGCCTGGTCCAGCGCGGCGGCGTCGACGGGAAGTGCGCCGTCGCCCTGCACATGGCACAGGATCGGCACCACGCCGATGTCGTGCAACAGCCCGGCGAGCAGCGCCTGCTCCGGTTCCAGATGCCCGGTGAGCTTCGCCAGCACCATGCTGATGGCGCCCACCTCGGTGCTGTGGCGCCACGTATCGAGCATGCGACGCTTCAGTTCGGGATTGTTCAGCCGGAAGAGTTCGCGCAGGGTGAAGCTGATGACGAGTTGCTTGGTGGTGTTCATGCCGAGGCGCACGATGGCGGACTGGCAGTTGTCGATCTTCACGTTGCCGCGGTAGAGCGGTCCATTCGCGGCCTTGATCAGCTTGGCGGTGATGGCCGGATCCGCGCTCACGATCCGGGCGATCTTGCTGATGTTCGCGGTCTCGCTCTCCACCGCCCTTTTGATCCGCAGCGCGATCTCAGGCAGGCTGGGAACGACCAGCCGGTCGGCGTCCAGTTCGGCGCGGATGGCCTGGTAGACGGGATTTGCCCGCAGCGCGATCGCGCGCTCGGAATCATTCCCATCGCCAGTCTCGGCGGCCTGGCCCAGTTTCGCCAGCACGCCCGTTTCGACCGCCAGCAGCCGGACCGGTGACAGCGCGATCACGCTGAAGGCGGAGGGTCGCGCGGCCGCCAGCGCGGCGCGCGCCTTATCACTGCCGCTCTCGATGACCTGGCGCATGCCGTCGCGCGCCTCGAGTTCGACCGAGCCGGAGAGCAGGAAGTACTGCTGCGCGCTGGTGTCGTCGAAGGCGAGGATGCCTGCACCCTCCTTGTGCTGTACGAGACAGGTCATCCCCGTGAGCAGGATCAGCTGTTCGTCCTGCAGGGCTTCGAATGGCGCGAAGTGGCGCAGGTCGGCGGCGGTGGGGGGAGGGAGTTGCGTGTCAGTCACGGATGAACCGTCATGTCATACCGGGCTTCGCTCGCCCAGCCCGGCCTGCGTGCAGCTTGCAGGCCGGGCTGTATGCGATGCGGCCCAACGACCTTAAGCGAGATTCCGGGAGACAAAATCCCAGTTGACGATTTCCCAGAATTTCTCCACATACTTGGGGCGTGCGTTGCGGTAATCGATGTAATAGGCGTGCTCCCAGACGTCGCAGGTCAACAGTGCCTTTTTGCCTTCGGTCATCGGCGTGCCCGCATTTGAGGTGCTGCTGATGGCGAGCGAGCCGTCCGCATTCTTCACCAGCCACGCCCAGCCGGAGCCGAAGGTCGTGATCGCGGTCTGGCTGAACTTGGCCTTGAATTCGTCGAACGAACCGAATGCCGTATCGATGGCCTTGGCCAGCGCGCCGGCGGGTTTGCCGCTGCCGTTCGGTCCGAGGCAGTTCCAGTAGAAGGTGTGGTTCCACACCTGCGCCGCGTTGTTGAACAGGCCGCCCGAGGATTTCCTGATTATGTCTTCCAGCGAGAGGGCCTCGAATTCGGTGCCCTTGATCAGGTTATTGAGGTTGGTGACATAGGTCTGGTGATGTTTGCCGTAGTGGTATTCGAGCGTTTCCGCGGAGATGTGCGGTTGCAGGGCATTCATCGCATAGGGCAGTTTGGGCAGTTCGTGTACCATCTTTCGCTCCTCATGACATTAAAGGCGACCCCTGGTTGTTGTCGTGCAGGGCCGCCCCGTGGAATGTTCAGTCAGACAGCAAGAAGTCCGGCGGTATCGGTGTGCCGGACCGGCTGTCGCCGCTGCGCCCGCTTTCCGCCGGGCAAGTGATTCACATCGAAACAGACTGGCGGGAAAGGTTTGGTGGTACGCCCGGAAAAGTGTAGAGCAGCCGGAAGGCCAGTTCAAGGAAACGGGGACAGATTTATTTATTGAAAACACCTAGTATTTACAGGAGCATGCAAAAAATAAATCTGTCCCCAATATGAACTCTATTGAACTCAGCTTGTTTGCCAGCCGTATGGCCGCCGTCTGTGAGGAGATGGGCGCGGTGCTGAGGCGCACGGCGCTGTCCCCCAATATCAAGGACCGCCTCGATTTCTCCTGCGCCGTATTCGATGCCGCGGGCGAGCTGTGCGCCCAGGCGGCGCATATACCGGTACATCTGGGCAGCATGGCCTTTGCCATGCGCGACATCGTCGGCCGGCTGGAATGGCGGCCGGGCGATATGGTCATCCTGAACGACCCGTTCCTGGGCGGCACGCACCTGCCCGATGTGACGCTGATCGCGCCCGTGTTTGCAGGAAATGAAGGGCAGGCGCGACTCGCGGGATTCGTGGCCAACCGCGCGCACCACGCCGACATCGGCGCGGTGACGCCGGGCTCGATGCCGATCTCGCGCCGGCTGGAGGAGGAGGGCATGGTGCTCCCGCCGACCTTTATCCTGCGTGACGGACAGATCGACGCCGCCGTCATGGAACGGATCGCGGGTGAGACGCGAAACTCCCTGCAGAACCGCGGCGATTATGCCGCCCAGATCAGCGCCAACCGCTGTGGCCTGGCGCGCCTCGAGACCCTGGTGTCGGGACTGGGGCTCGGGGAATACCGCGAGTCGCTGCGACAGCTCAACGACTATGCGGAACGGCTCGCACGTGCCGGGCTGGCAGCCATCCCTGACGGTGAATACCGGTTTCGCGATGTCCTCGACGACGACGGGCAGGGTACGCGCGATATCCCGCTGGTCCTGACGCTGCGCATCTCCGGATCGGACATTGAGGCCGATTTCACCGGCACCGCGCCGCAGGTCGCCGGCAACGTCAACTGCCCGCTCGCAGTGACGGCTGCCGCCGTGTACTACGCCTTCCGCTGCCTGATGCCGCCGGAGGTCCCGGACTGTGCGGGGAGTTTCCGGCCGTTGCGCCTGACGGCGCCGGAGGGCACGCTGCTGAACGCACGTCGCCCCGCTGCCGTCGCGGCCGGCAACGTCGAGACCAGCACGCGCGTCGTCGACGTGGTGCTCGGCGCACTGGCGCAGGCCCTGCCGGGCCGCATCCCGGCGGCCAGCCACGGCAGCATGAACAATATCGCGATGGGCGGGCAGTCGGGCGGGCTCGCCTGGGATTACTATGAAACCCTGGGCGGCGGCATGGGCGCCGGACCCGCCGGCGGAGGGCTGAGCGGCGTGCAGACGCATATGACGAACACCTTGAATACCCCGATCGAAAGCCTGGAACTGCACTACCCCCTGCGCATCCGCCGCTACGAGATTCGCACCGGTTCGGGCGGGGCCGGCCGGAGGCGCGGCGGCGACGGCCTGGTGCGCGAGTACGAGCTGCTCGCGCCCGCCACGGTCACCCTGATCACGGAGCGCCGCACCCATGCGCCGTGGGGGCTCGCGGGAGGCTCGGCCGGGGCTTGCGGGGAGAACCGGCATAATGATCAGCCCCTGCCGCCCAAGGTATGTTTCGAGGCCGTCACCGGGGACAGGGTCCGGGTGGAATCCGCGGGCGGTGGCGGCTGGGGCGAGGCCGAGGCGGGGACGGGGACACACAGCGTTGATGGGGTGTTTCGGGGACAGATTTAAGATCTGTCCCCATACCGGACCCCATACAGCGCAAGAATACCTGATTGAAACAGTCGGGTATTCTCTCTATCATAATGACATGCGAGGATCCGCCGATCCCGGCGGACGCGGGCTAAACGAGGTGAGGGTGGTTATGGATGTGATGGAAAGGATCAGGCAGCAGGTCGAAGGCAACCCGATCGTGCTTTACATGAAGGGTTCCCCCGATTTCCCCCAATGCGGATTTTCACAGCGCGCCGTGCAGGCGCTGCGCAGCTGCGGCGCCCAGTTCCAGTCTGTGGACGTCCTGCAGGACCCGGAGGTCCGCCAGAACCTCCCCCGCTACGCCAACTGGCCCACGTTTCCCCAGCTCTTCATCAAGGGTGAACTGATCGGCGGCTGCGACATCATGATGGAGCTCTACCAGAGCGGCGAATTGCAGCAGCTGGTGGATAAAGCGGCGTAAGGAATCGGTGATGCGTGAGGGGTGAGGAGTTAGGTGTAAGACAAAACATCAATAACAAAGTACTTGACAGAGAACTGAAGCGTTCATGCTCTTGTCGCCTCACGCCTCACGCCTCACGCCTCACGCCTCACGCCTCACGCCTCACGCCTCACGCCTCACGTTATCCCATTCATTCACGATCGCGCAAAACAGGTCCGCCGTGCGTTCGGCGTCGTAGATCGCCGAGTGCGCCTGGCTCTGGTCCCAGGTAAATCCCGCGCATTGCACGGCGCGCGCCAGCACGGTCTGGCCAAAGGCGAGTCCGGCCAGCGAGGCGGTGTCGAAGCTGCTGAACGGATGGAACGGGTTGCGCTTGATCCCGGTGCGCTCCACTGCGGCGTTGAGAAAACCAAGGTCGAGGATCGGGTTGTGTCCGACGAGGATCGCGCGGGTGCAGCCGCTGTCGCGTACCGCCTGGCGCACCACGCGGAACAGCGCCTGCAGGGCCTCCTTCTCGTCGATGGCCGCGCGGAAGGGATGATAGGGATCGATGCCGTTGAACGCGAGGGCCTCCGGGTTGAGCACGGCCCCGGGGAACGGCTGCACGTGGTGGCTGTGCGTCGAGAGCGGCGCCAGGCGCTGACTCTCGTCGTAACCGAGCAGCACGACCGCGATCTCCAGCAGGGCATCGGTGGCGGGATTGATCCCGCCCGTTTCGACGTCCACGACCACGGGGAGAAAGCCGCGGAAGCGGCCGGCGATGCGCATGGTTATCGGAACTGACACGGCGGTGTGATCCTGTCGAAGGCTTATGGCAGGGTAATCATCGGCGGGTGATGAGTAAAGCGCTATCGTCCGCCAGGGCGGAAAAATATCAATCCGGGAGCTGCCGGAACGGTGCCGGATCAATGTCGAGCTTGCGCATGCGCGAGCGCAGTGTGTGCGGATTGATCCCGAGCAGACGTGCCGCGCCCTGCGGTCCTTCGACGCGGCCGAGGGTGCGTTTGAGGGCAATGCGGATGTGGTCCGCCATCGTCTGTTCGAGGGTGGAGAACACAGGTCTGGCGTCCTGGCGCGATACATCCGGCGTCCTTCCCGGCACGGGGGCGAGACCGAGTGCTGTGCCGATTGCCAGCCGTTCCCCCTGGCCCAGGATCGCCGCGCGTTCGATCACCGCCGCCATCTCGCGCACGTTGCCGGGCCAGGTGTAACTGCGCAACTGCTCGATGTCGGCGGCGGTCGGAAGCTGCAGATGCAGGCCGAGCTTCACCGCCGCACGGCGCGCAAAGTGGCGCGCCAGCTCGGGGATGTCCTCCAGCCGTTCGCGCACGGGCGGGATCAGGATCGGGAAGATCGCGATGCGGTACCACAGGTCCTCGCGGAAGCCGCCCTGCTGCACCATGGCGGCGAGGTCGCGGTGGGTCGCGGCGATGACGCGGATGTCGACCTGGAGCGGCTGCTCGCCGCCGACGCGATACAGGCTGCCGTCCTGCAGCACGCGCAGCAGGCGCACCTGCACCGAGGCGGGGAGTTCGCCGATCTCGTCCAGGAACAGGGTGCCGCCGTCTGCGCGCTCGAACCAGCCCTTGCGCTGCGCCAGAGCGCCGGTGAAGCTGCCCTTCTCGTGACCGAACAGTTCGGAATCGATCAGTTCGGGCGCGATCGCGCCGCAGTTGACGCGGATGAACGGCCCCTGCGCGCGCAGCGAGCGATCGTGGATCGCGCGCGCGACCACCTCCTTGCCGGACCCGGTCTCGCCGAGCAGCAGCACCGAGGTGTCGGAGCGGGCGACCTGATCGACGCGCTCCAGTACCGGTCGCAGCCCCATGTCGGCGCCGACGATGGTGTCGCCGCTCACCTTCTCGCGGCCGAGCCGCGTCAGCAATGATTGCTTGTCCGCCTCCGCGCTGGCGCGGAGCTGGCCCAGTTCGCGCAACCGGTTGTCGTTTTCCAGCGCCACGGTCAGCGGTTCGAGCAGGCCTTCCAGCAGGCGGTGGTGGCGCAGCTTGATCTGGCCGGGTTCGGCCAGGATCACCACCAGACCTTCAGGTCGGGACGCGCGGTCCTTCAGCACTCCTATCAGCACGTCATTCCCGGAGTAGAAATCCTGCAACGGTGTCAGGGCGGGCGGCCAGTCCGCGGCGGCGGACAGCGCCGCCATGCGTTCCTGGCGCATCCAATCCAGCAGACCCTCGTAGCGTGCCGTTGTCATGCCAACACGGCGACCGTGCGCGGGCGGCCTGCCATCGTGCCGGCTGACGGCGATGGTCTCGATGTCGTCACGCCGCGGATCGAGATGGAGAATCTCCAGGGCGCTGAGCGGCAAGGCGGGGGCCAGCAGGGCGGTTATGTTGTCCATCGCGTCGATCAGTTCCATATGGCGTCCGACCTCTCGCCATATGTCCAGCAGCAGGTGCTCGAATTTATCCATTTCTACTCAGGCTATTTCACGGAATTACTGCATTATTAACAGAAAACCGTTTAATAAAACAGATTGCGTAATCCTCATAAAAGCCGATCCGAATAAACTTTATCCATAAAAACATATAGATAAGTAAATTTTCCGGCCTTGGCACGAAAGCTGAAATGTCAGGTCAGACCGCAGCGATACGGCAGGAAGCAATCCCGGGTAAGGGATATCGCTCAGCGGTGCTGGTAAAGACCCCAGCACGGGACGCGTGGAAGGACCCGTTGGGTGCAGTTAATCGGGATTGGGTGCAACACGTTTGAGTCGGGATGCGAATCATGAATTCATCGAACCTGGGCAATGAGCCGGCGGAAGAGATCATCGCCGTGCTGCGCGAGAGCCTGCGCACGCTGCGTTTTGGTTCCGTGGAGTTCGTGATTCACGACGGCCGCGTGGTGCAGATCGATCGCAAGGAAAAATTGCGGGTACATCCCGCGACCGCGGACCTGCGCAGTCACGGCAGCCACGGCAAATGAGTCGCCAGCTCTGTAAACCCTAGCACTCTCCCTGTTCGCCGACCGGACGACCGGAGGTCCATTTTTTGAACGTCATTCACCAACAATCCAGACGCGCTGACCGGTCCACCGGAGGTTCGCATCACTATTCAAGCGAGGGAACAGACATGAAAGGCAGAAATCACATCCTGGCGCTGGCGGTCGGACTGGCGGGCGGTGTCGCGGCGCAGGACGCGCTGGCCGCGGCGTCCATCTACGGCCAGCTCAACGTATCGCTGGACAGTCTCGACAACGGCACCGACAGCGCGCTCAACATCTCCAGCAACTCGAGCCGCATCGGTTTCAAGGGCGATATCCAGGTCGGCGGCGACGTCGCCGGTATCTACCAGATCGAGTCTGAAGTGCGTGCCGATACTTCCGAGTCGAGCAATAACAATCGCAACAGCATACTGGCCAGCCGCAACACCTTCGTCGGGCTGCAAGGCAATTTCGGTACCGCGCGTATCGGCCGCTTTGATACGCCGGTAAAGGTCATCGGCCGTCAGGTCGACCTGTTCGGCGACCAGGCCGGCGATGCGCGCAACGTGACCCGCGCCGGGTCCGCCCCGAACC
This sequence comes from Gammaproteobacteria bacterium, assembly GCA_016712635.1. Taxonomy (NCBI): domain Bacteria; kingdom Pseudomonadati; phylum Pseudomonadota; class Gammaproteobacteria; species Gammaproteobacteria bacterium. Next base: position 32,689 of record JADJQS010000001.1, on the reverse strand, counting down.
GCTTCGACGAGCGGCCCAACAACAGTATCGATTACACCTCGCCGGAAAAGTCCGGTTTCAAGGGCACGCTGCAGTATTCCACCAACACGGACACGGCGGTCACCGGCACTAACGACAACGACCTGCTGAGTCTCGGCGTGAACTACGCGCAGGGTCCGCTCTTCGTCGGTGTCGGTTACGAGTCGGCCGGCATCGTCCCCGCGGCCGGGCAGGATGACCCGAACATCGTGCGCCTGGGCGCCTATTACGATCTTGACGCCTGGCGTTTCAACGGTCTGTGGCAGTCGATCTCCGGGGCGGCCACCGACGGCAGCCAGGACGAAGACGTGTTCGGCCTCGGCGTGCGCTACAAGAGCGGCGCCTGGGTCTTCAAGGGCCAGGCCTATCAGTTGTCGGCGGACGCCGACGAGCGGGATACGAGCCTGGTGGCGATCGGCACGGAATACGCGCTGCAGAAGGGCATCACTCTGTACGCCGCCTATGCCGGCAGCGACAACGACGACGGCCGGTCGGTCACCCCATACAGCGAAGGTCGCAGCGACAACCTGGCCGTGGCCGCCAACGGTGATTCGGCCAAGGCGATCTCGCTCGGCACCATCATCAAGTTCTAGGTACCGATTGCAACCCTTTACACGAAAACTGCAGGGGACGGATTTCAAATCCGTCCCCGCTCAACTGAGGAGTATGAATCATGAAGCGCGCTATTAAACTCATTGCTGGGCTCGCGTTGTTCGCGGGTGTCGCCGCCGGTGCACCGGCCAAGGACATCAAGCTGCTCAATGTGTCCTATGACCCGACCCGGGAGCTGTATCAGGACTTCAACAAGGAGTTCAGCAAATACTGGAAAGAAAAGACCGGCGACAACGTCATCATCAACCAGTCGCACGGAGGCGCGGGCAAGCAGGCGCGCGCCGTGATCGACGGCCTGGAGGCGGACGTGGTGACGCTGGCGCTGGCCTACGACATCGACCAGATCAGCGAGAAGACAGGCTGGTTCCCCAGGGACTGGCAGACGCGTCTCCCCAATAACAGCGCGCCCTATACGTCCACCATCGTGTTCCTGGTGCGCAAGGGCAATCCCAAGAGCATTAAGGACTGGGACGATCTGGTAAAACCCGGCGTAGGCGTGATCACGCCGAACCCGAAGACCTCGGGCGGCGCGCGCTGGAACTACCTCGCCGCGTGGGCCTACGCCCTGGATAAGTACGGTTCCGAACAGGCCGCCACGGACTTTGTCACCAAGCTCTTCAGGAATGTGCCGGTGCTGGATTCCGGCGCGCGGGGTTCGACGAATACCTTCGTTCAGCGCGGTATCGGCGACGTGTTCCTGTCCTGGGAAAACGAAACGTTTCTGGCCCTGAACGAACTGGGTCCCGACAAGTTCGAGATCGTACTGCCGTCGCTGAGCATTCTGGCCGAGCCCCCGGTGACGCTGGTGGACAGCGTGGCGAAGAAGCACGGCACCACGGAGGTCGCCCAGGCTTATCTGGAGTACCTGTACTCTCCGGAAGGACAGCGCATCGCGGCCAAGCATTATTACCGCCCCATTAAGCCGGAGCACGCCGACCCCGAGGATATCAAGCGATTCCCCCAGGTGAAACTGATCACCATCGACGAGGTGTTCGGCGGCTGGCAGAAGGCGCAGAAGGCGCACTTCAGCGACGGCGGGGTCTTCGACCGAATCTACGTGCCGTCGAATTAAGTCATACAGTATCCGGAGAATACGCCATGGCCATCATCGCCCTCAATTCACGCAACCAGTTCCGCGGCCGCGTCGTACGCATCATCCGCGGCCCCGTGGTGTCCGAGGTCCAGCTCGAGACGCCGGCCGGCACGATCTCGTCGGTGGTGACTTCCAGCTCGCTGGAGGAGCTGGGACTGCGCGAAGGCCATGAGGCCATGGCGGTGTTCAAGGCGACCGAGGTGTTGCTCGCGAAGTTCCAGCCGGTCGCGGCTGATGCGCCGTCTGCCGGACTGAAGAGGGGTTGAGCGCCATGACCGCATTCATCCTGCGCCGGCCCAGCGTGATTCCGGGCTTTGGCATCACCATCGGGTTCACCCTGCTGTACCTGAGCCTGATCATCCTGATCCCGCTCTCGGCCACCTTCCTCAAGTCCACCCAGCTCGGCTGGGAGAGTTTCTGGGCGACGGTGACCGCGCCGCGGGTGATGGCCTCCTACCGACTGAGCTTCGGCGCGTCCTTCCTTGCCGCGCTCGTCAACCTGGTTTTCGGCCTGCTCGTCGCATGGGTGCTGGTGCGTTACCGCTTCCCCGGCCGGCGGCTGATCGATGCGCTTGTCGATCTGCCGTTCGCGCTGCCGACGGCGGTGGCCGGCATCTCGCTCACCGCTCTGTACGCGCCGAACGGCTGGCTCGGACAATATCTGGAGCCGCTGGGCATCAAGGTGGCCTTCACGCCCACCGGCGTGCTGGTCGCGCTCATCTTCATCGGCCTGCCGTTCGTGGTGCGCACGGTGCAGCCTGTGCTGCAGGAATTGAAGCCGGAACTGGAGGAGGCGGCGGCGAGCCTGGGCGCCTCGCGCCGGCAGACATTCTTCCGCGTGCTGCTGCCGAGCCTGTGGCCCGCGCTGCTGACGGGCTTCGCGCTCGCCTTCGCGCGCGCTGGGCGAATACGGCTCGGTCATTTTCATCGCCGGCAACATGCCGATGTTGTCCGAGATCACGCCGCTGCTGATCATCACCAAGCTGGAGCAGTACGACTACGCCGGCGCCACCGCCATCGCCGTGGTGATGCTGGTGATCTCGTTCCTGCTGCTGCTGATCATCAACCTGCTCCAGTGGTGGGGCCGTCGCAGGCACCAGTGAGGATTCCATGAACCCGACCACATCACCGACACTGAACGAACCCGTCTGGTTCCGCCGCCTGCTGATCGGCGTCAGCCTGGCTTTCCTCGGCCTGTTCCTCGTGCTGCCACTCGCGGCGGTCCTGACCGAGGCGCTGCGGCAGGGATTTCCGGCCTACCTGACCGCCTTGCAGGAGCCGGTGGCGCTGGCCGCGATCAAGCTCACGCTCATCGCGGCCTTCATCGCCGTGCCGCTCAACCTCGTGTTCGGCGTGACCGCCGCCTGGGCGATCGCGAAGTTCGAGTTCCGCGGCAAGAGTGTGCTGATCACACTGATTGACCTGCCGTTCTCGGTGTCGCCGGTGATCGCGGGCCTGGTATACGTGCTGATCTTCGGCGCACAGGGCTGGTTCGGCCAGTGGCTGTTCGAGCACGACATCAAGATCATCTTTGCGGTGCCCGGCATCGTGCTGGCGACGATCTTCGTCACCTTCCCGTTCGTGGCGCGCGAGCTGATCCCGGTGATGGAGGAACAGGGCACGGCGGAGGAGGAGGCGGCGCTGACGCTGGGCGCGAGCGGCTGGCAGACCTTCTGGCGCGTCACGCTGCCCAACATCAAGTGGGCGCTGCTGTACGGCGTGATCCTGTGCAACGCGCGCGCGATGGGCGAGTTCGGCGCGGTGTCGGTGGTGAGCGGCCACATCCGCGGCGAGACCAACACCCTGCCGCTGCACGTCGAGATCCTCTACAACGAGTACAACTTCGTCGCCGCCTTCGCCGTGCGCCTCGCTGCTGGCGCTGCTGGCGCTGGTGACACTGGCCGCCAAGAGCTTCGTCGAGTGGCGCGGCCAGGCGCAGCGTGAAACGGTGCAGCTTGCTGCGCCGGTGGCCGTACCGTCCACCTGACAGACAGGAGACCTGACCATGAGCATCATCATCGAAAACGTCAACAAGTACTTCGGCAGCTTCCATGCCTTGCAGGACGTGAACCTTACCATCCCGACCGGCGAGCTGGTGGCATTGCTCGGGCCAAGCGGCTGCGGCAAGACCAGCCTGCTGCGTATCATCGCCGGGCTGGAGCAGCCGGACAGCGGCAGCATCCGCTTCAACGGCGAGGACACCACCCGGCGCCACGTGCGCGAACGCGGCGTCGGTTTCGTGTTCCAGCATTACGCGCTGTTCCATCACATGACCGTATTCGACAACGTCGCCTTTGGCCTGTCGGTGCGTCCAAAGGCCGAGCGCCCGGACAAGGAGGCGATCCGGGAACGGGTCAATGAATTGCTGAAGCTGGTGCAGCTCGGATTCGTCGCCGACCGCTACCCGAACCAGCTCTCCGGCGGGCAGCGCCAGCGCATTGCGCTTGCGCGCGCGCTGGCGGTCGAGCCCAAGGTGCTGCTGCTCGACGAGCCGTTCGGGGCGCTTGACGCCAACGTGCGCAAGGAGCTGCGCCGCTGGCTGCGCCGCCTGCACGACGAGATCCACGTCACCAGTGTCTTCGTGACCCACGATCAGGAGGAGGCAATGGAGGTGTCGAGCCGGGTCGTGGTGATGAACAAGGGGCGGATCGAACAGGTCGGAACGCCGGACGAGGTGTATGAACAGCCGGAAACGGCCTTCGTATCGCGCTTCCTCGGCGGCGTGAACCTGTTCCACGGCCGCGTCCACAACGGGTGGGCGCACATCGGCGACCTGAAGGCGCCGGCGCCGGAGGGTGCAACCTTCACGCCCGGTTCCACCGCGGTTGTGCATCTGCGCCCGCACGAGATAGAACTGTCTCCGGCTGCGGAGGGGTCAATTGGCGCGGCCCTGGTGAGCAGTATCTTCACCATCGGACCGATGGTGCGCATTGAGCTTGAGCGCGAAGGGGGGAGGACGGCCTGGTCGAGGTGGAGCTGACGCGCGAGCGTTATCTGCAGGCGCCGCTTACGCTCGGTGCGCGGGTGTATATCAAGCCGCGCAACCTGCGGGTGTTTGTGGGAACTTAATCTGGGTCGGGGACGGATTTCAAATCCGTCCCCTTCAGGGGCGAATCCGCCATTCAATCTTGCTGCCCGCCCGCAGTGGCACCAGCGTGCCGTCGGCCAGCGGATAACTCTCCGGCGCATCCCACGCCTGCCGAATCAGGGTGATGCGACCGGTGTTGCGCGGCAGGCGGTAGAAATCGGGGCCGAAGCGGCTGGCGAATCCTTCCAGCCTGTCGAGCGCGCCGGCCTGTTCGAAGGCCTCGGCGTACAGCTCGATCGCCGCGTGCGCCGTGTACGAGCCGGCACACCCGCAGGCGGTCTCCTTGCGCGACCGCTCGTGCGGCGCACTGTCGGTGCCGAGGAAGAATTTCGTGCTGCCTGAGGTGGCCGCACGCAGCAGCGCCTGGCGGTCGGTCTCGCGCTTCAGCACCGGCAGGCAGTAATAGTGCGGACGCACGCCGCCGGCGAGCAGGGCATTGCGGTTGTACAGCAGGTGATGCGCCGTGATGGTCGCGGCGATCGTCGCAGGCGCGGTGGTGACGAAGTCGACGGCGGTGCGGGTGGTGATGTGCTCGAAGACGATGCGCAGCGCAGGAAAGCGTCGTGTCAGCGGTGCCAGCACCCGCTCGATGAACACCGCCTCGCGGTCGAAGATGTCGATCTCGGCATCGGTCACCTCGCCGTGAACCAGCAGCGGCAGGTCGTGGGTCTGCATGGCTTCGAGCGCCGGATAGACTTTCTCGATCGCCGTGACGCCGGATTCCGAGTTGGTCGTCACGCCGGCCGGATACAGTTTCAGCGCCGCGACACCCGCCGCCTTCGCGCGCCGGATCTCCTCCGCCGGGGTGCTGTCGGTGAGGTACAGCGTCATCAGCGGGTCGAATGTCAGCCCGGCCGGCACGTGCTGCAGGATGCGCGCGCGGTAGGCCAGCGCCTGATCCGCCGAGACCACCGGCGGGGCCAGATTCGGCATGACGATCGCGCGCGCAAACTGCGCCGCCGCGTGCGCCACCGTCGTCTTCAGCGCAGCGCCGTCGCGCAGGTGGATGTGCCAGTCGTCGGGGCGGAGGAGAGTCAGTGTATTCATGGTGCGCGTGACTAACTGATAGGTGAGGCGTTAAGCGTTAGGCGTGAAGTGTAAAAAAACGTGGCTCATATTAATTATCCAGAGATGAAAGTCTTATTCGCCTCACTCCTGACTCCTCACACCTCACTCGTCCTTAGGCAGTTCCGCCGTGCACCCCGTCAAACGGTTGAGTGCCGCGACGCCGAACAGGCGGAAGCCGCGCAGCGCCTCGGGCGGATGACCGGCGACGCAGACGATCGGCTTGCTCCTGGCGTGGCCCATGATGAGCGGGCGGCCGGAGCGCATCGGCACGCCGTCCACGACCAGTTCGCCGACGGCCTTGACCAGGTCGGAGATAAAGTCGCGGCCGCCGACCGCGGTGCCGCCCGAGACCAGGATCATGTCGGTGGCGGCGAGCGCGGTCTTGATGGACGCGACGAACCTGTCGAAGTCGTCGCGCATGATGCCGCCGATGACCGGCACGGCGCCGGCGCCGGTCACCGCCGCCGCCAGCATCAGCGAGTTGCTGTCGCGGATCGCGCCGGGGGCCGGCGTCTGGGTGTACGGGATGACCTCATCGCCCGAGGCGAAGATCGTGACCTTCGGCCGTGCCGCGACGGTGACGGAGGATATCCCGAGCGAGGCGACGGTGCCGACCGCGGCGGCGTCGAGCAGGGCGCCGGCCGGCAGCGCCACCGCGCCCTGTTTCAGGTCGCAGCCTTTCTCCTCGATGAAGAAGCGCGGCGGGAAGGGCCGCGTGATGGTGAAGCTGTCACCGTCTTCCTTCGCCTCCCAGGCGCGCACGCTGGAATACGGGCCGTCGGGCACCAGGCTGCCCGTTGCGATGCGTATCGCCTGGCCGGGCTTGAACGGCGGGCATTGTTTGTCGCCGGGCAGGACGGCGCCGACGATCCTGAACGAGACCGGCTTGTCCTCGGAGGCTCCGGCGCCGTCGGCGGTATGAATGAGGAAGCCCTCGACGATGGCGCGGTTATAGGGCGGCAGGTCGGTGGGGGCCTTGATATCCGCGGCCAGGACGCGGCCGCAGGCCTGCTCGAGCGGGCACGCCTCGCTGCCAAGGCTGCGGAACGGAATGGCCTCGCTGAACCTCTGCTGCGCCTCGGTGAGTGGGGATGGCTCGCTCATGGTAGGCCCTTTCTGTGCTGGTATCGGGATGATCGGGAATCCTCGCAGTATACGCGGACTGTTTACGAAGATGAAAGATTACGAAATCCGGGGTTACATGCCCCCGCGACGTGTTTCCGCGTCTGCAATCCCGGATTTGGGGCCGCGAATTTGCGAATTTGGGGTCAGAGTAAAAACAATTCATTGCCCCTGGTGAATACCGGTCTCCCCTGGGTTTTTACTCTGACCCCAAATTAGTGGCCCCAGCTTCGCCGCGTCTTTTTCCTAGGACCTCTCCAGGATCTTCCGATCCAGCAGCAGATTGAGCGTGAAGCGCACGCCGAAGCCGGTGACGTCGGTCGGGATGTGCGCCAGGCCGCCCTTGCTGTTGCCGGCGGAGAGGTCGATGTGCAGCCACGGCCGGTCGGCGACGAAGCGCTTCAGGAAGCGTGCGGCGAGGATGTGGTCGGCCTCGCCCTCCAGCGTGCATTGCTTGATATCCGCGATGACGCTCTCCAGCGCCTGGTCGTAATCCTCGTCGAGGGGGAAGGGCCAGACGCGCTCGCCGCTGTCGCGGCCCGCCGCGATGATCTCGGGGATGAGCGCGTCGCGGTTGGTGAAGGCCCCGCTGTAGCAGGTGCCGAGGGCATAGACGCAGGCGCCGGTGAGCGTCGCATAGTCGATGATCAGGCGCGGCTTCTCCCGGCTTGCGAGGGCGAGCGTGTCGGCGAGCACCATGCGGCCCTCGGCGTCGGTGTGGATGACCTCGATGGTGGTGCCGTTGCAGGCGGTGACGACGTCGTTCTGCTTGTAGGCGTGCGGGCCGATGTGGTTCTGCGCCAGCGCCAGCCAGCAGTCGATCGGGAACGGCGCCTTGAGGCGGGTCAGGGCAAGCAGCGTACCGAGCGCCACCGCGCTGCCCGCCATGTCCTCGTGCATGCCGTGCATATGTTTGGCTGATTTGAGATTCATCCCGCCGGTGTCGAAGCAGATGCCCTTGCCGACCAGGGCCAGCTTCGGCGTACGGCGGGAGCGCGGCGGGGTGTAGCGCAGGTGCACGATGCAGGCATCGTCACGCGCGCTGCCCTGGGCGACGGCGAGGAAGGCGCCGGCCTTCAGTCGGCGCAATGCCCGGCTGTCCAGTGTCGACATCTGCCAGCGTTGCTGGCGCGCCAGCAACGCGATCCGTCGCCGGTATTCACCGGGCGTCAGCAGATTGGGCGGCAGTGTGGTCAGCGAACGGGCCAGGTGATTGCCCGCGGCCTCGGCAGTCAGCCGTCCGGTATCGAGGGCTGCCGCGACACCGTAGATGTCGATCGTGTTCAGGCGGCGCGCCCTGGCCGGCGTGCTCTTGATCGTCGGCAGTGTGAAATGGCCGGCCAGCGCCGCGGCGACCAGCGCCTCGGCGGCGCGCCGTGCCGGTTCCGGGGCGAAGCCGGCGACCAGCAGCCCGATCCGGCGCGGGTTGCGTTGCAGCACCGGGGCCAGCAACTTGCGGGCCAGCGTCAGCAGCGTGAACGGACTGGCCGCGTCGTCGGCCAGCGCCAGCACCACATGCGTGGCGCGGCGGTTCGGCAGATCGGTCGCAAACGGGCCGGTCGCATCGTCGCCCTGCGCCTGATGCAGTCGTTGCAGCAACAGACCGGCGTCGGTGAACCCCGGTGGCGGCCGGTGGCGCCGGGAGGCCGGCAGCAGCACGACGAGGTGTTCCAGCGCGGCCAGCGGTGCGGCGCCCGGGATTTTATTATGTTGTTTCAGGGTGACTTTCATTTTTGTCAGGTCCGGGCAGTTCGGGCGTCAACTTGACCTTACCGGGGAAAAACACGATCATGTCTGCCCGATTTTGATGGTTTGGCACGGTCGCCGAATCGGATCCGGTGGCGAGAAAAAGCGTAGCAAAAACAACTACGATTTCCTACAAGCGGACTGGCGGGCCGTGGCGGGACCGGACCTGCGGGTCCACGCAGCGGTTCGAGGGTCAGCCTGCATCGGCCTGTGCAAACGGAACACTCTGTTTACGTTCCACCGCTGACGATTGACCTCAGCAGTGCCGGGCTGATCGAGTATAGCGAGGTTGGAACCATGTCTCAGCAAGCAGAATACCTAGATATCGATGCGATCGAAACCCAGGAATGGATCGATGCGCTGGATGCCGTGATCGCGAACGAAGGCGTCGAGCGTGCCCATTACCTGCTGGAGCAGATGATCGACATGGCGCGCCGTACCGGTACGCACCTGCCGTTTTCGGCCAACACCGCGTACGTCAATACGATCCCGACCCAGCTTGAGGTCCCGATGCCGGGCGACCCGGCGCTCGAGGACCGGATCCGCTCCTATATCCGCTGGAATGCAATGGCGATGGTCGTCAAGGCCAACCGCAAGGCCGCGGAACTCGGCGGCCATATCGCAACCTTTGCCTCGGCGGCGACCCTGTACGACGTCGGTTACAACCATTTCTGGCGTGCGCCGGGCGCAGGTTTCGGCGGCGACCTGATCTTCTCACAGGGACATGCCTCACCGGGCACCTATGCCCGCGCGTTTCTCGAAGGCCGGCTGACCGAAGAGCAGCTTGATCATTTTCGCCAGGAGGTCGACGGCAACGGGCTGTCATCGTATCCGCATCCGTGGCTGATGCCGGACTTCTGGCAGTTTCCGACCGTGTCGATGGGACTGGGGCCGATCATGTCGATCTACCAGGCCCGCTATATGAAATACCTGCGGGACCGCAAGCTGGCCGATACCGACGGCCGCAAGGTGTGGTCGTTCCTCGGCGACGGCGAATGCGATGAACCGGAGAGCCTCGGCGCGATCTCGCTGGCGTCGCGCGAAAAGCTCGACAATCTGATCTGGGTCGTCAACTGCAATCTGCAGCGGCTCGACGGCCCGGTGCGCGGCAATGGCAAGATCGTCCAGGAACTCGAGGCGATCTTCCGCGGCGCCGGCTGGAACGTGATCAAGGTGCTGTGGGGCAGCTACTGGGATGCACTGCTGGCCCGCGACAAGGACGGTCTGCTGAAGCAGCGGATGATGGAGGCCGTCGACGGCGATTTCCAGAACTACAAGGCCAAGGACGGCGCCTATGTGCGCGAGCACTTCTTTGGAAAATATCCGGAACTCAAGGCAATGGTCGCGAAGATGACCGACGCCGACATCTGGTCGCTGAACCGCGGCGGCCACGATCCGCACAAGGTGTACGCGGCCTATCATGCCGCGGTCAATCATGTCGGCCAGCCGACCGTGATCCTGGCGCACACGGTCAAGGGTTATGGCATGGGGGCGGCCGGCGAAGGCCAGATGCGCACCCATTCGCAGAAGAAACTGCATGCCGAGGACATGATCGCATTCCGCGATCGCTTCAACATCCCGCTGTCCGACGAGGATGCGGCCGAAGGCAAGTACTTCATGCCGCCGGCGGACAGCCCGGAGATGCAGTATCTGCATCAGCGCCGCCAGGCGCTGGGCGGCTACCTGCCGGTGCGCCGCACCCTGGCGCCACCGCTCGAGATCCCGGACCTGTCGGTGTTCGCGCCGTTGCTGGAGGGCAGCGGTGACCGCGAGATGTCGACGACGATGGCCTATGTCCGCTTGCTGACGCTGCTGTGCCGCGACAAGAAGATCGGCCAGTACATCGTGCCGATCGTGCCCGACGAGGCGCGCACCTTCGGCATGGAGGGCATGTTCCGCCAGCTCGGGATCTATTCGTCCGTCGGTCAGCTGTACACGCCGCAGGACAAGGACGAGATCATGTTCTACAAGGAGGACAAGAGCGGCCAGATCATTGAGGAAGGGATCAACGAGGCCGGCGCGATGTCGTCGTGGATCGCGGCCGCGACCGCCTACAGCTCGCACGGTGTCAGCACGATCCCGTTCTACATCTATTATTCGATGTTCGGTTTCCAGCGCATCGGAGACCTGGCATGGGCCGCCGGCGACATGCAGGCGCGCGGTTTCCTGATCGGCGGCACCGCCGGCCGTACCACGCTGGCCGGCGAAGGCCTGCAACACCAGGACGGCCACGGTCTGGTGCTGGCCGGGACGATTCCGAACTGCATCAGCTACGACCCGACCTTCAGTTACGAACTGGCCGTGATCATCCACGACGGATTGCGCCGGATGTATGTCGAGCAGCAGAACGTCTACTACTATGTCACGGCGATGAACGAAAACTACTTCCACCCGTCGATGCCGGCCGGGGTCGAGCAGGGCATTATCAAGGGACTGTATCTGTTCAATGCCGCAAAGGGCGCGGCCGCACAGGTGCAGCTGCTCGGCTCCGGCACGATCCTGCGCGAGGTCATCGCCGCCGCCGAGCTTCTGGCCGCCGAGTGGGGCGTTCAGGCCGACGTCTGGAGCGCGACCAGTTTCAACGAGCTGGCCCGCGAGGCGCAGGCGGTCGAGCGCTGGAACCGGCTGCATCCGGCCGCGCCGGCGCGGACACCGTATGTCAGCGAGTGTCTTGCCGGACGCGGCGGCCCGTTCATCGCGGCGACCGACTATATCCGCAACTATGCCGAACAGATCCGGCGCTGGGTGCCGGGACGTTACGAGGTGCTTGGCACCGACGGCTTCGGCCGCAGCGACACCCGCGCCCAGTTGCGCAAGCATTTCGAGGTCAACAGCCACCATATCGTCATCGCGGCGCTGAAGGCGCTGGCCGATGAGGGCAGGTTCCCGCTGGCGAAGGTCGGCGAGGCGATCGCGAAGTACCGCATCGACACCGAAAAGAGCTACCCCCTGTATGCGTAGCCACAGGGGAATCCGGTCATGAGCAAGCAGATTCTGGTTCCGAATATCGGTGATTTCTCCGATGTCGAGGTCATCGAGATCCTGGTCGCCCCGGGTGATACGGTCAAGGCCGAGGATTCGCTGATCTCGGTCGAGTCCGACAAGGCATCGATGGAGATCCCGTCACCGGAGACCGGCACCGTCAAGGAGCTCAAGATCAAGGTCGGTGACAAGGTCTCGGAAGGCAGTCTGATCCTGCTGCTCGAGCCCGGCGCCGGTGGCGCCACCGCCGCGGCGGCCCCGGCCAAGACAGTGAAAGAGGCCCCGGCCGCCGCGCCCGCTCCATCGTCACCGCCCGTCACGACAAAGCCGGCCGCGCCCGCCGCGGCGCCGGTACGGGCCGCGCCATCACCGGCAGCGCCGGTGGCGACGCCGGGCCGGTTCGACGAGGCCGGATTCGCCCGGGCCTATGCCAGCCCCGGCGTACGCAAGTTCGCCCGCGAGCTCGGTGTCGATCTCGGCCGGGTCGGCGGTTCCGGACGCAAGGGCCGGATCACCCAGGACGACGTCAAGGCCTTCGTCAAACAGGTCATGACCCAGGGCCTGCCGGCGGCCGGCGGTCTGCAGGTCGCGCCGCTGCCCGCGATCGATTTTGCCAAATGGGGTGAGGTCGAGACCCGGCCGCTGACCAAGATCAACAAACTGACCGGCCAGTTCCTGCACCGCAACTGGGTCACGATCCCGCACGTGACACAGTTCGACGAGGCCGATATCACCGACATGGAGGCGCTGCGCAAGGCGATGGCGGCCGAGCACAAGGCCAGGGACATCCGGATCACGCCGCTGGTGTTCCTGATGAAGGCAATCGTCAAGGCGCTGCAGGAATACCCGCGCTTCAATTCGTCGCTGGATGCCGGCGGTGAGAACCTGGTGTTCAAGAAATATTTCAATGTCGGGATCGCGGTCGACACGCCGGACGGGCTGGTCGTGCCGGTGGTGCAGAACGTCGACCGGAAAAGCCTGGTCGACCTCGCGGTCGAACTCGGCGAGATCAGTGCCAGGGCGCGCGACAAGAAGCTGAAACCCGCGGACATGCAGGGCGGCTCCATCACGATCTCCAGTCTCGGCGGCATCGGCGGCACCAAGTTCACGCCGATCGTCAATGCGCCGGAAGTGGCGATCCTCGGCGTGTCGCGCTCGAAGATGCAGCCGGTGTGGAACGGCAAGGAATTCGTGCCGCGGCTGATGTTGCCGCTGGCGCTGTCCTATGACCACCGGGTCATCGACGGTGCGGACGGCGCGCGGTTCACGACCTTTCTGTGCGGCGTGCTGGCCGACCCGAAGACCCTGGCGTAATCACCGTGAGCACTGTCATCGAAATCAAGGTGCCCAACATCGGCGACTTTTCCGGTGTCGAGGTGATCGAAATCCTGGTCAAGCCCGGCGATACGGTCGGCGCCGAGGATTCGCTGATCTCGGTCGAGTCCGACAAGGCCTCGATGGAGATCCCGTCGCCGCAGGCCGGCGTCGTCAGGCAGGTGCTGGTGGCGCTCGGTGACAAGGTCGCGGAAGGCAGTTCGATACTGACGCTGGAGACCGCCGCCGCGGCCCCGTCGGCCGCACCGCCGGGCAAGGCGGCGGCGCAGCCGGCCCGGCCGGATCAGGCGCCTGTCGTGACACCGGCGCCGGCCGCCGCAACCCACCACGGCAAGGTCGACATCGAGGCCGAGGTCGTCGTGCTCGGGTCCGGACCGGGTGGCTACACGGCGGCGTTCCGCGCCGCCGACCTCGGCAAACAGGTGGTGCTGATCGAGCGCTATCCGGACATCGGCGGCGTGTGCCTGAATGTCGGCTGCATCCCGTCCAAGGCGCTGCTGCATACCGCGCAGGTGATCAACGAGGCCGCGGAGTTCCACGACATCGGCGTCGGATTCAACACGCCCGAGATCGACCTCGACAAGCTGCGCGCCCACAAAAATGCCGTGGTCGGCAAGCTGACCGGCGGTCTGAAAGGGCTGGCGCGCCAGCGCAAGGTCCGGATCGTGCAGGGCTACGGCAGGTTCACGTCGCCGCATACGATCGAGGTCGAGGCTGCCGACGGCGGCAGGACCGTGATCGGTTTTCAGTATTGCGTCATCGCGGTCGGCTCGCGGGTCACGAAGCTGCCGTTCATCCCGTGGCATGACCCCCGGGTCATGGATTCGACCGACGCGCTGGAGATCCGGCAGGTGCCGGGCCGGCTGCTGGTCGTCGGCGGCGGCATCATCGGCCTCGAGATGGCGACGGTCTTTGACGCGCTGGGCGCCAAGGTCACGATCGTCGAGTTGTCGCCCGGTCTGATCCCCGGTGCCGACCGCGATGTGGTGCGGCCGCTGGAGCGGCGGATCAAGAAGCGCTACGAGGCCATTTTCACGAATACCAGGGTCACTGCGATCGAACCGGCCGCCGACGGGCTGGTGTGCCGTTTCGAGGGCAAGGACGCACCGGCCAGCGATACCTTCGATCAGGTGCTGGTCGCGATCGGCCGCAGCCCGAACGGTTTGTTGATTGCAGCCGACAAGGCCGGCGTCCGTGTCGACGAACGCGGGTTCATCGCGGCCGACAAACAGCAACGGACCAATGTGCCGCACATCTTCGCGATCGGCGATGTCATCGGCCAGCCGATGCTGGCGCACAAGGCGTCCCACGAGGGCAAGGTCGCGGCCGAGGTGATCGCCGGCCTGAAGTCCTACTTCGATGCCCGGACGATCCCGGCGGTGGCGTACACCGATCCCGAGGTCGCGTGGATGGGCAAGACCGAGGACCAGTGCAAGGCCGAGGGCATCGCCTACGAAAAAGGCGTGTTCCCGTGGGCCGCGAGCGGTCGCTCGCTGTCGCTGGGGCGCGACGAGGGCATGACCAAGGTGCTGTTCGATGCGCAGCACCGGATCATCGGTGCCGCGATGGTCGGCCCGAACGCCGGCGAGCTGATTGCGGAGGCGGTCCTGGCGCTGGAGATGGGGGCGGATATCGCGGACATTGCGCTGACGGTGCACCCGCACCCGACGCTGTCCGAGACCTTCAGTTTCGCCGCCGAGGTCGCCGAAGGCAGTTGCACCGACATCTACGCACCGAAGCGCAAATAGGCCGCGAAGGCGTAACCAGGCAGCGGCCCCCCTACGGGGGACAGATTTGAAATCTGTCCCCAGATTCTTAATCGGATTTACACATTTTTACCTTCCGCTGACCCACGCTTGCGTCGCGCCCGACTATCCTGCAGGCATGACCGAGGTTCGCTGGAAACCGAAGCCCCGGGGACAGATTTCAAATCTGTCCCCGATCGCCCATGAAAGCTGTCCCCAATGTTTTTGGGTTGCGGTAAACTACACCTCACCGCTAACCCTTTACTCCTTACGGATAAGACAATGGCAGATATAAAGAAAGTCGTCCTCGCCTATTCCGGCGGACTCGATACCTCCGTCATCCTGCGCTGGCTGCAGGACACCTACGGCTGCGAGGTCGTCACCTTCACCGCCGACATCGGCCAGGGCGAGGAACTCGATCCGGCGCGGCGCAAGGCGGAGGCGATGGGCGTGCGCGAGATCTACATCAACGACCTGCGTGAGGAATTCGTGCGCGACTTCGTGTTCCCGATGTTCCGCGCCAACACCGTATATGAAGGCGAATACCTGCTCGGCACCTCGATCGCGCGCCCGCTGATCGCCAAGCGGCTGGTGGAGATCGCCGACATCACCGGCGCGGACGCGATCTCGCACGGCGCCACCGGCAAGGGCAACGACCAGGTGCGCTTCGAGCTCGGCGCCTATGCGCTCAAGCCCGGCGTCAGGATCATCGCGCCGTGGCGCGAGTGGGACCTGCTGTCGCGCGAGAAGCTGCTGGCCTACGCCGAGCGGCACGGCATCCCGGTCGATATGAAGCACAAGCAGGGCGGCTCGCCCTATTCGATGGACGCCAACCTGCTGCACATCAGCTACGAGGGCCGTCACCTCGAGAATCCGGCCGCCGAGGCCGAGGAGTCGATGTGGCGCTGGACGGTGTCGCCGGAGGCGGCGCCCGATGCCGCCGAATACCTCGACCTCGAATTCGAGCGCGGCGACCTCGTCGCGCTCAACGGCAAGCGCATGCCCGCGCACGCGCTGCTTGCCGAACTCAACCGGCTCGGCGGCAAGCACGGCATCGGCCGCCTCGACCTGGTGGAAAACCGCTACGTCGGCATGAAGTCGCGCGGCTGCTACGAAACCCCGGGCGGCGCCATCCTGCTCAAGGCGCACCGCGCCATCGAATCGATCACGCTCGACCGCGAGGTCGCCCATCTGAAGGACGACCTGATGCCGCGCTACGCCAGCCTGATCTACAACGGTTACTGGTGGAGTCCCGAGCGGGTCACGCTGCAGACGCTGATCGACCACACGCAGCAGCACGTCAACGGCTGGGTGCGCGTCAAGCTGTACAAGGGCAACGTCATCGTCACCGGCCGCGATTCAAAGACCGACTCGCTGTTCGACGCGACCATCGCCACCTTCGAGGACGACGCCGGCGCCTATGACCAGAAGGACGCGGGCGGCTTCATCAAGCTGAACGCCCTGCGCATGCGCATCGCGGCGCGCAAGCGACGCCCGCTCACCTGAGGGTGAGAAGGCGCCCGAGCGCGGCCCGGCCGCGCCGGGCGTCCGCGGATCGCGCCGCAACCGGGACGGTTTTTCTGAACAAGGCAGGACGGTTATCCGCGCAGATCCGATGAAACACCCGTTCGCATTCCCTCGCATCCTCATATGTCATGCCACCTGGGCGGGCTGGTTCGCGGCGATCATCATCGCCCTGCCGGGATGTGCCGCCGCGCCCTCCGCGCGCCTGACACCGGACCACGGCGTCACTGTGCCCGCCGCCTGGAGCGACGGGGTGCCGGCCGCCGCCGATGCGGCCTCCGCCACGCTCGCGCAATGGTGGATGCGCTTCAATGATCCCGTGCTGACTGATCTCGTCACGCGCTCCCTGGTGGCCAGCACAGACGTGCGGGCTGCGCGCGCGCGTCTGCGCCAGGCCCGCGCGCAGCGCGATGTGACCGCGGCGGGACTGGGGCCTGCCGTCACCGCGTCCGCCTCGGCGCAGCGCAGCAAGTCGGGTGGCGACAGCGCGGTCAGCCAGTATCGCGCCGGATTCGACGCGAGCTGGGAGCCCGACATCTTTGGCGCCACGCGTTCCGGCGTGGTCGCGGCCGATGCCGACGTCGAGGCCAGCGTCGGCAGCCTGGCCGACACGCGCGTATCGGTGGCCGCCGAAGTGGCGGTGGCCTACCTGCAATTGCGCGGCCTGCAGGCGCGGCTCGACATCGCGCGTGAAAACCTCGCCAGCCAGGAGCAGACACTGCGCCTGACGCAGTGGCGCGCCCAGGCCGGCCTGGTGACCTCGCTGGAGGTGGAGCAGGCGCGCGCCGCCGTCGAACAGACGCGGGCGCAACTGCCGGTGCTCGAGACGGGCATCGCCCAGACCCTGAACAGCCTCGCCGTGCTCGCCGGGCAGTCGCCGGGCACTTCGCCGGCCGCCCTGTCGGCGACGGCTCCGCTGCCCGCGGCGCCGGAGGATCTGGCGCTCGTCATCCCGGCCGAGACCCTGCGCCAGCGCCCCGATGTCCGCGCCGCCGAGGCGCAGGTGGTCGCAGCCGCCGCGCGCGTGGACCAGGCGACGGCGGACCGGCTGCCCTCGTTCTCGCTCGGCGGTTCACTCGGTCTCAGCGCGCTCACCGTCGCGGGCCTGTCCGAGGGCGGAGCGGTGCTGCGTTCGCTGCTCGCGAGCGTGAGCCTGCCCGTGTTCGACAACGGCGGCCGCCGCGCCCAGGTGCGCGTGCGCCAGGCGGTGCTCGACGAGGCGCAGGAGGATTACCGCGCCGTCGTGCTGACCGCGCTGCGGGATGTCGAGGATGCGCTGGTCGCGCTGCGCAAGGCGCGCGAGCAACTGGCGGCGCAGCGGCGTGCGGCGGAGGCGGCGCGCAATGCCGCGCTGCTGGCCGACAACCGCTACGCGAGCGGACTGATAGATTTCCAGACGGTGCTCGAGACGCAGCGCACGCTGCTCAGCGCGCAGGACGGCGTGGCCGGCACCGAGGCGGAACTCGGCGCCGATTACGTCCGCCTGTACAAGGCGCTGGGCGGCGGCTGGACGCCCGCCGCCGCCGACGATGATCTCGATGACGCACCGCCGGTGGCGGCGCAAGGGAGTACCTGATGGTGACGCAGAATTCCACGACCCCCGATTCCAGCGGGGACATCGACCAACTGATCGGCGATAGCGACGCGCGACCATGGTGGCGCCGGCCCGGGCCCTGGAGCGCGGGCGCGCTGATCGTCGCGGTGATCATCGGCATCCTGTTGTGGCAGGGACATCGGCGCGCCGACGCGCTGCCGGGTTACATGACTTCAGCCGTGACGCGCGGAGATCTCACCGTGCAGGTCACCGCCAACGGCATCCTGCAGCCGACCAATCAGGTGGACATCGGCAGCGAGCTGTCCGGTACGGTTGCGCGCGTGCTGGTGGATGTGAACGATCGCGTGAAGAAGGGACAGGTCCTGGTCGAGCTTGATACCGCCAAACTGAACGATCAGGTCACACAGGCGCGCGCGGCGCTGACCGCGGCCGAGGCCACGGTGCGGCAGGCCGCCGCCACGGCGAGCGAGGCGCGCGACAACCTCGCGCGTCTGGAAGAGGTGTCGCGCCTGTCCGGCGGCCAGGTTCCCTCGCAATCCGAGCTGGCCGCCGCCCAGGCCGCCCTGCAGCGCGCGCTGGCGGACGAGGCCAGTGCCGGCGCCGGTGTGGCCGAGGCGCGCGCCGCGCTCAGCTCCGCCGATACGAACCTCTCCAAGGCGGCCATCCGCTCGCCCATCAACGGCGTGGTGCTGGCGCGCTCGGTCGATCCCGGCAATGCCGTCGCCGCCTCGCTGCAGGCGGTGATACTGTTCACCCTGGCCGAGGACCTGGCCCAGATGAAACTCGAGGTCAATGTCGACGAGGCCGACGTCGGACAGGTCAGCGAAGGGCAGCGCGCCACCTTCACCGTGAGCGCCTATCCCAATCGCGATTATCCCGCCGCCGTGACCCGGGTCGATTACGGCTCGACGACCCAGGACAACGTGGTGACCTACGTCACCGTGCTGGCGGTGGACAACGCCGATCTCAGCCTGCGTCCGGGCATGACGGCGACGGCGCAGATCACGGCCACCGAGCGCCAGGGTGTACTGCTGGTGCCCAATGCGGCGTTGCGCTTCACGCCGGCGGACGGCGCGGATACCGACTCGGCGCCGCAGCAGGACGGCGGCGGGCTGGTGTCGAGCCTGATGCCGCGTCCGCCGCGTACCGGTGTCAAGAGCAGGACCGTCAACGACAGGGTCGTGGTGGGGCGGCAGGTGTGGGTGCTGCGCGACGGCACGGCTGTCGCCGTTCCGGTGGAGACCGGCGTGAGCAACGGCTTCCTGACCGAGGTCAGAAGTGAGCAACTGCAGCCCGGCATGGAGGTTATCACCGGGCGGCGGGCGGCGGGGGCATCGTGAATGCCGCGCCGGCGAACGGGCAGGATGCCGCCGCGCCGCTGATCCGGCTGCGCGGTGTCACCAAGGTGTATGGCCAGGGCATCGCCGCCTTCCAGGCCCTGCGCGGGGTGGATCTCGACATCGCGGCCGGGAGCTTCGTCGCGATCATGGGGCCGAGCGGCTCGGGAAAGTCGACGATGATGAACATCCTCGGCTGCCTGGACTCGCCGACCGGCGGCGACTACCTGTTCCGCGGCGCCCACGTCGAGCGCCTCACGCGCGACCAGCGCGCACGCCTGCGCCGACGCTACTTCGGCTTCGTGTTCCAGGGCTTCAACCTGCTGGCGCGCACCACCGCGCAGGAGAACGTCGAGCTGCCGCTGCTCTATCGCGGAGAGGGCGCGGCCGCGCGCCGTGCCGCCGCGCGCGAGGCGCTGGCCTCGGTGGGGCTGGCGGGCTGGGAGCACCACACCCCGGCCGAGTTGTCGGGCGGACAGCAGCAGCGCGTCGCGATCGCGCGCGCTATCGTCACCCGGCCCGCGGTGCTGCTGGCGGATGAGCCGACCGGCAATCTCGACACCCGGCGCAGCCACGAAATCATGGAACTGGTGCGCGCGCTCAACGCGGAGCGTGGCATCACCGTGCTGATGGTGACGCACGAGGCCGAGATGGCCGCCTATGCGCGCCGCATCGTGCGTTTCGTCGACGGCCGCATCGATCACGATGGCGCGCAGCCCGCCGCTGCGGCCGCGGGCGAACGTGCGGGGGCCGTCTGATGTGGTGGAACGCGCTGCTGCTGGCGCTGCGGGCGATCCGCCGCAATCTGCTGCGTTCGTTCCTCACCACCCTCGGCATCGTCATCGGCGTCAGCGCGGTGATCACCATGGTGACGCTCGGGCGCGGCGCGACGCAGGCGGTGTCGGACCAGATCTCCAGCCTGGGCAGCAACCTGCTCATGGTCCGTCCGGGCCAGCGCCTGGGGCCGGGCGGCGGCGGTTTCGGCGCGCCGCCGTTCAAGGAGGCCGACGCAACGGCGATCGCGACCCAGATCGGCGGCGTCCGGGCGGTGGCGCCGCAGGTGACGTCCACCGTCACGGTGGTCTACGGCGCCAACAACTGGTCCACCAGCGCCAGCGGCTCCAGCGCCAATTACTTCGACATCAGTAACTGGAAGCTGGCCGGCGGCCGCATCTACGACGCGGCGGAGGAGCGCGCCGGCGCGGCGGTGTGCGTCATCGGCGCCACGGTGCGGCGCGAGCTGTTCGGCGGCGCCGACCCGCTGGGGCAGAGCATCCGCGTCAAGCAGTTCTCCTGCGTCGTGATCGGCCTGCTGGCAGCGAAGGGGCAGGGCGCCATGGGCATGGATCAGGACGACATCGTCGTGCTGCCGCTGCGCACCGTGCAGCGCCGCGTGACCGGCAACCTCAATGTCCGCACCCTGCTGGTGTCGATGGAGGAAGGGGCCGACAGCGCGCAGGTGCAGGCGGCCGTCACCGCGCTGCTGCGCGAGCGCCGGAAACTGTCCGCCGCCGATATCGACAATTTCAACGTACTCGACACGCGCCAGATCGCCGATACCATGTCGAGCACCACCCGGGTGATGACCACGCTGCTCGGCGCGGTCGCCGCGGTCAGCCTGCTGGTGGGCGGCATCGGCATCATGAATATCATGCTGGTGAGCGTCACCGAGCGCACGCGCGAGATCGGCCTGCGCCTCGCGATCGGCGCGCTCGAATACGAGGTGCTGCTGCAGTTCCTGATCGAGGCCGTGGTGCTCGCCGCGCTGGGCGGACTGATCGGCGTGCTGCTCGCCACCGCCGCCTCCTTCGTGCTGGCCCAGGTGATGCAGGTGCCGTATCTGTTCCAGCCCGGCATCAACCTGCTGTCCTTCCTGTTCTCGGCCGGTATCGGCGTGCTGTTCGGCTATTTCCCCGCGCGCCGCGCGGCGCGGCTGGACCCGATCGAGGCGCTGCGCCACGAGTAACGGCGTCCCCGCGCCGCACTTTTCTCGGGCGGCGTTTGCCCGTACACTGGCCGCATGCGCATTCTCCATACCATGATCCGCGTCGGTGATCTCGACCGCTCGCTCAAGTTCTACACCGAGGTGCTCGGCATGCGCCTGCTGCGCCTGCAGGAGTACCCCGACGGCAAGTTCACCCTCGCCTTCGTCGGTTTCGGTCCCGAATCCGACGGGGCTGTCATCGAACTGACATACAACTGGGGCACCGAGCGTTACGAGCCCGGCACCGGCTTCGGCCACATCGCCGTCGAGGTGGACGATGCCTACGCCGCCTGCGCCGAGATCAAGCGCCGCGGAGGCAGGGTGGTGCGCGAGGCGGGCCCGATGAAACACAGCACCACCGTGATCGCCTTCGTCGAGGATCCCGACGGGTACCGCATCGAACTGATCCAGGCTAAACCGCATTGAGGACGCTATGAGACGAACCGGGATATTATCGGGAGCATTATGGCTGACGGCGTGTTCCGGCTGGGGCGGCGCGCAGACGACGACGGTCGACGGCTACACGGCCGCGCTGCAGACGAAACCCGCGCCGCTGCAGGTGGGCGCGCCGGGTGAACTCAGGCTCAGCCTGGTGCAGGATGGCGAGCCCGCGGAAGGTTGCGTCGTCACATTCCGGCAACACATGCCTGGTATGGAGATGTCGAGCGACAATACCGTCGTGACCATGGGAGACACAGGCGGCGGAGTCTACACCGGCGCCTCGTCCGAATACACCATGGGCGGCGACTGGCGCATCGAGGTGACGTTCACCTGCGCCGGCCAGGCGCGCACGGCCGCATTCGACTACACGCTGGAGTGGCCGGAGTGAAACGTGAGGGGTGAGGTGTGAGGCGTTAGGCGAACGTCTGGACGTGATTCATTCTTGACTCCTCACACCTAACGCCACACACCTCTCCGTCTTTTATATGGGTCCCCACTACCTCGACCGCCTGTTCGATCCGCAGTCGGTCGCCGTGTTCGGCGCCACCGAGCGGGCGGAGGCGGTCGGCGAGATCGTGCTGCGCAACCTGCGGCAGGGTGGCTACGCCGGCGGCCTCTATCCGGTCAATCCCAAGTACGAGACCGTGCAGGGCCTCCGCTGCTATCCCGCGCTGGGCGCCGTCGGCGCGCCGGTCGATATGGCGGTGATCGCGACACCCGCGGCCACCGTGCCCGGTATCATTGGCCAGTGCGGCGAGGCCGGGGTGCGCGCCGCGGTGGTGCTGTCGGCCGGTTTCGGCGAGATCGGCGGGGACGGGCGCTCGCTGGAGGAACAGGTGCGCGACGCCGCGCGCGCGCACGGCGTGCGCCTGGTCGGGCCGAACTGCCTCGGCATCATGGTCCCGCGCCACGGCCTGAACGCCACCTTCAGCAACAACCAGGTGCCGGCCGGGCAGCTCGCGCTGGTCTCGCAGTCGGGCGCGCTGTGCACCGCCATCCTCGACTGGGCGCAGGCGCGCGAGGTCGGCTTCTCCGCCGTGGTCTCGCTCGGCAATGCCGTCGACGTAGATTTCGGCGACCTGCTCGGATTCCTCGCGCTCGACGCGTCCACCCGCGGCATCCTGCTCTACATCGAGAGCGTGCACGACGCGCGCAATTTCCTCAGCGGCCTGCGCGCGGCCGCGCGACTCAAGCCGGTGGTGGTGATCAAGGCCGGGCGCCACGGCGAGGGCGCGCACGCGGCGCTGTCGCACACCGGCGCGCTGGTCGGCGGCGACGACGTGTTCGACGCGGCCCTGCGCCGCGCCGGCGCGGTGCGCGCCTATACCGTCAAGCAGATGTTCGCCGCCGCGGAGATCCTCGCCAGCGGACGGTTCCACGCGTATGGCAACCGGCTGGCGATCGTCACCAACGGCGGCGGCCCCGGCGTCATGGCGGCGGACCGCGCCGCGGAGAAGGATGTCGCGCTGGCGGCGCCGGGCGAGGCGACCGCGCGTGACCTCGGTGCGGCGCTCGGCGCGCGCTGGTCGGGCGGCAACCCGATCGACCTGCTCGGCGACGCGGGACCGGGACTCTATCGCCAGGCGGTCGGAGTCTGCCTCGCCGATGCCGGGGTCGACGGCGTACTCGCCATGCTGACGCCGCAGGCGATGACGCATCCGCTCGAGGCCGCGCAGGCGGTGGTCGATGCCGCGGCGGACAGCGCGAAACCGGTGCTGACCTGCTGGATGGGCGACACCCAGGTGGAGGATGCGCGGGCGCTGTTCGCGCGCCACAGGATCCCGCA
Organism: Gammaproteobacteria bacterium; assembly: GCA_016712635.1. Classification (NCBI taxonomy): domain Bacteria; kingdom Pseudomonadati; phylum Pseudomonadota; class Gammaproteobacteria; species Gammaproteobacteria bacterium. The sequence continues at coordinate 9,253 of JADJQS010000001.1, read as the reverse complement.
CTTCGACACGCCGGAGGAGGCGGTCGAGGCGTTCTCCTATCTCGCCGCCTATCACCGCAACCAGCAGTTGCTGCTGCAGGTGCCGGGACCGCTTTCCTATCATGAGGCGCCGGACGTCGAGGGCGCACGCCTGATCGTGGAGGGTGCGCTGGCGCAGGGGCGCGAGGTGCTGACGCCGCTGGAGGCCAAGGCGCTGCTGCGCGCGTTCCGCATCCCGGTGGTGCCCACCGTCGCGGCGCGCGACGCCGACGAGGCGCTGGTGGTGGCGGAGAACCTCGGTTTCCCGGTCGCGCTCAAGATCGATTCACCGGAGATCTCGCACAAGTCCGACGTCGGCGGCGTGCGCCTCGACGTCGCCGGTGCGGCGGAGGTGCGTCACGCCTTCAAGGACCTGGTCGAGTCGGTCGGGCGGCAGCGGCCCGAGGCGGTGATCCGCGGCGTGACCATCGAGCCGATGTACCGCAATCCGAACGCGCGCGAGCTGCTGGTGGGCGTGGTGTCTGATCCCGTGTTCGGGCCCGCGATCAGTTGCGGCGCCGGCGGCACCATGGTGGAGATCCTGCGCGACCGCGTCGTCTCGCTGCCGCCGCTCAACGATTTCATCGCCAGCGAGATGATCGCCGGCGCGCGCGTGTATGGGCTGCTGCAGGCCTTCCGCGGCATGAAGCCGGCGGACATCGCCGCGCTGGTCACGCTGCTGCGGCGCGTGTCGGATCTGGTGTGCGAGCTGCCGCAACTGCGCGAGCTCGACATCAACCCGCTGATGGTCGACGACCGCGGTGTGCTGGCGCTCGATGCGCGCGTGCGCGTCGCCTTTCCCGCGCCGGCCACGCGGCCCTACGCCCACATGGCGATCCACCCCTATCCGGCCGACCTCGCCCTCTCCTACCAGCTCCCCGACGGCACCGACGTCACGCTGCGGCCGATCCGCCCCGAGGATGCGCGCATCGAGCAGGCGTTCGTGCGCGGACTGTCACCCGAGGCAAAATACCTGCGCTTCATGCAGAGCCTGCAGGAGCTGACCCCGGAGATGCTGGTGCGCTTCACGCAGATCGATTACGACCTCGAGATGGCGCTGATCGCCGTCGTCAGCCATGGCGACCAGGAGCGCGAAGTCGCCGTGGCGCGCTACGTCGTCAACCCCGACCGCCGCTCCTGCGAATTCGCCATCGTCGTCGCCGACGCCTGGCACCGCAAGGGCATCGGCCACCGCCTGATGCAGCGCCTGATCGAGATCGCGCGCGTGCGCGGCCTCGACACCATGGAGGGCGAGGTGCTGGCGCAGAACACCGAGATGCTCGCGCTGGCGGAGGCGCTGGGGTTCCGCATCAGCGGGGTGGCCGCCGACGACGGCGTCAAGCGGGTGACGCTGGCGTTGTAATAATACGAAGTTATTACCCGCGTCGGGTTATGTCCGTCATCCTTGTGATGGGGCGGTCACCTATATAAAGTAGTCGTCAAATATCTGGCTTGCAGCGGGCGACCGGGTACGCGAATCAGGAAGCCGGGTGTGATGTACTAACGTATCGCGACGCTGTGTTTGATGGAGTTGATATCTTGGGGAGCAAGGGGTTGGGAATGGGTGAGGTGTGCTATACGGAATCGGCCTATCACCAATATCAACGATTCCGTCTAATTAACTGTTGGGCATCATGAATCCGACCGCCGAGATGGCTATTGCACGTAAAGCTATTGCTGAAATAGCCGCTCGTTTTCCTTCCCTCCGAATGATTGAGGAACCTGAGGCACCCGTCGAACTGAGCTTTCGCTTGCCCGTGCAGCCTGAGCTAAACCACGAAGTGTGGCTCGCGCTTCAAAACAACGATGAACTGCATTTCTCAGTCAGCCATTTCTGGCTGGAGTGGTTCCCTTGCACAAAGCCATCGCGCGTAGACGAATACATTGCAGCCGTCGTTGGCTTCCTATCGGGCCAATTTCGTGTTCTAGAGCACTATCGTGGCAAGCGTTACGTGAAGGCGGAGCTTCAAGCCCCAAGTAACGGTTGCTGGAAAACTATTGGCACATGGAGCAACCTCCTTAGTTTCTTGCCGCTGCGTGGCTCACTTCGCGTGGTATCCAATGTGATGCCCAACCCATCCATCAACACGGACGCTGCGCGATGAAGCCGCGCAGCGCCGGTTATGTCAGACGTTAGGCCACTACCCAATGCCTTATTTGACAATTACATTACTAGTAGCGTGCGTTCTCAGTGTAGTTTACGGCGTTTTGGCTTTGTTGCATATGCTCAGGCCAAGCCTGAGGAAAAAGGGAAGTTCTTCAGCCTACTGTTATGGATGGATCCTTGGTGGCCATACTATAGCGATCGTTACTTGCCCACTGCACAGAAAAAATTGTTTTATGGAAAACTACTTTTTCCTATTCTCGTCGCCTTGTGGGTACTTTGGTGGTATTTACAGCATGAACCAACCGTGGCCTAACAAATCGTTCGAGTCGTTCGCTTTGCTCACTGGGTCTGCCCGCCAGCTGCGCTGCCGTGCGGCCCCTCAACTCAAACGTTAGCTGTATAAGTTATGAGTGAAATTCAATTACAGAAGATTTATCTTGGAAAAGTGGAAGAATGTCTTGATCGGCTCAGGGCATGTGAGGTGTTTTTGGAATTCCATAAAGAATCAGGAAACGTATATTTTCTTGAGTCCGCTATATTGCAAATGCGCAAATCTCTTGAGTGCGTTGCGTATGCTGCAATTGCCCCAAATAAAAAAGAATATAAAGAGTACCGTGCTAAAGCAGATCGACAGTCAGATTACACGAGGGACTATCACGCAGGTAAAATTTTAGAGATGCTCTCGAAAATAAATAAGGACTTTTATCCAAAGCCAGTTTCTTCACCTATTAGCAAAGGCCCAGGGAGATGGCATTTTGATAAAAGAGAGGATGGAGCACTAACCAAAAAACAGTTTTCATCGTTTTATGATCGATTAGGTAAATTTCTACATGCTGATAACCCTTGGGGAAACGATAAAGGTATCAATAATATTCTTCAGGACATTCCTGTAATTATCAATTCTGTAAAGTCATTACTTTCGTGGCACTTCACAAAGGTGTCAACTCCAATATTTACAGGAGTTTGGGTTGTTGAAGTTCCATTTAATGGAGAAAAACCAAAGATTGTTATTGGAAAAGCTGATGGGGAGTTTTTGGTTAAATGATAGCAACAACAGCTAACAAGGCAATTTCACGCGGACGTCAAAAAGCGTCGCTCGATCGTAGCTATGCTTTTTGCCTCCGGTGAATTGCGACGTTAGCGGCCCAGAGCACAAACCAGAGTAAGCAGCATGAGAAAGGAACAGTACGAGCAGTGGCTCGATCAGCAGAGATATCAACCAGGGACAATTACTGCTCAACTGCATCGCGCAGGAAGGGTCGAAGAATATTTTGGTGATCTCGACACACACTACGAGACCGATAGACTTGAAAGTGTTATTGCGGCTTTGCAGTACTCGGCAAACGATAAGCAAGTTGGCCGGCCGAATCCCACGAATATTCCGATCAACGGTGACCTGTATTCGAATTTGGCGTCGTACCGTGATGCCGTACGAAGATATCGACTATTCCGAAACGACCCCCTAATGGCGCCTGCGGATGTCATTGATGAACCGACACCAATTGCACGTGCGGTAGTGCCAGACGAGGAAGTTACCCAAAGGATTGGTCTCGAGAGAGATATGCAGGCGGCTCTTCGCTCAAGGATTGACCAATTGGAATCCGGATTGACCATCATCGACGATGGGGCGGAGCGGTCGGTGGAGTCAGGCTTCATAGACATCACAGCGCGCGATCAATCGGGTGTCACCGTCGTCATTGAACTGAAAACCGGAGTTGCAGGGCCGCGGGCCGTGGCGCAGATATTGAGCTATATGGGGGACATCATCGCGGAGCAAGATGGTGCTGGCGTCAGAGGAATTTTAGTGGCCTCGGACTTTGACTCGCGAGCGAAAGCAGCTGCTAGAGTGGTTCCCAACCTCGCTTTAAGGAAGTACAGCGTAAGATTTCTCTTCTCCGATGGAGCAGAGTACTGCAAGCCGCTAACAAGGCGTTCCAAACGGACGAATTTGCCGTGTCACACCTTTTGCAAAAGGCGCAAAAGCTGCGCCACAACAAATTCGCCGCTGAACAGCGGCGTTGGGCGGCAGAGGGAGTAAGCCCGTAGATGTTTCTGTATCCCCTTTTTCTTCCTGTAATTGCGGCCGTAGTGGGCGGCTTCATCGCATACGTCGCGTTTTCTCGCCTTGGGGAGCACCGCGTCGGTGGTCGAGGGGTTGTGCCTGCACTAATCGTTTCGGCTTTGGCCTCATCAGCGCTTCCAAATATTGAACAAATTCTGTATGACAGCGGCTTATCCATGGTCGTGATTGAAGGTGTATCTAGACTGAGCTATGCCGTCTTCGGTTTCTGCGTTGTTGGTGCATGGTTGTTCCTTAAACAGTCGCGCAAGCGGTGGCTGCTCATGACGTTAATCCCGATATCATTTGCTCAGCCTCTACTGTGGACGTTCGCCTTTCTTGTATGGAGCGTGAAAGGGTTTGCGCCATGAGGACGCTGCCGCCCAACCATTCACTCAACACGGACGCGCCGAAAGACGGCGCGCCCGTTAGTTAATTCGTTAGGCGCTAAGCTACATGGTACGAAAACTCGGCATAGCAGTTATTGCTGTCGCAATATCATTTGTCGCATTGTCATGGTTGAATCCGTTACGACGGCCTGAGCCACTGGTTAGGAGCTGGTTAGAGAATACTACGCCACTTGGCAGCAGTTTCCTGGATGTGAGACATATCGCGTCACAGAATGGGTGGTATGACGCCCGTTTACAAGGTAGCAATGAACACACTACAGGTAAGTACATTCGGGGAGAGTTGGGCAAATATCAAGGTGTACCGCTTGAAACTTCAGTGACGGCATTCTGGGAGTTTGATGATAAAGATAAATTGGCGAGAATCCGAGTATGGAAAACTAGAGATGCGCCATAAACTAGCGCCTAACAACGCAATCAAGTCGTTCGCTTCGCTCACTGCGACGCCGCTCCGCGGCGCGCCTTATTGTGGCAGTTAGGTAGTGCCAAAAGCACCACTGCCCAGTCCAATGTCTAAGAAACGAAAGTCTCGGCATCGTCGCAGTCGGAATACAAGCTCGCTTGATCAACATAAGCGCGTAGGAAAGCGACTCGTACCGCCCTTTAATCAACTCTCGGCTCTGTCACCCCAGTCGTGGGTAAATGATCGCCTGCCAGAGATGCTTTGGGCGTGCCTCGTGATTGCTGTGATTCCAAGGCTTGAGGTAATCTCTATCTTTCGCAAGATCGCAGAAAGCGGGTTCTCCCATCGCGAGACTCCCGATATCAAAGATTGGTCGCTTGCACACTCAGCTCTCGGGAAGATGCCCGAGATTTTCATTGAAACAATTGTGAAGGAGGTATCGAAGCATCCTCTCGGATATGCTGCGCTGCGCCCCCTGCTAATTCTTGAAGGATTGCCCCGGAGAGAGACCTGGAGGAAGTACATCGCCTCCGAACTGCAGGACGCGGATTTGCAGACTCTCGCCCAAGGAGTGCTCCTCACGCTAGATCATCAGTCCCAAGAGTCCACCGATGTTCGTTGGCTCACAGTAATCTTCAAGATGGCTCTGGGATTGATCTACTTCGGCCCAGAGGGCCGAGAAACAGTAGCTGAGCTCATCGAGTATCCGAACCGTGGTGACATGCGAAAGGTACGACCGACTATTCGATCGACTGAACTTGCCTTCTGCTCTGTGTCATGTGAGCAAGCGACAGATTGGAGCCGTCTCTTCTGGTCGGAGTGCCTCGCGAGAACAAATTGCACTCCGCGACCCCTAGACCGTACGAATAAGGCTGTCTACGACTATCGCGCGACCTTCGACAAACTTGTCGCGACAGACAACGCATTGGTTGATCATTGGGTGTCCACCGTCACAACGACGGGGGTCGATGCACGACATGACGGCGCGTTCGGGCTCGTTTCGTATGGCTTGGCCCTGGCATCTGAGATGCTCTTCGCTCGCAACGATCAAGGAATATCCGGTCGTCTGCTACTGCGCGCACTCGTAGAGGCACGCATTAACCTTGCCTACCTCGCCAAGAGCGACGATCACAAGTTGTGGAATCGCTATCGAGCATATGGCGCGGGCCAAGCAAAACTGTCTCTACTAAAGCTCGACGAAGCGTCCGGAGTTCCGCCTTCCTTTGTAGGACTCGAGACATTAGAGACACTTTCGAATGAGGACTTTTTCCAAGAGTTCGTTGATATAGAGCTCGGACATTGGTGCGATTCGGATCTGCGCAGGATGTCAGACGATTGCGGCACAAAGGACCATTACGATCTTTACTATGGGTGGACTTCTGCGTTTGCCCATTCGCAATGGGGTGCTGTTCGAAACTCGTGCATGACGCATTGCTTCAATCCGTTGCATCGATTGCACAGGATTCCTATGCCAATGCAACGGACTCAAAACAGCGTGCTTCCGGACGCAGTGTTGCTTGTCAACGCTATGTTTGGTGACTTATCTAAACTCTATCCCGGGCTTGATGCACAACTTGCATTGGTCACCAAGAGTTCATCCGAAGAATCGGGCGCTGCCGCGGCGCAGCAAACCAAGGAACAGACCGACAATGGCACTACCTAACCATCCGCTTCACCACGACGCGGCCTGCGGCCGCGCGGGTGAGCGCGAGCGTGTGCGCCGGGCATGGCGCGTTACTTCATAGGTGCAAGTCCTATGGCCAGGTATTCGCAGAGCCGAAGGCAAGGAGAAGGGCAAGGGCGTCGCCGCGAGGCGGGGTCTGAAGGAAGCCCAATCCGAAACTGTAACATTAAGGGGTCGGAGCCCCTAATTTCGCGAGATAGCTTATAAGCTTCCCGGATTTCGCTGCGCTTCATCCGGGCTACATTGATGAACGGGAGGGTGAGGTGATGAAGAAGATTCCGATCGGCAAGGCCTTCACCCTGATGGAAGCCGGCCCGGTCGTTTTCATTACGACCCGCGACGGGAAGAAGGCGAACATCATGACCATCTCCTGGACCATGGTGATGGACTTCACGCCGCTGTTCGCCATCACCACGGGTCCCTGGAATCACTCCTATGCCGCGCTGAAGAAGACGCGTGAGTGCGTCATCGCGATCCCGACGGTGGACCTGATCGATACGGTCGTCGGCGTGGGGACCTGTTCCGGCGCCGATACCGACAAGTTCGCGCGGTTCGGGTTGACCCCGGTGAAGGGTAAATACGTCCGGGCGCCGCTGATCCGGGAGTGCCTGGCTAACATCGAATGCAAGGTCATCGATATCGTCAGGAAACACAATATCGTCGTCCTCGAGGGCATGATGCCGTATTTCGACATTGACCGTAAGGAAAGCGAACCCCGCATGCCGTCGGCGACGGCACCTTTATCGTCGACGGGCACCGGCTGGATCGCAGAAAGGCGATGCGCGCGAAGATTCCGCCGGGCGCCTGGTCCGGCAGATCGTTCCGTCAGCCTTATTCCGGCGCAATGCCGGGATAGTTGGGGTCGGAGCGGAAAAGCAGTACAGTATCCCTGTTTCATCCTGCGGGCGGCGGTTCTTTCCACGACTGAACGGGAGGTGCGATCATGGCGGGGTACACGTGCAAGAAGTGCGGGATGTCGATCGGCAGCATGACGTGCGGCAAATGCGGCAAGGAACTCAAGCATGGCACGATCACCACGGCCGACAGCAAGTCGGTACCGTCTCGGAATGTCCGGGCGGACACGGCAAGGTGAAATCGCCGATGTGCTGCGGCCAGGACATGGCGTGCGCGGTATAAACTGGCGATGAGGGGAGGATTCCTCCCTGTTGCTTCACAGGGAGGTTCGCGCCGGGGATTGCGCTCACGGCCATCACGGGAGGATGCCATGCTGTTCGATCTGCCGATGTTCACCTTGCTCCATGTCGTCATCAGCGTCCTGGGTATCATCGCGGGACTCGTCGTCGTGGGCGGACTCATGGGCGGAGCGCGGCTGGAGGGCTGGGCCGCACTCTTCCTCGCGACCACGATCCTCACCAGCGTGAGCGGATTCGGTTTCCCGTCCGCGGCAGTCACGCCGGCGCATGTCGTGGGGACAATATCGCTCGCGGTCCTGGCCGTCAGTCTCATGGCCTACTACTGGAAAGAACTGGCGGGCGGTTGGCGGGCGACGTACGTCATTACCGCCGTGGCGGCGCTCTATCTCAATGTCTTCGTGCTGGTCGTGCAGCTCTTCGCCAGGACACCCATGCTCGTGCAATTGGCGCCGACACAGCAGGAGGCGCCCTTCGCGGCGACGCAGGCGCTCGTGTTTGCGCTGTTCGTATCGCTGAGGTGGTCGGCGCTGCGGGGTTTCGGACGGCGCAACCGGCCCGGTGACGATCATCAGTCTTCAGGACTGATTTCTTGAGCGGCAGCGCAGGGGAATCCCGGATAACGCCGGGTTTCATCCTGACGGTGTCTAGCGCTTTCGCGCAACCCCAGCGGGTCCGCCGGGTCGATGCCGGCCTTTGAACGGCAGCTTGCGGTCGCGTGGTGGGTGACCTCGTAGACCTTGCCGATCCAGTTGTCGATGACCGCCTCGGCGGTGTCGTGCCAGGTGTTGTGCAGCGCCGGGCGGACGTGGTCCTCGGGGAATTCCGGCACCGGCCCGCCGCGGGCCTGCGCGGCGGCGAGGCGGTCCTGGTATTCCTCGAGGATCGCCTGTGACTTGTCGGTGAAGTAATGATCCGGAAACGGCGGGTAGTCCGCGCGCAGGCCCTGGGCGTACAGCTTCACCTCGCGCTTGTATTCCTTGAGCAGGCTGATGGTGTCGTATTCCGGGTGCCCTGGAAGTAGACGAAGCGGAACAGGTCATCGCTCACCGCGAGGTGTACGCCGGCGACGTCGCTCTCCACCAGAGCCTGCAGGCCGGCCGCCTCGAACTGGTCGCGCCCGATCTCGTTGAAGCGCGAATGGTGCACGTCGAACAGGCTGTTCACGTCGGCGACCAGCGTGTGGCGCGCGTTCACCACGCGGTGCGGATACACGCCCCGCTTCGCCAGGCAGCGCCGCCAGTGCTGGCCGTGGCAGGAACTGCAGCACGGCGTGCGTCGCGAGGCAGGAGCATAAGATCGACGTGACATGCTCGGCGGCCCAGTCGATCACCTCGATGAGCGGCTCCCAGAACGGCTCGGCGGCGAGGTCGGGCTGGGTCACGTTAGCGCCGGTGATGATGAGCGCGTCCAGCCCGTCCGCA